>DASWME010000118.1:0-27777 GCA_036399915.1 Thermoanaerobaculia bacterium
ATTTTCGAGCATGTCGATCGCGGCCCCGAACTGCGGCCAGAGGATGGCTCTCCAGGCAGCGTCCATTTCGTTGCGCCTCGCTCACCTGCTGATTCTACACAGAGCCACCGGTGCTTCGCGGTCGTTGCCGATCACGACGCCGGGCTCCCCTGACGTGGGATCATCCATCACGAACGTGATGCGGCCTTTATTGACGACCAACAACGTCGCTGCGTCCAGGCACGTCTCGATCGTGGCCACGAAAGTTGCTGCATTGGCGGATGAGGTGCTGCCGAACTGGATAGCCTGTGCGTTGCTGGGGCAGGTGCTCGGGGAATTCACCAGGCGAAAGTTCCCGTAGGCAATACCGAAGCCGGGAGAAGACCTGATGACCGAAGCCGGCCGCCCTTGATACTGGCAGGTCACGGCGTGCGCGGGAGCGGCGAGCGTCAGACATCCACTCATCGCGACCAAGATCGTCCGAGCAGTCCATTTGGTATACATGATCTTTTTTCTCCTCAGTCGTTCGGCCACTCCGGTCGATGGAATCGGGCTCACGGCCCCGGCCAGCGCTGTCCTCCACCCGACCGTGTCTACGGCACGTCACTGGCCGTGCTGATGAGTTCCTCCAAGACTCGCGGCAGATTTTTGATCGAGGATTGGCAGCTCAGCCGGTAACGCAACTTCTGCGTGAGATCCTCGATGCTGAAGTAATGCCGGATGGTGTTGACCAATGCGGGTAAATTCACCCTGAGCCTTGTCAAGTAGTATTCGACTAGATCAGGGGTGAGCAACTGGTCTGCTCTGCGCCATAGCTCAGCGGCAACGAACTGGACCGGCGTGGGGCCGGAGTCGGTGGGTAGTAGCTCATCGTTGATCTGAAGTTGGAATTCGATCTGATTGGTCGACTGGCTACCTACGATGGTAATTTGCGGCGCGATAACCCCTAGTTCATGGAACAGCCGTTTTTGCAAATCAGCGAATTGCTGGGCCAGGCTGGCATCCTCCGGCGGCCGTGGTCGTAATTTGCCCAAGTACAATGTGAGCACAGTGATGCCGGGGGTGAGTCTCGGCTCCGATGGCTCAATTCGAGGCGTATTTCCTCCGCTGGAGCCTTCCAGAGCTCCCCTGTTCACCTCCGCGGCAATGGGAGCAAGGTTGGTGATAGCCTGCCCCTGCTTGAGGATTGCCTTCAGCCTCCGCGTGAACGCACTGAGTTTGTGAAGATCCTCTCTGATCTCAGCGCACTCCTTCGTATCGCATTGCTCCAGCAGGTTCGCCGTCTCCTGGTGGCCGCATAGTTTATCGAGGTGGCTGCTCAGGACGCGTTCGATGATCTGCACGATAGATTCGAGCGGATCGCCTTCCTCTTCTGTTTCAAGCTGCCCGTCGGCGACTCGCTCGTCTCTCACCTCGATTCGATAGGAGCGGGACGGGGTGCCTGGCCCATCGAGTTCGCTGAAATCGAGACCGGGGACAATCAGTCCGTACCGCTCGCGCAGACGCTTGCGCACGGCCCCTATAAGACCGCGAAACTCTTCTGATAGATTGGCTTGGTCTGCGTTCAGAATGAGCGGCAACACGTCGGGGGCCAAGCGGACACGGATCGGCTTGTCTTCGGGGTCGAAGGTGAGGGCGTGTGTGCCGTAGCGCATCACGAACGCACGCATCTGTTCGAGCCGGGTAAGCTGCTGTGACAATGGCTCCATGGTTTGGGCTTGTCCTGACTCGGCGCGCACCCTGGCAATCGTCTCGTCCAGCCTCGCCAGGCCGTCTGCCAAGGTAGGCAATGATCTCTCCAGCGCCTGCGCCTCCTCATCGTAGACGCGCGCCAACTGAGACTCGTATTTTTGCCGGTCGCCGTGCAGTGTGTACGCCTTCTTCAGATATTCGCGAGCATCCGTCCAGCGCTCCAAGACCCGATATGCACCGGCCAAATTGGAAAAGTACACCGCCTCCGTGTCGTCTGAACGGATGGCGTTCAGGTAATGCTGTGCAGCTTTCTCATATTCCTTTTGATAGTAATATACATTACCCACTCGATTCTGATAGTCGGCTTCGGATCCATCGCCCTTGATCTCACGGATTTGCCTGAGCAACCGCAGCGCTTCTGCGGGCTTGCCCTGCTTTTTGTAGTCGTCCGCCAAGTCGAGTACGGTCGTGTCGTTGGTGCGGTCGTGCTTGAGCGCGTCGAGCAGCGCCGCTTCCGCCTTCGCAAAGTCCCCCATCTTCCACTGCATCTCGCCGATCCTCGATCGGAGGGCGGAATGAAACTCCGGCTGGCGCTGTAGGGCCTGGGCGTACCACTCGGCGGCCTCCGCCCACTGGCTCCGCCGCTCGGCCAACCGCCCCATGCCCCAATAGCCGTCATACAGCCCCGGCGAAACGTCGATGGCTTTCAGGAAGACCGTACGCGCGGCGTCGTAACGGCTTTCACCCTCTTCCAGCCAGACGAAACCCTTCTGGGTATAACCATCCAGCCGATCGGGTTCGAGGTGGATGGCTTTGTCATACCATTCGTGCGCCTTGTCGTAGCGTCGACTAAGGGCATAGGTGTCACCGATGTCGAGATATGTCCTGTATTCGCCCGTTTCGTCAACCGCGATCGCGCGCTCGGCCAACGGCACGATGTGCGCCTCGTATCGCGCGATGAACTCCGGGCGGCCATATAGGCGAAGCAGCCGGGAATAGCCGGACCTTTCGCCGATCGCCTTGTTGATCGCCTCCTGATACCACGTGCTGGCCTTTTCCAAATTCCCCTGCTTTTCTTCCAAGTCCCCCATGAACACATAAGGCTCCGCCTCGTCGGGCGCGGCCTGCATGGCCTGCTCGAGATAGGACAGCGACTTGGCGAAGTCATTCTGCTCTCCATAGTAACTGCCCATGACCGCCAAAACGAGCCCCAATCCAGGAGCGAGTTGCTCGGCCTGCTCGAAGAATTTTTGCGCCCGATCGCGCGGGCTGAAGTAGTACAGATGGATCTGCCCGGCGGGGACAAGCAGCCGGGCGCGCGTCTGTGAATGCAGGAACTCGTGCCCGGCCAGAAACGTGAAGAACTGATGAACTTCGGCCCAGCGTTCGTGCAATATCAGCCGGGTGGCAGATTTGAAGTCATATGGCTTGCGGAAGCGCTCTGGAAACGGGAATGGCCCGTCAACCAGGTTTCGGCACAGTAGAGGTCGCCAGCGCGCCAGCCCTTCGGCGTACGTCTGCAGCCACTCGCGCCAGCCGGTCTCCGGGTCGCTCTCGAACGATTTACTCAGCCGCTTCCGCTGCTGGTCGAATAATTGCTCCCTGAACCAGGCACGCAGACTGATAAGCGCGGGGCGCAACCTGTTCGCATCGGCGGCACCGATCGCTTCGTCGAATCGCCGCCAGGTTTTGAATGCGTCTGGCTCCGTCAGGAGTGATGTCCGTATTTCTTCGAAGGCGCGCGTCGCCGCAACCATGTCGGCATCGGCCAATGCCACCTGATGATACGCCTCGGCCATTGCCTTTGCGACGTATGGGCGCGAGGCTTCGAAGCGGACGACGATGGGGAGGTCCGTGATGGGGTGGGGCGGCGGCGGCTCGCCCTCCGGCTGCACCGCTTCTCTCTCTGGCGGCGGGGCTTCGCCCGGCGTTGTCGGCGTGGTCTGCTTTTCGGCCAAGCGGTATCCGCACCCTCCACACCGGCCTATAGTCTTCGACATCAGCTTGCCGCAGTTCGGACAAGCTTCCAATTCGTGCCCACATGTGTCGCACACCTTTTGCTCAGGAAGCACCGAGCCGTCGCAGCGCGGATTAGGGCATGGGATTCGGGTAGTTGCCTTGGATTCCGACATTTCAGTCACCTGTTTATTCATTCTGCTGCGCCTCTGCCTTTTTCTCCGGCCTGGGTACTACTCCAGCCGCTGCCGGCGCCGCCTGCCAGCCAGCCAGGCGGTGGCCGCACTTGCCACAACGTCCAATGGTCTTGTCCAGTAAGAAATACTCTCCCTTGCCTTGACATTCTGGACAGATCATCACCTCATGCTCGCAGGCCAAACATACGGCCCAACTGAGCGGGACCTTGCCATCGCATCTGGGATTCGGGCAGGGGACTTTCTTATCAGGGTCGAATGATGCCGGCATCTCGATTGAGGCCGGCATCTTGATAATAGCCTCCTCGCTCTGCAGATAGACAACGGGCGTGCCAAAGCGACGGTCGCTCCAGCTTCCTTTACCGCCGTAAACTGGATTGCCCAAGGCCTCCCGCCCCGCCCGGACAGCTTCGTCCACAGCCGAACCGTTGCTGAGTCTCTCATAGAACACTTTGGCGAAGGTGGCGGCGTCACCTGTTTTGATCGTGTACTGCATGGCCACCACGGCGGGGATCTTGGCCAAGGCTAATTCGCGGGCCAGATCGGAAAATCCTTCTAGAGTATCGGACCGCGCACCTTCGCAGGCATGCAGGAACACCAGGCGCGGTGGCGGATCGTCGGAGAACAAGTCACAAATCGTTTGACTGTTCTGCCAAGCCGTTTCTTTATAGGGGAGTTTATCGGCCGCTCGGTCGTCAAGTTCCGTCTGCGTCATCTTGAGCGCCAAGCCCTGCATTTTGTCGCCATGCCCGATGAAATGGATAATGTGCGGTCGAAATGCCGGTTCATCCGGTTTGGCAGGCTTGTTGATGGCATCCTTGAGCTCTTCGTAAGTCGGGTTTTCGATGGTCTTGACTTGGACCGATGGAGGCTTGGCGAGCGCTTCGATCATCGTAATCGCCTGGCGGGTGTCATCTGTATCAATGTCAGCCAGGGCGGGGTCATCGGGATGCGAGAAGACTACCAGGATGCGCAATTCTTTTTCCTGGTCCCCGAGCCGGTGTTCGACATCGGGCATGAATCTGGTCAGGATGAGCTCTGTCTTTTGACCGGCAAGGAAAAAGCCATCGCGTTTCGACCTGTCCTGCGTCTTCGGACGAGGCGGCATATACAAGAATTCCCACGGATAGTTGGCCAATTCGCCCGCCTCTTTGTGAAAGATCAGTGTCAATCGCAGACGACTGCCGGAGGGCTCTTTGCCGGTGATAAAGTCGTAGTCGCTTTCAAATTCCTGCCGAATCTTAGCCGGAAGCAGGTTGTAGAGATACAATCCAAGCAATACTAGATCATCGCGCTCGTCAAGCTTGTCCTTGCTCACCCAGTAATTGAATCGCCTGAGCAGCTGCTTCGTCAATTCGCCGAGGCGGATTTCTCCATGACGTAGCCTCCCCTGAATGTCGTGGTAAACGACCCTCTCCTCATCTTGCAGCTCGAGCTTACAGTTGTATACTTTCACGGCTGGGCCTCCACGTTCATCCTGATCAGGGAATCATTTCGCGCGCAGAACAGAAACCGATTTACTGCGCACGCGGTCAAGATGCTCGCTGATCGATCGAAGTTCGCCAGCCTCACCAAGCGCTCTTTGCTCATTCTCGGCGCTTCCCATCGTGCCTGCTCTCCTCTTGACGTTGTTGTACTTCGTCTCCATCTGGGTGAAACACTCCTCCGCCAGCGCTTCGGCCTGGGGGGAGATGAGGTCCGGGCTTAGCGACATCATCTGATAGAGGGCAGTCCAGTTAGCCTTGGCGCTCAGCCACTTTTCCGGGTTGGCCGTGTGGGCTTCGGCCAGGGCGGTCTTCCACTGGTCATAAAACGAAAGCTTTTCGATGTCGTCGCGCTCGGTGACCTGGTCGATGCTGTAGAGGACGTAATTGGCGTCGATGAACTTCGGAGGGTTGGTCCCATCGCCATACAGTAGCTCGTTGTCCCGCACCCACAATTTCCCCTGCTCGATCTTATCGCTGTCTATCAACGCAAAGTATCCCGGCTTGAACTCGTCGCCGGCCTCGAACTCCTGACGCAGGCCTATGATTGGCTGGTTGTTCTGGTCTGTACCGATGATGTCTCCAACGGTATCCACCAGGACACCAGCAATCTTTAGATAAGTGGTCAACACTTGAGAAAAATCCAGAACCGAGGCGATGTTCTCGACGACTTTCAATAACTGTTTTGCCAAATCTGTGCGCTTCACGCGATAGAGTATGATAGAGAGCTTCAGCCCACCTCCCTTGTAGGGGTGTATCCCGGCTACCTTGGTGTCCAGAAACATGAACCCTCTGGGCAACTCGATCTGATCGTTTTCGAGCAGGCTTGGGCCAACGACGAAGGGAACTACCGTATGCTGTCCATCGTATTGAAATTCGGATACGACCAGCGCCATTGGTGCGTAGGTCGTCCAAAATTGTCGGTCGTACTGGAGAAAGATACGATTTATCTTGACTACAAAATATTGCTGGTCACGTTTGAAACGCTGTCCCGGCTGCTTGTCCACGTGGTCGGGCAAAATGGCGTGGCGTGTGGACAGAATGGTCGGGCTGTGGCGAACTTTCCCCCAGAATCCATCCCACCACTCTTCGAGGGTTGGCATAGGATGTCCTCCTCTATGTTGGTTCCATCAACTTCCGGTGGAGTTGGCTGCAAAGGTAGAGCGGATATGTCATTAGATTCTATGGACCCTCGCTAATTCTACGCTGGTTAGCGATCTTCGTCAATGAAGGGCCGGCCGATCTACGCCTACGCCTGGCGCGAGGGAGACGACCTGCCCAATGCCGACCAACTTCGTGGCGAGTCCCAAGGCGCTGATCGTCAACCGCCAGAACGGCTCGGCGGCCGAGGCCTTCGCGCTGATGCGGAGGCGCGCCGGCCTGGGGCCGATCGTCGGCACCCGCACCTTTGGCGGCGGCACTGCCAAACATGAGCCGGGCGTCCGAAGCACCAGTTAACGGGTCTCCTCCAGATCCGCACGCGCCGCTAACCGCAGGCCCGCTCCGGTCAAACGGAGGCCTGTTCCGGCAAAACGGAGCTGGCGGAGTTGAAGGAGTTGCTCTCCGGGTCTCTGCTGATTTCTGCCCAGCGGTCAGGATCTCCTCCTCAGTTCGGCTCGCGCCGAACGCTGGGCGGATCTCCCAAGGCTATCAACATAGCTACCACAGTCCCCGCTTCAATAGAACCAACCACACGCCCGCGAATATCAGAGGCAGAATCCAACCGGCGCGCCTTGTGGACATCCCCCATTTCACTGCACACTTCCGATCTCTGAACAGACAGAAGGTGCTGGCGAGATCACCGCAGCCCTCCCGCTTGTAATCCAACCTCAATCGAGCAAGGAATAATGGCTCCACCTCCCGCAATTTAGTCTCCCACCACTCCACCCATCCAATCATGCGTCGCTCTGTCAGGCACCATATAATGCAAAGACCCAGGCCGAGCAGAGAGGCAATGACTTGGATTCCAGGGGCTGATTGCTTTCCAGCTACGAGCGCGAAGAGTCCAGCATTTACAACATTCATCACGCTAAAGATTGTCCAGAAACGCTGGTTGTCACGCTCCCATGAATCAACTAGCAGCTTGTAGAGATCTTGCATCTGGGTCACCATAGTCGGCAGTGAGTTGATTTCAGGTCGCCTACAGCTTAGCCCGGATCTCGACGTTCTTCAAGATCTTCACAAGGTTTCCAAATATGGGGGGCGATTGCCCCACGGGACAGGCGGAGCTCCTGCAGGTGGCCCGAGGTGTTCTTCCCGACGGCCGATCGGCTATAATCGGCACACCGTGAAGCTCTGCAATGCCCTTGCCGCCCTGCTGCTGGCCTGGGCCCCGGCCGCCTACGCCGCCGATCCCGTCGTCGCCGCCGCGGGCGACATCTCCTGCGATCCGGCCGATCCCAACTTCAACGGCGGGAACGGCATCGCGGGCGCCTGCCGCCAGCGGGCCACCTCGGACCTCCTGCTGGGCGGTGGCTTCGACGCCGTGCTCCTGCTGGGGGACAACCAGTATGGGGACGGCGCCCTCGCCAAGTACCAGGCGGTCTTCGCTCCCACCTGGGGTCGCCTGGGGCCCCTCCTCCGCCCGGCGCCAGGCAACCACGAGTACCAGACCCCCGGCGCCTCCGGCTACTTCGATTACTTCGGACCAGCCGCGGGCGAGCGCTCGCGGGGCTGGTACAGCTTCGACCTCGGCGCCTGGCACGTCGTGTCGCTCAATTCCAACTGCGCCGCGATCGGCGGCTGCGGCCCGGGCTCGCCGCAGCTCCGCTGGCTGGCGGACGACCTCGCGGCCCATCCGCGGGCCTGCACCCTCGCCTACTGGCACCACCCCCGCTTCTCCTCGGGGCTGCACGGCGACGATCCCGCCTACGACGCCTTCTGGCGGGCGCTCTACGACGCCGGGGCGGACCTCGTCCTGGTGGGCCACGACCACGACTACGAGCGCTTCGCGCCGCAGGACCCCTCCGGCCGGGCCGACCCGGAGCACGGCATCCGCCAGTTCGTCGTGGGCACCGGCGGGCAGGGGATGCGCTCGTTCGTTGCGGTCCGGCCCAACAGCGAAGCCCGCAACTCCCAGGACCCGGGCGTCCTGAAGCTCCGGCTTCGCGCCGGCGGCTACGACTGGGAGTTCCTCCCCATCGCCGGCGGCGCCTTCACGGATCGCGGGAGCGGCGGCTGCCACAACCCTCCGGACACCGCGAGCGTTTTCCTCGCCAAGGGCCGCTTCCGGGTGGAGGCGTCCTGGCGCGACTTCGCCGGCAACACGGGTCCCGCCCGGGCCGCGGCTCCCGCGTCCGACGGCTCCGGCCTGCTCTGGTTCTTCGCTCCCGCGTACTGGGAGATGCTCGTCAAGGTGCTCGACGGCTGCGCCCTCGACGGCCATTGGCGGGTCTACGCCGCGGCCGCGACCGACGTGGGCTGGGTCCTCACCGTCACCGACACCTGGACGGACCGGCAGGCCCGCTACGAGAACCCTCCGGGCCGGACCTCCCCCGCGGTTGTGGACGCGAAGGCGTTCGACTGCCCGTAGGTTCCGTCGCGGGCGGCTTTTCGGCTATCCTCAAGTCCGAGAGGTCGAAAAATGAAAAAAGTCTGGCCGCTGAACGCGCTCATCGTAATTCTCCTCGGTCTCTGTGTCCTGCTCCTGATCGGGGCCCAGGTCTCTTCCGAGCCGCCCTTCTCCCGCAGCCGCTGGATCGAGGAGCAGAAGGCCCGGGGCGCCCACTTCTCGGGCGATCCTGACTGGAAGCCGTTCCCGGTTCCCGCCGAAAAGATCGAGGTGGAGGCTCCGGCCCGCGCCGCCGGTCCGCGCAACGTCCAGGTCAGCTTCGACCTTCTGGCTCCAGACAGCGGGCCCGCCCAGCCGGAGACGCAGACGGAGCCCCATCTGGCCATCAACCCCGAGCGGGAGAGCCACCTGCTCGCCGGTTATCAGGAAGGGCGCTTCAGCGACGGCGGCGCCCGCGCGCTCACCTACGCCGTCTCGTTCGACTCCGGTCGCAGTTGGCAGGAGGGTCTCCTCCCCGGGCTGACCCAGGCCGCGGGCGGACCCTTCCAGCGCGCCTCCGACCCCTGGGTGGCGTTCGGGCCCGGGAACCGCGCCTACTACGTCTCGCTGGGTTTCGACGAGACCAGTCCCGACAACGGCATCTTCGTCTCCACCTCGGATGACGGTGGCCGCACCTGGGGCGATCCCGTGACCGTCGTCTTCACGAGGACCCAGGATTTCCATGACAAGGAGGCGATCGCGGTGGACACCCGGTCGGACAGCCCCTTCCGGGGCAGGGTCTACGTGGCCTGGGATATCGTCACGACCGGCCCGAACCAGCCCGCGGTGCTCTCCTACTCCGCGGACGGCGGCCAGTCGTTCAGCCCTCCGGTCACCATCGAGGACGAGGGGGCGAACCTCGGCGTCTTCCCCCTCGTCGGGCCGCGGGGAGTCGTCCACGCCCTCTGGCTGCAGTTCACCTTCGGCGGCATCGGCCTGCACATCGCCAGCTCCGAGGACGGCGGCGCGACCTGGAGCGAGCCGGTCCATATCTCCAACGTCCAGGCGCCCGGCATCTCCGGATCGCGCACCGCCGGCGCCATCCCCGCCGCCGCCGTCGATCCCCGCACCGGCGACCTCTACGTGGTCTGGCAGGACGAACGGTTCTCGCCGGGTATCGACCAGGTCGTCCTCTCCCGCTCGGCGGACGGCGGCCGGACGTGGACCGCCCCCCAGCTCGTCTCGGACGGCCCCAGGAACGCGGCCAGCTTCACTCCCGCCGTGGCGGTGAGCCCCGAAGGCGTGGTGGGCGTCGTCTACTACTCGCTGCGCAACGATCCCGCGCGCAGCGTGCTGGTGGACGAGTACTTCGCGGTCTCGCGCAACCGCGGACGGCGCTTCGCCCGCAGTCTCCGGGTGAGCCCGGCGTCCTGGGACCTGCGCTTCGCCGCGGTCTCCCGCGGCTTTTTTCTCGGCGATTACCAGGGCCTGGCCGCGGGCCGGCGGATGTTCCATCCCCTGTGGATCGGCACCTTCAACGCCTCCCGGATCGATCCCGGATCGAAGCAGCCCGACGCGTTCACCCGCCCGATGCCGGTGCGCTAAGGGCGCTTAGAACCTCTCCGGAGGTTTCCCTGGAGCGCTAAAGCCCTCCAGAGGCACCTTTCCTCATGGAGGGTGAATCGCGCCCATACCGCGCCCTGGCGGTCGCCAGGCGCATCCTCGCGATCCACAGGAAAGGAGAGGACGATGAAAGCATTGATCCGTTCAGCTATCGGAGCGGCGGTGATCCTGGCCCTGGTCACCGGCTCTCCCGCCCTCGCGGGCGACAACGTCATCCACAAAGGGGTCGACCTGTGGATGACCGTGGCGGGCTTCGCTCAGACGAGCTTCGCGTCGGAGCCCATCCCGGCGGACTTCTTCTGCCCGGGCTCGCAGCCTTTCACCGGCACGATCTACTTCAAGGGCGCCCCGCTGGCGGCGGAGCCCGCCGCCAGCCTGGGAGCGATCGACACCGTCGTGCGCCGGCTCGACGACGCGGCCTTCGACGCCAAGGGCGTGGCCTACACCCGCATCCAGTTGATGGCGCTCTCGCTGGTGAGCACCCGGCCGGTCGAGACGAGCTGCGGCTCCTACGACGTCGCGGTGCGGCTCGACGGCGAGCAGCCGATGACGAACATGCGGATCGTGCGGACCAACCGGTTTGGCGGCACCTACGCGGCTCCCCTCGCCCTCAACGTGAAGGTCGTCTTCACGCCCGTCCAGGGGGACAAGAGCGCCCGGCGCGAGCTGACCCACCGCGTCAATCTCGGTCCGGCCGCCAACTCGGTCTGGGCCTACACCACGAAACCGCGCTATGAGGGCACCCCCCGGATCGACACCAACGGCGACAGCGCTCCGGACACCGCGCTGCCGGCGGCGTCGAACTTCCTGGCCGGCGTCTCCCCGGTGGCCAAGGCGGCCACCGCGACCCCCGCGCCGTCACCCTATCCCATCTGCCCGCGGGGGCAGTGCCCGTATCAGTCCTGCCACTGCAATCCCGACTCCACGGATCCCTACGAGTCGAACGGCGGCTGCGACTCGAGCCACATGCACTGCATCTGGACCTGCGTCCCCTGCGACAGCAGCGGCGGCATCGAAGCCCTCTTCTGACCCTGGAAAGGAGCAGACGATGAAAGCATCGAAAATCTTGAGCCTTTCAGCCGTGGGAGCGACGCTCCTCGTGGTCCTGGCCGCCTCTCCGGCCCTGGCCAGCGACAACGTCATCCATAAAGGCGTGGACGTGTGGATGACGGTCGCGGGCTTCGCCAAGACGAGCTTCGAGAAGGAGCCCATCCCGGCGGGCTTCTTCTGCGAGGGCTCGCAGCCCTTCACCGGCGAGATCGTCTTCAAGGGCGACCCGCTGGCGGTGCAGCCGGCCCGCCGCCTGGGAGCGATCGACACCGTCGTGCGGCGCCTCGACGACGCCGTCTTCAACGACAAGGGCGAGGCGACGACCCGCATCCAGTTGATGGCGCTCTCCCTGGTGAGCGTCAAGCCCATCGAGACCCGTTGCGGGGCCTACGACGTCGCGGTCAGCCTCGCCGGCGAGCAGCCGACGACGACCATGCGGATCGTGCGCACCGAGGCCCTGGGCGGCACCTACACGGCGCCGCTGGCCCTGAACGTCAAGGTCGTCTTCACGCCGGTCGGCGGTGGCAATAAGAGCGGCCGGCGCGAGCTGACCCGCCGCATCGACCTCGGCCCGGGCACCCATTCGGTCTGGACGTACGTCACGACGCCGCAGTACAAGGGCCGCATCCGCGTCGACACCAACGGCGACGGGCGGGTCGACGCCGCGCTGCCGGCGGCCTCGAACTTCCTCGCCGGAGTGGCCCCGGCGGTGCTCAAGGGCCCTGTCGCCAAACCCATGACCGTGCAGTCGACCGGGGGGGCGTCCTGCCCGACCCCGCTGTGCCCGTACTACTCGTGCCACTGCACGCCGTGGGACGAGGATCCCACCTACGACGACCCCGGCACCGGGTGCGCCAGCGATCACCTCCATTGCGTCTGGGTCTGCGTGCAGTATCCGGACCGGGCGTGCGCCAGCCTGGAGGAGATGCCTCCGCCCTGACCCCACTCTCCGGCGGCGGTCCCACCCGGACCGCCGCCGTCTGCTAGACTCCTGCGCTCGGCCGGCAGGAGACGCGCATGGAGTTCCAGGGCACCGAACGCTACTACCTCGACCCCGAGCTGGGCGCCATCGTCAACATGGCGATCGCCATGGAGAAGCCTTTGCTTCTCACCGGCGAGGCCGGCACGGGCAAGACGCAGCTCGCCTTCGAGATCAGTCGCTCGCTGGGCATGCCCATCGAGGCGCTGCGCTGCAAGTCCACCATCAAGGGCGAGGAAGCCTGCTACGTCCAGGACACCGTCCTGCGTTTGAACGACGCCCGCTTCGGCACTTCGGGGACGGGGCGGGACGTCAACGACTTCTTCGACTACGTGATCTGGGGGCCCATCGGCCGCGCCTTCCGCAGCGACGAGCGCGTCGTGCTCCTCCTGGACGAGATCGACAAGACCGAGTCCGACGTGCAGGACAACCTGCTCGACGTGCTGGAGGATTGCGAGTTCACCATCCGCGAGGTCAACCAGGTGGTCCGCGCGAAGAAGCGGCCGGTGATCGTCATCACCTCGAACGCCAAGCGCGAGCTGTCCGACCCCTTCCTGCGGCGCTGCTACTGCCATCACATCGCCTTCCCCAGTCCCGCGCAGATGCGGGAGATCGTCAGCCTCCATTTCCCCGACCTCGACAACGGGCTGCTCGACGCGGCGCTGGGGATCTTCTACGAGCTGCGGGGGCGCGGCTTCGAGAAGCCGCCCGCCACCAGCGAGCTGCTCAACTGGCTGGGCGCCCTGAACCACGCCCGGATCACTCCCGACCGGCTGAACGTCCCCTACCTCGGCACGCTGCTCAAGCGCACGGAAGACATCCTCTCCTTCCGCAGCGGCAGCAAGCGGGCGCGGGTGAACTGAAGCGCCGCCGTGTTCCTCGACGGCTTCATCCTCCGCCTGCGGGAGTACGGCGTGCCGGTCTCGATGACCGACGCCATCGACTTCTATCAGGGGATGGAGCGGGGCCTGGCGCCAGACCTCGACTCGCTCTTCCTCTTCGCCCGCCTCTCGTTCGTCCGCCGCGTCGAGCACATGGACGCCTACGAGCGGGCGTTCGCCTTCCACTTCTACGGGATCGACCTGCCGCGGGTGGCCGTGGGGGACCCGGAGCTGCTCAACACGCCGCAGTTCAAGGAGTGGCTCCGCGAGGCCGTCCGCAAAGGCGAGCTGCCGCCGCACGCCCTGTGGACGCTCTCGCCGGACGAGCTGATGAAACGCTTCTGGGAGACGGTGAGAAAGCAGATGGAGGCGCATCACGGCGGCAGCCGCTGGATCGGCACCGGCGGCAACTCGCCCTTCGGCCACTCGGGCAACGCGAGCGGCGGCGCGCGCGTCTTCGGGGAGGGAGGAAAGCGCTCCGCCCTCAAGGTGATCGGCGAGCGGCGCTACATCGACTACTCGGACGCCACCAGCCTGAGCGGCGCCAATCTCGCCCAGGCCCTGGCGACCCTGAAGAAGCTCACGCCGGTGGGACCGCGGGACGAGCTGGACCTCGACGAGACGATCTACCGGAGCGCGAGGAACGGCGGCGAGATCGACCTCGTCTTCCGCCGCGCCCTGCTCGACCGCATCGAGGTCGCGCTGCTGATCGACAACGGCGGCACCTCGATGCTCCCCCACATCCACCTGACCCGGCTGCTCTTCGCCAAGCTGCGGGACCGCATCAAGCGCCTCCACACCTATTTCTTCCACAACACGGTCTACGGCGCGGTCTACAAGGACCCGCAGCGCCGCGTGCCACTCCCCGTGGAGAAGCTCCTCCAGCGCTCGCCGGAGACCCGCCTTCTCTTCCTGGGCGACGCCTCGATGGCCCCCGAGGAGCTGCTCTATCCCGGCGGCGCCATCTCCTACTGGGAGCCGGACGAGGAGCCGAGCCTCCGCTGGCTCGAGCGTCTCCGCGACCGCTTCCGCCACGCGGTCTGGCTCAATCCCATCCCCAAGGAGAGCTGGCCCGAAGCTTACGGCCGCACCACGATCAGAAGGATCGGCGAGGTCTTCCGCATGGAAGACCTCACCTTGGGCGGCATCAAGCGGGCGGTGGAATGGCTGAACCGCTCTTGAGGCGATCCGCGAAGTGCTTGGGCGGCACCCGAGGCCGGGGCAGGCCTCGGGTTTCGCTCGCGATCTACGAAACGAGTGTCTGCTCAGGGGCAGCTGTGCGAGGGACAGCTGACATCGTAAGAGACGCAGTCCTCGCAGGCTGAAATGTAGCAGTCCGACCAGGTATTCCCCTCAGAGGGGCAACCATTGGAGCCACAGGGCCCCTGTGTTGGGATGCCGCCAGCGATCCCTCCCAGCTGGATCCTGTCAAGGGTGCGCAACGTCTCGCGGTTCAAGGTCATTTTCCGAGTCCTTTTCTTCACAGACACCTCCTTCGGAAAGGGGGGCGTTGGTATACGCCGTACCTCTGTCTCTACCCCGGAAAGACCCCTGAACTCTGGCTCCGGTTTACTGCGGAATGCGTTTAGTCCTCGGCCTATAATCCAGGCAGGACGCCCACTTTGCCGGGGTATGGAGAGTCCGCGATGAAGTCCCGACGTCAGCGCTCGCTTGCCTTTGCCATCCTGTGCCTCGGGCTTGCCGACGCCGCAACTTCATCCACGGATGTCAGCGGTCTCGCAGAGAAGGGCGGGCCGGGCATTGTCATCGAGGAGGTCGGCAAGGGATCGGCCCTGGAAGGAGCGGGGCTTCGCCCCGGAGATGTTCTTCTCGCCTGGGAGAGGTCGCCCGATCCGCCAACCAATCCCGAGGGGAGCGCGGGGGAGATCCGCACGGTCTTCGATTGGTTCTGGGTGAAGGTCGAGCAGGCGCCGCGGGGGACCGTGCGGCTCCGCGGCGAACGGAGCGGTGCGGCAATCTCTCTGGAGGTCCCGAGGGGCGTTTGGGAGGCCCGAACGCGGCCGCGGCTGGCGGCGGATCTCCTCCAGATCTATAGAGAGGGGCGGTGGCGGATCGACGCCGGAGATCTGAAAGGGGGCATCGCCCATTGGGACCCGCTGGTCTACCGCGCGGAGCAGACCGTGCCAGGTCTGCGGTGCTGGCTCCTGCTGCAGATCAGCGGAGCCTGGTCGGCAAGCGGACAGGGCGACAGGGCGCGAGCCGCCTTGCAGGCAGCCCTGGCGGAAGCGCGGGACGCCCAGACCAAGATCGTTGTTGGAGAGGCGCTAGGGGAGAGCTATCAGCTTGCGGGGGAGATGGCCCGCGCCGAGTCCAGCTTCCGTTCAGCCCTGGAGGTCGGCGAGACCGCCTGGGGGGAGAGCCTTCAGGTGGCCAGCTCGATGACCCGACTGGGTAACGTCTTGCGGCTGCAGAGCCGGCTGGACGCGGCGGCACAGCTCCAGCGACGGGCCCTGGAGATCCGGCAGCGTTGGGCGCCCGACAGCTTGGAGGTCGCCGACAGCCTGCACCAGCTCTTCTGGGTGGCCGTGGGACAAGGGGACCTGGACGCGATGTCCGACTTTACCCGGCGTGCCTTGACCATCCTGGAGCGCTGGCCTCCCGATAGCCTGACGATGGCCGACACCCTGAACGATCTGGGCGTCCTGGCGCTGGACCGCGGCCAATACGCCGAGGCCGTGGCGGCGCTCCAGCGCTCTCTGGTGATCCTGGAACAGCGGTCTCCCGAAAGCCTCCAGATGGCCACGAGCCTCGGCCGGCTTGGATTGGGGGCCAGGTTGCTCGGCGATGTGGAAGCCGCAGAGGAGGCACTGCAGCACGCCCTGGCAATCCGGGAGAGGCTGGCTCCCGTAAGCCTCGGGACCTCCGTCATCTTGAGCAATCTCGGAATGATGGTTCAAGAGCGCGGCGATCTGGCTGCAGCGGCGAAGCATTTCGAGCGCGCCCTGGCGATCTCGGAAAGGGCCGTTCCCAACGGCGTCGGCGTGGTGGGGTGCCTCAACTCTTTGGGGACCATCGCGCGGTTGCGGGGCGATCTGGATGCGGCATGGAGGCTCCACCAACGCGCCTTGGAGATCGGCGAGCGACTCCCCAATCGCGTCGATGTGGCCTTCGCTCTGAGCTCTCTCGGCAGGATTGCCGAGGCGCGCGGGGATCTGAAGCTGGCCCTGGGTCTTCAGCAGCGGGCCAGCGCGATCTATGAGCAATGGGCGCCCAGCGCGATCGAGAATGCCCTGACGCTCCAACAACTCGGACGGCTGTACCGCCGCATGGAGCGTCCCGAACAGGCGGCGCAATTCCTCACCCGGGCCGTCGATGCGCTGGAGTCCCAGGTCGGGAGGCTCGGAGGCTCCCAGGACCTGCAGGCCACCTATCGGGCGCGACACGAGCAGATCTACCGTGATGCCATCGCGGTCGCGCTGGAGCGGGGGCATGCCGCCGAGGCCTTCCATCTGCTGGAGCGCTCTCGGGCGCGGAGCTTTCTGACGCTGCTGGCGGAACGCGATCTCGCATTCTCCGGCGAGCTGCCCGCCGCGCTCGAGCGCTCCCGGCGAGACAACGCGGCGCGCTACGACCAGATACTGCGCGAGCTGGCGCGCTGGACTCCGGCGGCCGGCGAAGAGGCGAAGGAGGCCTTCCACCGCGAGCTCAGCCGGCTGCGCCGGGAGCGCGACGAAATCGCCGCCGAGATCCGCAAGGCCTCCCCGCGGCTCGCCGCGCTGCGCCAGCCACAGCCCCTCGATCTGGCCGCCGCCCGGAAGGCGCTCGATCCCGGCACGATCGCCCTCTCGTACAGCATCGGCACGCAGCAGACCGTTCTCTTCGCCGTCACGCGGGAAGGGGAGTTCCGGGTGGAGATCCTGAAGATCGGTGAGGAGCGGCTGCGACGCGATGTGGAGCTTTTCCTGGAGCGCATCCAGATGCAGGACGCCCCCGTCGATCTCGCCAGGTCGCTTTATCGCACCCTGATCGGGCCGGTGGCCGACCTGGTCGAGCGGAGCGAGCGGGTGTTGATCCTACCGGACGGACCTCTGCACCGCCTCCCGTTCGGCGCGCTGATCCGTGGCACGGACTGCAGGCAGTATCTGGCGGAGTGGAAGCCCCTGCATACGGCTCTTTCCTTGACTGTCTACGGAACGCTTCGCGCTTCCGAGGGCGCGCCATCAAGATCGGCCACGGCGGTCGTCGCCTTCGGGGACCCCCGCTACCCGCAAGACCTCGCACCGAAGCCAGAGACCCGCGGCCCGCTTCGCCGCCCCCTGGACCTGACCGTGCGCAGCTTCAACTGGGAGGCCCTGCCCTACAGCCGCCGCGAGGTCGAGCGCTTAGCGGCAGCCTATCCCGAGGCGCGTCTCTACCTGGGCGAGGAAGCCACCGAAGAACGGGCCAAGTCCGTGGGCCGCGACGCGCGCGTCCTGCACTTCGCGACCCACGCCTATTTCGACGACCGCACGCCGCTCGACTCCGCCCTGGTGCTCACCATTCCGGAGGGGCTCCCCGCGGGCCGGGACAACGGCCTGCTGCAGGTCTGGGAGATCCTCGAAAGCGTGCGGCTCGACGCGGATCTCGTGGTGCTCTCGGCCTGTGAATCCGCTCTCGGGCGAGAGCTGAGCGGCGAGGGCCTGATCGGGCTCACCCGCGCCTTCCAGTACGCCGGCGCGCGCTCCGTCGTCGCCACGCTGTGGGGTGTCGCCGATCAGGTCACCGCCGAGCTGATGGCGCGGTTTCACCGCCATCTCGCCACCGGGCTCCCCAAGGATGAGGCGCTGCGAGCGGCCCAGATCGAGCTGATCCGCGAGCCGGTGCGGATCACGACCGCTAATGGTCAGACGGTGGAGACGGACGCCTCGGCCCCGTTCTTCTGGGCCGCCTTCCAGCTCTTCGGCGACTGGCGGTGAAGGCAGATCAAAAGCGATGAGCCGGCAGAACGAACCGATCGAGGCGATCTTCCAGCGGCTGCGCCACGGCCCTGGCCGCGAGGAGAGCTTTCGGCTTCTCTTCGACCGCTTCTACTGGCCGCTGTTCCGCTTCTTCAAGCACCGGGGATTTTCCACGGAAGAGTGCCAGGACCTGATCCAGGAGACGTTCCTCCGGGTCTATCGCGGTATCGAGGCCTTCCGCGGAGAGACCCGATGGGAGCATTGGCTCTTCCGGATCGCGGCCAATACAGCCGTCAAAGCGCTGCGCCACCGCGCCGCGGCCAAGCGCGCCGGCCGCCCGGTCCCGCTGGAGGAAGTGGACGTAGGGGGCTCACCGCCGGACTGCGGAAGCCCTGGCGGCGCGGAGGCTCCTGCGCCGTTGCGGCGGTTGCTGGGCAAGGAGATGCGGGAGATCCTGAGCCAGGCCGTCGCCGGCCTGCCGGCCCAGATGCGGCGCTGCGTGCGCCTGCGGGTGTTCCAGGACCTCGACTACGACGAGATCGCCGAGATCCTCCAGATCTCCCCCTCGACGGTCAAGGTCCAACTGTTCAAAGCCCGCAAGCGTCTGCAGATGGAGCTGGGAAATTCTTTCGAGAGTTTCGATCTATGAGGAGTCCATCGTGGACGAGAAGCGCACCGACCTGAGAGCCGCGCTCCGCGATCTCGCCGCCGAGGAATCGGGGGACGCCGGACCTCATATCGGGCTGAAGCGCCTGATCGCCTACCGCCAGGGCACGCTGCCGGCGGCGGAGCGCGAAGCCCTGCAAGAGCACCTCTCCCTCTGTACGCGCTGCACGGGGCTGCTGGCCGAGCTGCGGGACTTCGAAGCGGCTTCCGCCCGCGGCGACGCCGCGGGTCCAGAGTCCCTCCGGCAGGAGGCTTGGGACTCTCTCGCCCGGCGCTTGCCCGGAATCACGCCTGCGGTCCGGCCGGTCGCCACGCTGGCGCCTCGGCGCCGGCCCGTTTCCTACCTTCTCTATTCCGCGGCCGCCGCCCTGCTGCTCGCGGTCATTGGCGTTGCCGTCTGGTCGGCGGCCGCGGTCCGGCAGGAGCGGGCGCGCCTGACGCAGCGGCTGGAGGAACGGGAAGAGGCCCTCGCCGCCGCGCGACGCTCCCTCGCGGATGCCGAGCGCCAGCTTGCTGCGGCGCGCGGAAGCATCCAGGACCTCGAGAACAAGAGGACCGGCGGCCGGGAGGAAGAGTTGGAAGCCCGGGTCGCCGAGCTGACCTCCGCCCTGGAAGAGCTCCGCCGGACCGCGCGAGCGCCAGGAGGAGGAGACGGCCAGCTTGCCGCCAGCTCCCGCGACATCGATCTCCTCATTGCGCCCAAGTTCGCCTTGCGCGGGGAGAAGGAGAGCGAGTTCCTGCGCGCGAGCACGATGAACCGCCTACGCCAGGCGGACCGCCTCACCGCGGCGCTGCAGTTGGGATCTCACCCTGTCTACGGCGAGTATCGTTTCGAACTGACCGACAAGAACGGCGAGGTGCTCTGGTCCGGACGCCGGCCGGGCCGCTCCGTCCTCGGCGATGCCGGCACGTCGGTGTCGATCCGCGGCCTCGGCCCCGGGCGCTACTGGCTTCGCGTCGAGGGCCTGTACCCGGACCGTACTGCGCTCCTCGCCGAATACCTCCTCGAAGTCGAGCCGCTGCGATAAGTCAGACGCGAATCCAACGAAAAGAAGGCTCAAGTCCCTGGCGCAGCCGCTTCGCAAAGAGGGCTCACCCTCCCACCACCGCCCGCACCCGCTCGGCCAGCACGCCCGGCTCCAGCTCCTCCAGCTCGTAGGTGACGTTGGCGATGGGCTTGTTCACCTTGAGGATGCGGCTCAGCTCGATCGGCGTCCCCTCCACCACCACGTCGGCCGGCGTGGCGTTGATGGTGGCTTCGAGCTCGCGGATCTGGCGGTCGCCGTAGCCCATCGCCGGCAGGATCTTGCGGGAGTTGGGGTACTTCTCGTAGGTGGCGCGGATCGAGCCCACGGCGTACGGGGTCGCGTCCACGATCTCGGCCGCGCCGGCCTGCTGCGCCGCGTACCAGCCGGCGCCGTAGGTCATGCCGCCGTGGGTGAGGGTGGGGCCGTCCTCGACGACCAGGGCCCGCTTGCCGCGGATCAGCTCGGGCTGGTCCACGTGGATCGCCGAGCGGCACTGGATGACCTGGGCTTTGGGGTTGTGCCGGCGGCAGCTCTCGAGGAGCTGCTCGACGTTCTTCGGGTCCGCCGTGTCCACCTTGTTGATGATCAGCACGTCGGCCATCCGCAAGTTGGTCTCGCCCGGGTAGTAGCTCGTCTCGTGCCCCGGCCGGTGGGGATCGAGGAGGGTGATGTGGAGGTCGGGCCGGTAGAACGGCGTGTCGTTGTTGCCGCCGTCCCAGAGGATGACCTCGGCCTCCTCTTCGGCCTGGCGGAGGATCTTCTCGTAGTCTACGCCGGCATAGACCACGAAGCCGTTGTCGATGTGCGGCTCGTACTCCTCGCGCTCCTCGATGGTGGTCTCGTAGCGGTCCAGGTCCTCGTAGGCGGCGAAGCGCTGGGCGATCTGCTTCGTCAGGTCGCCGTAGGGCATGGGATGGCGCACGGCCACCACCTTCTTGCCCAGCTCGCGCAGGATGCGGGAGAGATAGCGCGTCGTCTGCGACTTGCCCACGCCGGTGCGCACGGCGGTGACCGCGATGACCGGCTTCGACGAGCGCAGCATGGTCTTTGTGGCCGAGCAGATGCCGAAGCTGGCGCCCCAGGCCACGACGGCGCTCCCCTTGTGCATCACGTCGAGGTGGGAGATGTCCGAGTAGGAGAACCAGACCTCGTCCACCGTGCGCTCGCGGACGATGGATTCCAGCTCCTCCTCGGCGCGGATGGGGATGCCCTGCGGATAGAGCGGTCCAGACAGCTCCGGCGGATAGGTCCGCCCCTCGATGTCCGGGATCTGGGCGGCCGTGAAGGCCACGACATCGTACGCCTCGTCGCCCCGGAACAGGGTGTTGAAGTTATGGAAGTCCCGCCCCGCCGCCCCCATGATCACGACTTTCCTTCGGCTCATGAGCATCTCCTGTCGGTTGAACGCGGGGCAAGCATAGCGCCGTCGGAGGTCGTAGCGGCGGGGTGGTGAGGGCTGCCGACAGGTGTATGCTTCCCCATACGCCCTCGGCGGACGAAACGAGCCTTGCATGCCTCGCTGCCCGGCTTCTCGGATCCCGCAAAACCTCGTGATGTCCTTTCCTTTCTTCGAGTTGGACGCTCCTCCACACCCGGCGCATCCGGCGGGCATCCCCATTGCCCTCTGCAGCGTGCTGAAGCCACGCGCCGTGCCGGCCCGTGCCCATTGCTGGAGGATCCGCACGTGAGGACTCGAACTGTCTGGGGCATCGCTCTGCTCCTCCTGACCGCTCTACCCGCCTGGCCGCAGGAGGAGGTCCCGCCGGAGCCGGCCCGCTTCCTGATCGAGACGATCACCGTCGAAGGCCCCAAGGAGGCCGCGGCCAACATCGTCCGCGCGGAGACGCTGCTGCGCGAGGGGGAATCCTATACCGAGGACCAGCTCCGGCAGGCGGTCTACCGGGTGCACCGCCTGCCGTTCGTGCTCGACGCCAGCTTCGCCCTGCGCAAGGGGAGCCAGCGGGGCGCCTACGAGCTGCTGATCGAGGTCCAGCCGGCGCGGTGGTTTTTCTACGACCACTGGATCCGCGCCTACCGGTTTGACGAGCCGCTCGATCTGGAGCCCAGGATCTTCACGGCGGGGAGCGTGCGGTCCAGCTTCTCGCTCGGCGGGCTCGTGGGAGCCCGGCTGTTCGTGGGGCGCTCCGGCGTCGTCTTCGCCGCCCTGGACAGCGAGGAGGGTTTCCAGGCCGGCTTCACCCAGTACGACCTTTTCGGCCGCGGCATCCTCGCGAGCGCCGGCTACTCGCGGAACCTCTGCTGCGTCCGCGAGGTGCTGCCCCTCGGGCTCGATCCCACGTTCTCGTACTGGTCCTTCGGCGGCTCGGGGAAGACTTCGCTGAGCCTGTCGGCTCCCCTCGGCGGCCGGCAATCCATCCAGGTCGCGCTGAGCCAACGGCGGGGCGAGGCGGAGAGCCGCCACGAGGTCCTCGCCGGTTTCCGCGAGGACGCTTTCCTGGCCTTCCTGGAGGATGGGGACCTGACCTACCGCCGGGCGGAGGCGAAGTGGGTGCTCGACACCAGTGACGATCCGCTCCTCCCCACCCGTGGCTTCAGCCTGTCGGCGGGGCTCGAGGCGTCCCGCTTCGAGGGCCGCGCGCTCTCGGCCTTCCAGTTCGGAGCCGGGTCTCCCGCAGAGGTCTCGCTGCCGCCCTACCACGCCGAGCAGGCGGCGGCCGCGGTCTCCGGCATCCGGCACTGGTCGGTCACGCCCCGGCAGACGGTCTCCGCGACGGGCCGGATCTTCGCCGGGCGCTCGCGGATCCGGAACCTGATCGCCAGCGGCCGCGTCGTGGCCGGGCTCGACCTCGACTCCTACGGCGCCTCGGCCGGACTCCAGCACGCCGTCACCGTCAAGCGGTCCCGGGGCGTCGGCAACTTCACCGACCTGCGCTTGGAGACCGGAGCGGAAATCGGTTCTGAGACGACCTCTCCGGGTTTCGGCCCGAGCCCTCTGCAGCGCCTCGCCGCTTCCGTCGCCCTCGTCTTCCGCAACCAGTGGGGGCGCGTGCGGCTGGCGCTGACCTATCTGGATCTCGGGGAGATCTTCCATTGAGACCGCCGGCGCGGTGGGCGCTCCTCCTGCTGCTGTCCGCCGTCCGGCTCGCCGCTCTCCAGGCACCGGCCCTCGAGGCCGCCCGCGAAGGTCTGGTGCTCCATCGCCTGCCCCCCGTCCTCTCCGAGCAGGAGGTCCGCAAGCAGCTCGGCACCGGCCTCACCACGAGCTTCGTCTTCGAGACCACGGCGCGGAGCGCGGCCGGAGTGAAGACCAAGGGCGCGGCGCGGGTGGACGTGCGCTACGAGCTGTGGGACGAGCTCTACATCGTCACGCGCATCGACTCCTCCGGCCGCGCCGCGCGGGTCACCCTGCCCTCCTTCGAGCGCCTCGCCGAATGGTGGCGGGACGCGCGGCTGGTGGTGATCCGCCCGCCCGCGGCCGGGACCGCCCGCCGCATCGAGGTCCGCCTGCGGGTGATCCCCTTCTCCCAGGCCGAGCAGCTCGACGCCCAGCGCTGGTTCTCGCAGGCGCTCTCGGCCGAGAGCTCCGGCAGCGCCGGCGCGGTCTCCGAAGCGGTCGAGGACCAGCCCGAATCGTTCAGCCAGGTGCTCAGCCTCCTGATGGCGACCTCCATCGGCCGCCCCGCCCTCCTCGAGTACGAGTGGAACCTCACGCCCCCACCGGGAAGGAAGAAATGAACGTCCGCTCCGCCGCCGTCACCCTTTGCGGAATGCTGCTCGCCGCCGCCGCGGTGCTCTGGCTGTTCGACCGCCAGATCTCGGGCACCTGGTTCCGGCTGGGGCTTCAGCCCGAGATCGTCTCGGCGCTGGAGCGCTCGCTGGCCGACCAGAAGGCTTTAGCGCGGTTCGACCCGCAAGCCCGCGACGCCTATCACGCCCGCTTCGAGGCGACCCAGACCCTGCTCAACCGCCTGCGCATCCTCGAGCACAACCGCGAGGGGATCACCCGGCGCTGGGAGATGATCCTCCTCGCCGCCGTGCTCGCCGTGCTGGCCGCGGCCGGCGGCGCCCACCTGCTCCGCCAGAGCCGTCTCGACGCGCGGCTGGAGCGGCTGCGGGTCGCCCTGGTGGCGCTCTCGGCCGGCCAGGAGGACCTCGCGATCGGCGACCGCGGCCGGGACACCCTGGGCCGCATCGCCGGCATGATCGAGGAGACCTCGCGCGCCATGGCGCGCGACAGGAAGCGCCTGGCCTACCTGAAGAACCTCTCGGTCTGGCAGGAGACCGCCCGCCGCCACGCCCACGAGATGCGCACGCCCCTGACCGCCGCCCGCCTGGAGCTGTCGCGCCTCCAGGGCCTGCTCGAGCGCGACGGGCTCGACGAGGCGCGGCAGGCGGCGGGCAGCGTCGGCGAGGAGCTGGAGCGGCTCGGCCGCTTCACCCAGCAGTTCACCTCCTTCGCCCGCCTGCCCCAGCCGCGGCCGGCGGTGCACGACCTCGGGAAGGTGGTGGAGGAGTTCGTCGGCACCTTCGCCGCCGCCTGGCCGAACCTCACGCTGCGCTTCGAGCCTCCCGGAAAGCCCTTGCCCGCGGCGCTCGACCGCGACATGCTCCGCCAGGTGCTGGTGAACCTCTGCGACAACAGCTCGCTCGCCCTCCGCGCCCATCACGACGACCGCGCGGACGGCGACGGCCGCGGCACGGTGACCCTGCGGCCCGGCGAGGCCGGACGCAACGTCTTCCTCGACGTGGCGGACGACGGCCCCGGCATCCCGCCCGACGTCCGGCCGCGGGTCTTCGAGCCCTACGTCACCACCCGCCAGGTGGGCGAGGGCATGGGCCTCGGGCTCGCCATCGCGAAGAAGATCCTGCTCGACCACGGCGGCGACCTGGAGCTGGCCGGGAGCTCCGGGTCCGGCACCACCTTCCGCCTCACCTTCCCGCGGCGCGTGGAGGACGCGGCGGCATGACCCGGCTGCTGATCGTCGAGGACGACGAGAAGATCCGCGCCAGCCTCCTCCTCCAGCTCCGCGAGGTGGGCTACGCGCCCCAGGCCCTCTCCTCGGCCGAGGAGGCGCTGGGCCATCTGGAAGACCCCCGCGCCGCGCTGCCCGACCTGCTGCTGCTCGACGTGCGGCTGCGCGGCATGAGCGGCGTCGAGCTGGTGCGGCGGCTCGCCGAGGCGAAGCGCTTCCCGCCCACGATCATCATCTCGGGCGAGGCCTCGATCAGCGAGACCGTCGAGGCCCTGCGGCTCGGCGTCCACGACTTCATCGAGAAGCCCTTCAGCCGCGAGCGGCTGCTGCAGTCGATCCGCAACGCCCTGGAGCATCATGCTCTCAAGCGCGAGGTGGCCACCTTGAAGGCCGACCTGCGCGGCGAGCCGGCCATCCTCGGCGTTTCGCCGGCCATCGCGGCCCTGCGCGAGCGGATCGCCCGCGCCGCCGCCACCGACGCCCGGGTGCTCATCGTCGGCGAGAGCGGCACGGGCAAGGAGCTGGTGGCGAGCGCGCTGCACCGCCAGAGCGCCCGGGCCCCGAGGCCGTTCATCAAGATCAACTGCGCGGCGATCCCCCACCACCTGGTGGAGGACGAGCTGTTCGGCCACGCCAAGGGGGCTTTTACCGACGCCAAGGCGGCCAAGCCCGGCCTCTTCGAGGAGGCGGACGGCGGCACCCTGTTCCTCGACGAGATCGGGGACATGGACCTGACCATGCAGTCGCGCCTCCTGCGCGTGCTGGAGGACGGCCGCGTGCGCCGCGTGGGCGAGACGCGCGACCGGCAGGTGGACGTGCGGGTGCACGCCGCCACCCATCGCCACCTGGAAGAGGAGGTGAAGGCCGGCCGCTTCCGCGAGGACCTCTACTTCCGCCTCGCCCACCTGCCGATCCCAGTGCCGGCCCTGCGCGAGCGGCGGGAGGACATCCCGCTCCTCTTCGATCATTTCCTGGAGCATTTCTCGCGGCAGCACCGCACGCGCCCGCGGCGGGCGGACCCGGAGCTGATGCCCTATCTCGAGCGCTACGCCTGGCCGGGCAACGTCCGCGAGCTGCGGAACCTCTGCGAGCGGCTGGTCGTCTTCGGCGCCGATCCCCTGACCCCGGACCAGCTCCCCTCCTCCTTCTTCGAGCCGGCGAGCGCGCCCGAGACCGGCCTCCTCCTCTCGCCGGCCACCCTGCCGATCGTCCCCTTGCGGGACTTCAAGGCCCAGTGCGAGCGCGAGTACATCGAGAGCGTCCTGCGCCGCACCCGCTGGAACTTCACCGCCGCCGCCCGCGTGCTCGACGTGCAGCGCACCTACCTCCACCAGAAGGTCAAGGTGCTGGGAATCCGCAGGCCGGGGCTGGGCGGCGAGGAGGAGGCTGAGGTAAACTCAGCTTCATGAAAAAGTCCCTCCTTGCCGAAGCCGCCAAGCTCAGCGTGCCTGAGCGGATCGAGCTCGTTGAGGCGATCTGGGATACGGTCGCGTCCGAGCTCGACGAACTTCCTCTTTCCGAGTCCCACAGGGCCGAGTTGGACCGCCGTCTGGCCGACCTGGAAGAAAACCCGGACGCAGGGAGTCCCTGGGAGGAGGTTCGTGCCCGACTTGAGCGGGCGCAGTGAATTATCCGATTATTGTCCGGCCGCTCGCTGAGCAGGATCTTCAGGAAGCACAACTTTGGTACGAACGGAAGAATCCTGAGCTGGGTACTCGATTCCGATCGGCGGTCGACGCGCTCCTCCAGCTCCTCGGAAACTCGCCGCAGATCTTTCCCATAATCTATCGCGCTGTGCGGCGAGCCTCTGTCCAAGGGTTCCCTTATCTACTCTATTATGTCGTCAGGTCGGATCGGGTACTGATCCTCGGCTGCTTTCACGCCCGGCGCAATCCACAGATCGTGCTCCGGCGCATCGAGCGTGAATCCTGATCGCGGGCGCGGCGTGCTACAACGCCAGCCACTCCCGCATCTGCTCCACCGTGAGATTGCCTCCGCTCAGGATCGCGGCGACCAGATGACCCTGGAACCGCTCCCGGTAGGTCAGCAGCGCCGCCAGGCTGGCCGCCCCGGCGGGCTCGAGCACGATTCCGATCTCCTGGTGGGCGCGTCGCATCGCGGCGACCAGAGTCTCGTCCTCCACCAGGAGGATGTCGTCGATCCGGCCTGAAAGATCGCCGAGCGCCTCCGGAAACGGGCTCGTCACGGCGATCCCATCCGCGATCGTGTCCGCTCGCCCGAGCTCCTGGATCCGCCCGGAACGCCACGAGCGCTCCATGGCCGGAGCGCCGCTCGCGCAGACTCCGATCATCCGCGTGGCCGGATGGTGCGCCTTCACCCACCGCGCGATGCCGGCCAGCAGGGCGCCATCTCCCAGAGGGACCAGGATCGCCTCGAACGGCCCCGGCCAGCGCAGCAGCTCCATCCCGATGGTCCCGGCGCCCTCGGCGAGAGCAGGGTCGCGGCCGTCCTCCACCAGGCGCGCGCCGTTCTCCTTCGCGAAGGCCTCGGCCGCCAGGTAGGCAGCATCGAAATCGTCCCCATGGCGCCGAACGTCGGCGCCCAGGGCGCGCATGCGCTCCACTTTCAGCGGATTCGCGTTCGCGGCGGTGAAGATGGTGATGGGCAGTCCGCGCTTCCGCGCCGCGTAGGCCATGCCCTGGCCGAAGTTGCCGGCCGTGGCGCAGACGAGATGGGGCCGCCCCTCGAGCGTCGCCACCAGATACTCCGCGCCGCGCCCCTTGAAGGAGCGGATCGGGTTCAGCGTCTCCACCTTCACCACCAGCCGGCAGCCGAGCCCTTCGCCAAGGGACTCGACCAGAAACTGAGGGGAATTGAGGAACACCGGATCAATCACGCTGGCGGCATGCGCGATACGCTCCAGGGACAGCCGGAGGGTCTCAGTCACGAGCACATCTCTCCG
>DASWME010000119.1:0-13347 GCA_036399915.1 Thermoanaerobaculia bacterium
ACCTCTCGACGCACCGGGCGACGCTGGAAGACCTGTTCGTCGCCCTGACCGGCCGCGAGCTGCGCGAGAACTGACCGATGAGCCGTGCCTACTCCCCCCTCCTCGAGCTGACGGTCTGCCGGGCCAGGGAGTTCCTGCGCGAGCCGGAAGCGATCTTCTGGGTGTTCGCCTTCCCGGTGCTGCTGGCGATCGCCCTCGGCCTGGCGTTCCGCGAGAAGGGGCCGGACAAGATCCCGGTAGGAGTGGTGGCGGCCGCGCCGGCGGACCCGGCCGCGGCGCGCACGTTCGACGCGCTCGCCAGGTCTCCGGCGCTCCTGCCACGCCGGTACTCGGCTGCGGCGGGGCGAGAGGCGCTGCGCACGGGGCGGATCTCGCTGCTGGTGGAGGCGGGCCCACCGGCCGTCTTCCGCTTCGACGAGACACGGCCGGACTCGCGCATCGCCCGCCTGGAGGCGGACGACGCGCTGCAGCGGGCGGCCGGGCGAAAAGACCCGGCGCCGGTGCGCGCCGAGAAGGTGACCGAGAAGGGCTCGCGCTACATCGACTTCCTGGTGCCGGGCCTGCTGGGCATGAACCTGATGGGCACGGGGATCTGGAGCCTCGCCTTCTCGGTGACCACGGCGCGCAACCGCCGGATCCTGAAGCGCCTGATCGCGACGCCGATGCGCCGGAGCCACTACCTGCTGTCGCAGATCTTCGGGCGCCTGGGCTTCCTGGTGCCGGAGACCGTGGTGCTGGTCGGCGCCGGCTGGCTGCTCTTCGGCGTGGCGGTGCGGGGCTCGCTGCTGCTGCTGTTCGCCACCTGCCTGCTCGGGGCCATGACGTTCTGCGGCATGGGCCTGCTGATCGCGTCGCGGGTGAGCACGATCGAGGGGGCGAGCGGCCTCGCGAACCTCGTGATGGTGCCGATGTGGGTGCTCTCGGGCATCTTCTTCTCCTCCGAACGGTTCCCCGACGCCGTGCAGCCGCTGATCAACCTGCTGCCGCTGACGGCGCTCAACCAGGCCCTGCGGGCGGTCATGACCGAGGGCCGGGGCCTCGCTGGCATCGCGCCGCAGCTCGCCGTCCTCCTGCTCTGGGGAATTGCGAGCTTCGCGGTGGCGCTGAAGATCTTCCGGTGGAAATAGAGGCACGCCTCAGTCCACGAGCTGGAAGCTGAGCCACTCTCCAGGGAGCGGCATCGTCCACTTCCGGCTCGAGGGACCGCAGACGCTCCCCAGAGGCTTTCGCGCCTCCTCTCCCAGGGCCTTGTCGATATGGGCGAGATAAGCGTTGGCTAGCGGATCGGTCAACAGGGGCGCGAATTCGAGCGGATCGGACAGGCCGTGGAAGAAGTTCTCGTAGTGGAAGGCGAGGACGTGGCGCGGCTGGAGCTTTCCCAGGAGCCACCCCGGAGCATCGTCGACGAGGTTGTAGGCGGGCATGCACAGGACCGCGAGGTCGAACCCGTGCCGGTCCACCGTGGCAGCCGGGGGAGCGCCCACAGCCGCGGGACTCGCCGCGTCCTGATAGTAGAGCCGGTAGCGCACCTTGCCTCTCTCGTCCAGCAGCTCGATGACGAACGACAGGGTCGTGCCGGTCCGCATGTGCCAGAGGGTCAGATGTTCCCAGGGCTTCTCCCAGAACCCTCCCCGCACCTGACCGCCGGCCCAGTGATAGCGAAGGAAGTGGGGCGCGTGCTCGGAGCGGACGGCGAAGACCCGGAACGGCAAGGCATGCTGGCTGGCGTCCGTGAGTGGAACCGGCTTGCCAAGACTCCCCTCCAGGGATTCGACCCTGGTTCCGAGGGCGTGCCTGAGGAGCTTCACGCCGCTGTCGTTGACGTAGATCCGCGCCCGCGGTGCGAAATCCGTGGCCACGATGGGGAGGTCTCCCAGGTGGTCGTAGTGGGAGTGCCCCGCCAGGATGGCACCGACCCTGGCAGGCGGAATGCCCTGCATGCCCTGCCAGATCGCTCGCCGGTTCGGCGCGAGGCGCCCGAAGGGGACGCGGGGAAAACCATAGTTGGAGAAAAAGGGCGCGGTCAGCAGGATCTGCCCCCGCCAGCGGATGGCGAGTCCGCCCGCGCCCAGGTAGCGGATGGCCACCCGTCCGTCGTCGGGGGGCTCGCCGGCGGGATGGCAGGGCGGGCGTTTGAAGTCGAACCGCTCCCCGTAATGGTTCGGGGCCTTGTAGACCACGTGGCCGCACCCCAGGAGGAGGGCGGTCCCGAGCATCAGCAAGCCGGAGCGGAAGGGGCTCACTCCTCTACGTTGCCACAGGAAGGCCCGCAAGGGTAGTCAGCACCGGCAACGGAGTGGCATGCCGCGTGCTACCTGCCTGCTACGGAAGGAGCGGCTGCGGCGCGTGCGCATCGTCCTGGGTCTGGCCGGGATCGTCCTGATCCTTTTCGTCATCTACGACGTCCTGTGGACCACCCTGCGTCTGACGGGTGGCGGTCTGCTCACCTCCTGGGTGACGGACCTCCTCTGGCGATCGGCGTTGCGTCTCACGCGCTCGCACCGGAGCCTGTCGCTGGCCGGGTTCGGCATTGTCCTGTTCGATGTCCTTCTCTGGATCGGGCTCACCTGGCTCGGCTGGACCCTGGTGATGCAATGGGGCGAGCGGGCCGTGGTCAATTCCCAGAGTGGCCAGCCGGCGGATTTCTGGGCGCGGGTCTACTTCGCCGGCTATACCCTGATCACCCTGGGCAACGGCGACTACCGGCCCAATGGCGCGGTCTGGCAGGTGGCGACCGCGGTCGCGGCGGCCAACGGCTTCTTCCTCATCACTCTGATCATCACCTACCTGCTGCCCCTGGTCTCCGAGGTGATCAAGCGTCGGCAGATGGCGGCCTACATCTCCGCGCTCGGCTGCACGCCGCAGGATGTCCTGGTGCGGGCGTGGAACGGCTCCGGCTTCGGCCTGCTGCCGAACCACTGGATCGAGATGACCCTCCCCATGCTGGACCTCAGCCAGGGCCACCTGGCCTATCCCGTCCTCCACTGCTTCCACAGCATGCAGCGGGACACGGCGCTCGCGCCCAGCCTCGCCGTGCTCGACGAAGCCCTCACGCTGCTCGACGGCATCGTCCCCGAGCAGCGGCCGGACCCGGTGGCGGTCTACCCCCTGCGCCAGGCCGTCAGGGAGTTCCTCTCGACGCTGGCGGAAGCCCATCTCGAGCCGGAAGAGGAGCCCCCGCCGCCGCCGTCCCTGGAGCCGCTGCGGGCGGCGGGGATCCGCACCGTGGATGATGGCGAACTGCGGCGGATCGTGGCGGGGCTCGCCAAGCGGCGGCGCCTGCTCTTCGGCCTGGTCAGGCAGGAGGGGTGGAAATGGGGGAAGGACGTGGCGGGGAATTCCTCCTGAAATCGACAATCTTGCCGGCGCGACCTCACCCCCGGCCCCTCTCCTGAAGGAGAGGAGAGAAAAACGTCCATCCAGGTCTCTCTCAAGCCCCTCTCCTTCAGGAGAGGGGCCGGGGGTGAGGTCGCCGCGGCAAGGATGCCCATTGACGGCACCGATTTCAGTTTACCCACTCGTCTCCGTCCCTCTCCTCCGCCCGTGCCGCCGCGGTGAGGCGCAGCCGCTCCTCCTCCTCGTCCCAGATCCGCCGCAGGGCGGCGTCGCGTGCGCGGCGGCGCTTGATGGCCCAGAAGGCGAGGAGGGTCACGAGCATCCAGAGGGCTATGGAGCTGGTGAGCACGGGCACCCACCGGTGCCAGAAGGTCTGACGGCTCCAGAAGGACGACTCGGCCGCGGCGAGCGACGTGCCGGTGGCGGCGCGGAACGCCTCCTCGAAGGAGAGGCCGCGGGCGACGCCGGTGAGGATGCGCGGGACCGACTCCGCGCCGTAGCGCTCGAAGAGGTCGCGCACGAAGGCGCCGGCGATGGCGTAGGCGCGGTTGACCTCGGCGTGCCCGCCCGCGAAGCGCTCCTCGAGCTCGGCGAGCGAGACCGGGCGGTCCGCCAGCAGGGCCAGAGTGAGACGGGAGCTGTCGTCGAACCCCCAGGAGCCGCCGGCGATCAGGGCCACCCCCTCGTGGAACCAGCGCGGCAGCGGGCGCCCCGCGGACGCCCGGGCGATGAGCACGTGGGCCACCTCGTGGCGCAGGAGGTCCTCCAGGGAGGAGGCGGGATAGCTGGGGACCCGCTGCGGCATTAGGACGATGAGACCCTGATCGCTCAACGAGTAGCCGGAGATCCAGGGCGACACCAGGACCGCCGGCCCGGAGCCCTCCGGCGCCAGGATCACGCGGATGGGCGGGCCGGGCCGCTCCAGCCCCACCAGGCGCATGGTGCCGAGGAGCTGGTCCGGGCCGACCGCGCGCAGCCGGGCGGCGGCGGGCGCGAAGCGGGGCGAGGCCTCGAAGAGCAGCCGTGGCGGCTCGGCCGCGCCCGCTGCGGCCACGCAGAGGAAGAGCCCGAGGAGGAACGCCGCCGCGCGCCAAGCCGCCATCGCAGGCATCCTACATTCCCGCCTATAGACTTTCTGCAATAAGGTGTGGTAAGCTGGTTTCCACATGACGGCTGTGCAATTCCGGACGGACTGGACCTGATCGCCACGACGTTGTAGGCTCCGGTCCTCACGTTGCGGTTCGATGAAGTCCGACGGCGCTCGTCGTCTACGGGCGTCGTCCTCTGCTGAGACGGAAACGGGTTCGTCAGGAGCCCGGATTCCCCAGGAGGTGAACATGGTTGGACGCCGTACTCTTGGAACCCTCTTCCTTCTCGTCCTGACAGCGCTGTCCTTAGCCGGCTGCCGCGAAGCCGCTGTCCGCTACAACACCCGTTACACGACCCTGCTCCAGCAGGAGATGCCGAGCGTGCTGCCCATCCCGGTGGACGGGGTCACGCCCGCGAAGCTCCAGGACAACTGGGGCGTCCCGCGCTACGGCGGCCGGCGGCACAAGGGGATCGACATCTTCGCTCCCCGCAACACGCCCATCCGGAGCGCCACGGAGGGGATCGTCGAGATCAAGGGGATGCGCGGCCTGGGCGGCCAGGTGGTGACGATCACCGGCCCTGGCGGCTATCGCCACTACTACGCCCATCTGGAGGAATACGGTCCGCAGGCCGTCGGCGACTGGGTCGAGGCCGGCGAGGTCATCGGCTACGTGGGCACCTCCGGCAACGCGGCGCTCTCCCCTCCCCACCTGCACTACGGCATCTACGTCCCCTCGGGCCAGGCGATCAACCCCTACACGTATCTGCACAGAGGTCAGCCGTTCGCGATGCCTGTACAGACGGCGGCGAAGTAGGGCCCTCACCTCCCCGAGGGGTGAGGGTTGATCATCCCCAGGATCCCCGCCCGGATCATCGCCACCGAGATGGCGGCGAGGAACAGGCTCGCCACCTTGGCAATGGCGCGGGAGCCGGCGGAGCCCGTGAAGCGGCCGACGTATGGGCCGGCGGCCAGGGTGAGGAAGACCAGGACCATGTTGATGATCAGCGAAACCAGCGTGGGGATGTAGCCGTAGGCTTCCCGCGAGACCAGGATCGAGGTGATCGCCGCCGGTCCGATGATGAGCGGGATGCCGATCGGGACGATGCCGACCGAGGCGAGATCCTCCTCCCCGCCTGCGGTCGGGTCCCGCCGGCGGTAGTCGCCGAAGATCAGGTTGGAGATGCTGAGCACCAGGAGGATCAGCCCGCCGCCCACCCGCAGGTCGTTGACCGTGATGCCGAGGAGCGAAAAGATGAGCTGGCCGGCGAAGAGGATCAGCACCGAGAGCCCGATCGCGGTCGCCATGGCCTGCAGGGTCAGCCGGCGGCGCTCGGCCGCGGTGAGGTTCTCCGTCACGCTCAGGTAAATGGGGATGATGCCCACCGGGTTGATGGCCACGAAGAGCGGCAGGAAGCTTTCGATGTAGGGTCGCATAGACGGGTCCGCAGAGGTCCCGCGGAGCATATCGCAGCCAACGCCTCTCTGTCCCCTCGCGAACGTATAAGCCTCCCCTGTTCCTGGGTCAGATCTCCGACCTGCCTGCCTCGCAAGCGTTGACGAGCATCAGCGACCGGCGTACCATAGGAGACTACCTGGAATGAACAACTTAGCCATATTGGCCGATCCCGATAAAGCATCATACGGAGCTAGGGTCATTCCAAGAGAATCGCGCGGGTCCCATAATGATAACCGATAGCAATCGGTAGGAGGATATGGTGATGGCAAGGCGATTGACCTTCAAAAGGCTGCCGCCGCTGGAGAAAGAAGATCTACTGGCTGATCTGGTGCTCGATAGCGAGTCTTTCGACAGCTTTGGCCCCGCAGCATTTGGACTCAAAAATCTTGATCGCGAAAGCCGGGTTCGCGACGTCCTTGTAGCCTGTTTTGACTTAGAAGGATTTACTCGCTTCTCAGAGAGCCCAAATCCACAATTGTTTGTACCACATTTCGTAAAACAATTCCTTGACTGGCTGTTTCTGGCTATTAAAACCGCAGTATTGGAAGAGCCGGCGGAGAGGACCGTCACCCAAAAGGGCAAATCCCGAACTGTCAAGCGATTGTATGGACCGCTGCCCTTTCTCGGCAAATACACCGGCGACGGCATGCTGTTACTGTTCGAAGTCAATGGGCCCGATGTTCGGCAATTTTGCAAAAAGATGCGGCGTGCGGTAGAACCGGAAGTCCAGGGTGATATCTGGAATACGATCTCGGCTCTTTATGACGTTTGCTACAAGCGTTATCCTAATGAATTTGTTAGCAGTGTCCGAAAAGAGTACAGTAAAATTCCTGGGCGCCTCCGCTGCGGCATTGCTACGGGACAGGTTTGCTCAATCGGAAGAGAGGTTGACTTCGTCGGTCCTTGCATAAATATGGCTTCAAGGTTACAAAAGTTCAATGGCTTGGGATTCTGCGTCCATAAGAAGGGGATCTGGGACAAGAAGAATCCGAGCGATAAGTTGGCCGACCTCTTTGTGACAAAGAAGGCTGAGATCCGAGGCATCGGAGAAGAGCTTCTCTTGGTTCTTCGCGAGGAGTTTGAGAAACTCAACGCGGAGGATCAAAAATCATTCAAGGAACCCTGAGGGATTGGAGGGGCGCAGCATGCTGCGCCCCACGGAGGCGTCCTAACGGTGAGGCTTCGGCACCGGGGCGGGCTTGCCGGCCACCTGGATGAGGTTCACGATCTCCTTGACCCCTTCGGTGTGCCGGGCGAGCTTCTCGGCCTCGGCCTTCTCCTCCTCGGTGTTGACCTTGCCGTTCAGGGTCACCCGGCCCTCCAGCGTGTCAACGTCGATGTAGGAGCCGGGCACCTCGGGGTCGGCCAGCAGCTTGGCCTTGATCCGGGCGGTGATCCCGGCGTCGTTCAGGACCTCCTCAGCCGCCGGCTGGACCTCGGCCGCGACCTTCTCGGCGCCCCGCTGCAAGGCCTTGCCAACCTGCTGAGCCCCTTCCTTGACCTGTTCGCCGACCTGCTGGGCGCCTTCCTTGGCCTGCTCGCCCGCCGCCTCGAAGTCCTTCTTGGCCTGATCGAAGTTCTGGTCGACCTTCTCGCCGTCCACATGGACCCGGGTCTTCCCCTGGGCGTCCTTCTCCGCGTGGACCGCGCTGATGTCACGATCGCAGCCGGCCAGCGGGATCATGGCGACTCCCAGCCAGACGGCGGTCATGATGGGGAGTGCTCTCGTTCTCATGGCGTCTCTCCTTTCAGAGAGGGGAACTAGCAATTCCTGCACCCGCGGGGGAGACCATCATCGAACGTCAGGGCATAAAAAGGGGGAGGCGGGCTGATCTTGGGGATTCAGGACGCCTCCCCTTCAGGGAGGGGCCGCGAAAGGCTGTTTCGCGCCGGTGCTGCGTTTACCTTCGTCGTGCTGCCGGGTTCACCTTCACTCCGGCCTACGCCAAAGGGCCATGTGCAGCTTCTATGCCAGTCCCCCTCTCCCGCTGAGCAGGAGAAGAGGCCAGAGGGGTGAGGGCTCGCGGGGAGTCCGCCCGGGCACATGTAAGGATTACACCGTCGGCAGCACCGGCCGTTCGCGGCGCCGGGAAGGGCGGATCTCCGCCACGCCGGCGACCCTGGCGAGGCCGCTGTAGACGTTGAAACGGTCGCCGCGCAGGAAGCCGATCAGGGTGACTCCGAAGCGCTCCGCCAGCTCGACGGCGAGGCTGCTCGGGGCCGAGACGGCGCAGACGACCGGCACGCCCGCCACCAGGCACTTCTGGAGGATCTCGTAGCTGGACCGGCCGCTCACCAGCACCAGGTGATCGTGCAGGGGGAGGAGCCCTTGCAGGAAGGCCCAGCCGATCAGCTTGTCGAGGGCGTTGTGGCGTCCCACGTCCTCGCGCACGGCGAGGAGCCGGCCGGCGGCGTCGAACAGGGCCGCGGCGTGGAGACCGCCGGTGGCCGCGAAGAGCCCCTGGGCTGCGCGGAGCCGGGCCGGCAGTCCGGCGAGGACCGCGGCCGGCACGGCCGGTCCCGGCGGGATCTCGCCGGGGACCCGCAGCCGCAGGTTGTCGAGCCCCGCCTTGCCGCAGACGCCGCAGGCGCTGGTGGCGAAGAAGTGGCGATCGAGCCCCGCCAGATCCGGCGCGGGGATCTCCGCCGCCAGCTCGACCTCGAGGATGTTGGCGCACCCGGCAGGCTCCGCCGGATCGGCGCAGGGGGCCGCGCGCTGCACCTCGTCGCGGCGCGCGATCACCCCTTCGGCGAAGAGGAAGCCCAGGGCCAGCTCGGCGTCCGACCCCGGCGTGCGCATGGTGACGGCTACCGTGCGCGTCCGGCCCTGCTGGACCAGCCGGATCTCCAGCGGCTCCTCGGTGGCGACGTGGTCCGCCCTCTCTTCGGCGCCGTCCGGCCCCACCCGCCAGACGCGGGCGCCGGTCTTGCCGGGCTTGGCGAGGCGGAAGGGGCGCATGCGGTTAGCTTCTCACACTCGTCCACAGCCGCGGCCACAGGTCGAACCCCGTCCACGCCAGCACCAGGGAGCCGAGGAAGGCGGCGGGCGTGGAGCGGGACAGATCCGGGACGATGCGGTCGGGCAGCCAGAAGAAGAGGAGGGCCAGCAGGGCGAGGGATAAGACGCCGCCGATGACGATGCCGATCCGCCCCGCGGCCGTGCGCGGCGGCTCGAAGCCGCCGGGTCGGGCGATCAGGCAGCCGGCGAGGAGCCCGCAGGCGTGAGGCTCCTCGCTCAGGAACGCCAGGGCGAGCAGGGCCACCCCCGCGGCAGGCACCCATAGCCCGCGCCGCCAGGGGAGCGGCCGCGGACCGGACCACCCTGCCGCCAGCCAGGCGAAGAGCGCGCCGAGCGCAAAGCCCCCCAGCACGTCGATCGGCATGTGCACGCCGAGGTAGAGCCGCGACAGCCCCACGATCAGGATGATCAGCACCGCCAGCGCCCAGAACCAGGCCCGCCGGAAATGGAGCGCGAAGGCCGGCCAGAAGGTGGCGGCGTTCTGCGAGTGGCCGCTGGGGAAGCCGTGGCCCGTGCCCGTCCGCCGCGCGTTCTCGGTGCTCAAGAGCGCGTCGAGGTCGTACGGCCGCGAGGTGCCGAAGAGCCCCTTCAAGAGATGATTGACGACGACCGAGAGCGCCAGCACCACGGCCAGGCGGCGGCCGAACCGCGGATCGACCAGCCAGTGATAGAGGACGAGCAGGGTCCAAAGCACCACGCTCGCGCCGAGAAAGGTGACGGTCAGGAACACCCCATGGGGAGCGGTGCCGAAGAGATGCTGAATCCAACGAATTGTTGTCATGACGGACTCCAGACGGCATGCATCTTGCGTTCCCACCCCCGCCGGAGGACGAACTCATGCCGCGAGCGATCTGGAAGGGGAGCATCAGCTTCGGTCTCGTCAACATCCCGGTGGGGCTGTACTCGGCGGAGTCGCGCGACGAGATCAGTTTCAAGCTGCTGGACAGGAAGACGATGTCGCCCATCCACTATAAACGGGTCGCCGAGGAGAGCGGCAAAGAGGTGCCGTGGGAGGAGACCGTCCGCGGCTACGAGTTCGAGGAAGGCAAGTACGTCGTCCTCTCCGACGAGGACCTCAAGCGCGCCGCGCCCGAGGCCACGCAGACGATCGACATCATCGATTTCGTGGACCTCGAGGAGATCAGTCCGCTCTACTTCGACAAGCCCTACTATCTGGGGCCCGACAAGAAGGGCGCCAAGGCCTACGCCCTGCTGCGCGAGACCCTGCGCCGCACTGGCAAGGTGGGGATCGCCAGGGTGGTGATCCGCACCCGGCAGTACCTCGCCGCCGTGGTGGCCCGCGGCGACGTGCTGACGCTGGAGCTGCTGCGCTACGCTCACGAGCTGCGCGATCCGGACGAGCTGGACGTGCCGCACGGCAAGGCGGGGGTCACCGACCGGGAGATCGACATGGCCGAGCGTTTGGTCGAGGGCATGGTCTCGGAGTGGGACCCGGAGAAGTACAAGGACGAGTACCGCCGGGACCTGATGAAGATGATCGAGGAGCGGGTCGAGGCCGGCCAGCTCGAGTCCTCGCCCGAGCCCGCCCCCAGGCCCCAGCGGGCCGCCAGCAACGTGGTGGACCTGATGGCCCTGCTCAAGCAGAGCGTCGAGCAGGGCGGCGGGAAGAAGACGGCGAAGAAGCCCGCCCGCAAGGCGGCCAGGCCCGCCAAGCGCACGGCCAAGAAGACGACCCACGCCAAGAAGCGCAAGACCGCCTGATCCGCCATGGCCCTCGAGGAATACAAGCGCAAGCGGAACTTCCGGGCCACTCCCGAGCCGGCAGGCAAGGTCAAGAAGGCCAAGGGGAGCTCCTTCGTCATCCAGAAGCACGCGGCCACCCGGCTGCACTACGACTTCCGGCTGGAGATGGAAGGCGTGCTGCGGAGCTGGGCGGTGCCCAAGGGGCCGAGCCTCGATCCCGGCGAGAAGCGGCTGGCCGTGCACGTGGAAGACCATCCGATCGACTACGGCGGATTCGAGGGGATCATCCCCAAAGGGCAGTACGGCGGCGGCACCGTGCTGCTCTGGGACCGCGGCGTCTGGATGCCCGAGGGCGATCCGGTGGCGGCCTACAAGAAGGGGCATCTCAAATTCCGCCTCGAGGGCGAGAAGCTCCACGGCGGCTGGAACCTGGTGCGCATGGGCGGCCGGCAGGCGGGCGAGAACAAGGAGAACTGGCTGCTCATCAAGGAGAACGACGAGACGGCCGAGCCCGGCAGCGGCGACGCCGTCGTCCAGGAGCACCCCGAGAGCGTGGCCTCCGGCTTGAGCCTGGAGGAGATCGCCGCCGATCCCGAGCGGGTCTGGCAGTCGAACCGGGCCGAGAAGACCGGCGGCCAGGCGGGCTTCAAGGCTCGCCTCGCCGCCAAGGCCGCGAAGCAGGAAAATGTAGAGACGCCTCGGCGAGGCGTCTCCGGGAGGGGGGCCGGTGCGGAAAAAGGCAAAGGGGCCGCCGAAGAGAGACGCCCCACCGGGGCGTCTCTACAGTCCGGGATCGACCCGTCTGGAATCGCCGGCGTACGCAAGGCGGCGATGCCTTCCGCGGTCGAGCCCCAGCTCGCCACCCTGGTGGACGAGGTGCCGCGGGGCGAGGAGTGGATCCACGAGATCAAGTACGACGGCTACCGCGCCCTCTGCGAGGTCCGCGACGGCGAGGCCCGCCTCGTCACCCGCCACGGCAAGGACTGGACCGACCGCTTCGCGCCGGTGGCCCGCGAGGCAGAGCGCCTGCCCGTGCGGCAGGCGATCCTCGACGGCGAGGTCGTCGTCCTGGAGCCGGACGGCACGACCAGCTTCCAGGCGCTGCAGAACGCCCTCTCCGAAAACCGGCAGAGCGACCTCGTCTACTTCGCCTTCGACCTGCTGTACCTGGACGGCTACGACCTGCGTAAGTCTCCTCTGCTCGCCCGCAAGGAGGCGCTCACCGGATTGCTCGCCGGCCGCAAAGGGGCCGTCCGCCTCGGCGACCACGTGGCCGGCGGCGGCGAGGACTTCTACCGCCACGCCTGCGACTTCGCCCTGGAGGGGATCGTCTCCAAGCGGGCCGGCGTCCCCTACCGCTCCGGCCGCGGCAAGGACTGGCTCAAGGTCAAGTGCCTCAGACGCCAGGAGTTCGTCATCGTCGGCTTCACCAACCCGGAGCGGTCCCGCGTGGGGCTCGGCGCGCTGCTGCTCGCCGTCAACGAGGGCGGCGAGCTGGTCTTCGCCGGCAAGGTGGGCACCGGCTTCAACGACCAGACGCTGCTCGACCTGCGCGCCCGGCTGGACAAGCTGGAGATCGACAAACCGGCTTTCAAGAATGTCCCCCGGGGCGCCGAGGCCCGGCGCAGCCACTGGGTGAAGCCGAAGCTCGTGGCCGAGGTGGCCTTCACCGAGTGGACCCGCGAGGGCATCCTGCGCCACCCCACGTTCCAGGGGCTGCGCGAAGACAAGGATCCGGAGGAGGTCGTGCGCGAGATGCCCCAGGAGCCGCCGCCCGAAGCGAAGACGGCCGAGGCCAGGCGCCCCGCCGCGAAGACCGCGAAGAACAGTGCGAAGCCGAAGAAGGCCGCCGCAGCGAAGAAGACCGGCGCCAGGAAAGGCCCCAAGCCCCCCGTCCGGCCAGCGCCCGAGGAGGCGTCGGCCGCCTCGCAGGGGCGGAGCCAGAAGAAGGAGGCGGAGATCGCCGGGGTCCGCTTCACCAATCTCGACAAGGTGCTCTACCCCGAGCAGGGAGTGACCAAGCGGGATCTGGCGCACTACTACGTCCGCGTCGCCGACTGGATCCTCCCCCACCTCGCGGACCGCCCGCTCACCCTGGTGCGCTGTCCCGAGGGGCGCGCCAGGCAGTGCTTCTACCAGAAGCACATCAACGAGCACGTCCCGCCGGCCGTCCGCCGGGTGGAGGTGGCGGGCGACCCCGAGCCCTACGGCGCCGTGAGCGACCTCAAAGGGCTGCTCTCGCTGGTGCAGATGGGCGTGCTCGAGTTCCACATCTGGGGCTCGCACCGCGACCGGATCGAGCAGCCCGACTACGTGGTGTTCGACCTCGATCCGGACGAGGGGCTCGACTGGGACCGGGTCGTCGAGGCCGCGCTCGCCATGCGCGCCTTCCTCGACGGCCTCGGCCTCCAGTCGTTCCTCAAGACGACCGGCGGCAAGGGGCTCCACGTCTGCATCCCCCTCCAGCGCCGCGACGACTGGGACGAGGTCAAGGCCTTCACCAAGGCGGTCACCGAGGCCATGGTGGCCGCCAATCCCGCGCGCTACACCTCCAAGCTCCCCAAGGCCAGCCGCAAGGGGAAGATCTTCATCGATTACCTGCGCAACGGCCGGGGGGCCACCTCCATCTGCGCCTACTCCACGCGCGCCCGGGTCGACGCGCCGGTCTCCGTCCCCCTGTTCTGGGAGGAGCTGGAGACCGACGTGCGCGGCAACACCTATACCGTCCGCACTCTCCCCGAG
>DASWME010000120.1:0-16351 GCA_036399915.1 Thermoanaerobaculia bacterium
AGGCTTCAGGTTCGCCAGCGCCGGCCCGGGGTTCATCAGGTCGATCAGGAACCGTCCGCCGGGAGTCAGAACGCGCACGGCCTCCTCCAGCACCCGGAAGTTCTCCCGCTCGCCCTCGAAATAGCCGAACGACGTGAAGAAGTTCAGCGCCCAGTCGAAGCTGCCGGCCTTGAAGGGCAGGAGACGCATGTCCCCGGCCACCCGCGGCAGGCCCCGCGCCCGGGCGAGCAGGGTCAGCGACAGGTCGAGGCCCAGCGCCCGGTACCCTCGCCGGCGCAGCGCCGCCGTGTGCCGACCGGCGCCGCAGGCGAGGTCCAGCACCGCCCGCGGACGCGGCCCGCCGAGGTACCGCTCGACGAAGTCGACGTGCTCCTCCGCCTCGGACTCGCCCCGGTGCGAGTACAGCTCCAGGTACTCCTCGCCGAACCATTCCTTGTACCAGGGCATGGGAGGGATGATATCGGAGTCCCCCCACCCAAGCCGGCGCTATGCTATCCCCATGCACCTCGACTGGATCGACGTGCCGGGCGGCCTGTTCTGGATGGGCGGCGGGCCGCGGGACAACGAGAACCCCCGGCATCCGGTGCGGGTCTCGCCCTTCCGGCTGGCCCGTGCGCAAGTAACGCGGCAGGAGTACCAGGCCTTCCTCGACGAGACGGGCTGCCTGGCGCCGCCCTTCTGGGGCGAGCCGGCCTTCTCCCATCCCCGCATGCCTGCCGTGGGACCCTCCTGGGAAGACGCAGCCGCCTTCTGCGCCTGGGCGAGCGAGCGGCTCGGCCTCGCGGTGCGCCTTCCCACAGAGGCCGAGTGGGAGTGCGCGGCCAGGGCAGGCCGCGACGCGCTCTACCCTTGGGGGGATGACCCGCCCGAATCCCTCCCCGACTACGCGCGGCGCTGGCTCGGCAGCCCGGAACCTGTCGATGCCTACCCCTCTCTCCATCCTTTGGGCCTCCTGGGACTCGGGGAGAACGTCCACGAGTGGTGCTCGGACTGGTACGACGGCCGCTACTACGAAGTTTCTCCGCTGGACGATCCGCCCGGGCCCCCGGCCGGCACCCGGCGCGCCTCGCGCGGCGGCTCCTGGCGCCACCAGATCAAGGTCAGCCGCTGCGCCGCCCGCTCCGCCATTCCGCCCGGGATGCGCTACAACGATTACGGCTTCCGCCTGGCCGCGGACGGGAGGACCCCATGACGACCCTGCGCCCCTCCGGCCGCGCCGGCGTCGCGGCCCTGATCATCGGCTTCCTCCTCCACACCGTCACCGCCCTCGCGGTCTGGCGCACCTGGGGCCTCTTCGGCCGGGGCAACGTCCTCGCCTGGATCGACTTCCCCATCTCCCTCGCCTACCTCCACCTCGACGGCACGCCCCTGCTCGCCTGGAGCCTTCTCGCCGGCGGCTTCCAGTGGGCGGCGATCGCCGCCCTGCTGACGCTGTGGCTGGGACGGACGGTGCGGCGGGGGGGGGTAGGGAGGCGCTGATCCCGCTGTTATTGGATCCTAATGGCGGGATCGGCGCTCCGCCTCACCCGCAGTTCGTCTGCCCCCTCTCCACATCGAACCGCACGGGCTCCGGCGAGCGGGGGAGGCGGACGACGTGGAGCGGCCGCTCCGAGGTGATGCAGACGCAGTTCGCGGCCGGCGGCGCTTCGAGGAGGTCCACCACCAGCTCGCCGCGGACGCGGGCGATGCCCCGGATGGCAACCTTCGAGACGCAGCCTTGCGTCTCCAGAGCCGCCGCGATCACCATGTCGCGGCCGAAGTCCATCTCCGGCGGCTGGGCCGGCAGGAAGCCCTCTCCTCCCCCTTGCCGCAGCCGGTTCCAGAGCGCCGTCCAGGCGGCGGCGTCCTGGGCCACCTCGCGGATCGGGCCGCCGGTCTGGCCGGGGATGGACCGCTGCACGATCGTCTCGAAGGCGACGGCCCCCGGCCCCGGCTCGCGCGGCGAGGTCCGCTCCGGCCGCGCGGAGCCGTTGCAGGCGAGCGCCAGGAGCGCCGCCGCGGCGATGAGGGAGCGTCGGCGGGGCCTCATCGCATCCCCGCCAGCACCGCCTCTTCCACCCGCTCGTGGCCCTGGAGGAGGATCCGGTTCCTCTCGTCCACGAAGACCAGCGACGGCTGGTGGGAGCGGCTATCGGCGTCCTCGTAGTCGGCGTAGCTCGCCAGGATGACGACATCGCCTGTCCTGGCCTTGTGGGCGGCGGCGCCGTTGATCACGATCTCGCCCTCGCCCCGCGTGCCGGGGATGGCGTAGGTGGCGAACCGCTCGCCGTTGGTGCAGTTGTAGATCTCCACCCGCTCGTAGGAGACGAGGTCGGCCGCCTCCATGAGCAGGGGATCGATGGTGACCGAGCCCTGGTAGTGGAGGTTGGCGTCGGTCACCGTGGCCCGGTGGATCTTCGACTTCAGAAGCGTGCGCTTCATGGTTCTATGTCTCCTCGACGGTGAGTCGGATGTTGTCGATCAATCGCGTCCCCCCGATCCGCGCGGCCAAGGGGAGCACCAGCTCGCCGGCCAGAATCTCGACCGGCCGGAACGTCTTCGCGTCCACCACCTCGGCGTACTCGACCTGCGCGAGAGGCTCGGAATCCAGCACCTCCCGCATCCGCTGCCGCACGGCGCCGGCCCGGCGCTCGCCCGCCGCCACCATGTCTTCGGCGGCGCGCAGGGCACGGTAGAGCACGGTCGCGGCCCGGCGCTCCTCGGGTGCGAGGAAGGCGTTGCGCGAGGACAGGGCGAGGCCGTCCGCCTCGCGAACGGTGGGGCCGGGCACGATCTCGACCGGGAAGTGGAGGTCGTGCACCATCTGGCGCACCACCGCGAGCTGCTGGGCGTCCTTCTCGCCGAACACCGCCACGTCGGGACGCACCAGGTGGAAGAGGGAGCACACCACGGTGGCGACGCCCCGGAAGTGGCCGGGCCGGCAGGCGCCTTCGAGCCCCTCGGCGGCGCCGCCGGGCTCGACGAAGGTGGCGTGCCCCTCCGGATAGATCGTCTTCGCGTCGGGCAGGAAGAGAAGGTGGCAGCCGGCCGGCTCCAGCATTGCGGCGTCCTTCTCCGGCTGGCGTGGATAGCGGCCGAAGTCCTCGCCCGGCCCGAACTGGGCGGGGTTGACGAACACCGAGGCCACCACCCGGTTCGTCCGCTCGCGGGCGAGGCGCACGAGGGAGAGGTGCCCGGCGTGGAGCGCGCCCATGGTCGGCACGAAGCCGATCCTCTTGCCGGCCGCCCGCCAGCCGTCCAGGCAGCGGCGCATCTCGTCCCTGGTGCGGACCGTGATCATCACCCGTAGAGCTTGGCCGGCTCCTCGGCCGGCCGGGTCACGCCGTAGCTCTCCTCGGGGGCAGGGAAGCGGCCGGCGCGCACGTCCTCGGCGAAGCGGGCGATCGCCTCGCGGGAGAGCAGCCCCAGCTCGGCGTAGCGCCGCACGAAGCGCGGCGCGATCCGCTCCTCCATCCCCAGGAGGTCGTGGTAGACGAGCACCTGGCCCGTGCAATCCGGGCCGGCGCCGATGCCGATCGTCGGGATCGCAAGCCGCCGGGTCACCTCGGCCGCGAGGGCCGCCGGCACGCACTCGAGCACCAGCGAGAAGGCCCCGGCCTCTTCCAGCTCCACGGCGGAGTCGAGGATGAAGCGGCGCGCCGCCTCGTCGCGGCCCTGGACCTTGAAGCCGCCCAAGCGGTGGAGCGACTGCGGCGTCAGGCCTAAGTGGGCCATCACCGGCACCTCGGCGGCCGCGAGGGCCGCCACCAGCCCGGCGCGGGCGCCTTCGATCTTGACCGCCTGGGCCCCCGCCTCCTTGACGAAGCGGATGGCGTTGCCCACCGCCTGCTCGTGGCCCAGGTGGAAAGAACCGTAGGGCATGTCCGCGACCAGCAGGGCGCGCTTGACGCCCCGCCGGACGGCTTTCGTGTGGTGGATCATCTCCTCCATGGTCACCGACAGCGTGTCCGGGTGGCCCAGCACGACCATGGCGAGGGAGTCCCCCACCAGGACGATGTCCACTCCGGCCGCGTCGGCCGCGCGCCCCTGCGGAAAGTCATAGGCGGTCACCATCACCAGGCGATCGCCGCGTCCGGGTGCCGCAGCCACCCAGGGAACCGTGATGCTCTTCGGCTCACCAGCCATCTCGGGCTCCTTTCTGGTCCAAAGATGCAAAAAGCCCTTCCGCGCGCTAAAGACGGAAGGGCCTCGGGCGGGCCCGCGGGTTCGCGGCGGTCCGTGCGATCGGTGCGAGGTGGCTGTCCCCGCCGGGGGATCAGGCCCTCGCTCGCCGGGGCCGCGCCGCAGGGGGCGCTGTGCAATCCGTCTCGGTCCCGCTTTTAGCGGGATCCAAGCGGCTGGAAGAATCTTCCTCTAGAGGTCTCTATTTTGTCAAGGGACGCGCCGGCCTCGGGTACGCGTGCTTTGTCGTGCGCCTATTAGAGATTCCTCCGGACGCGCGTCCACCACGCATCCTTATTTCCGCCGAACTTCGGGAACTCTGGCCCTATGGCGCAGCTGTAGTCACCATCGTAAACGTTCTTTCCAGAGGTCCTATGGAGAACCAACTGTGCGATCCGAACTCCAGGATAAAGCACAAGAGGGATCTCTCCCTCGTTGACGATTTCTAACGTAATACAACCGCGGAATCCCGGATCAACCTTTGTAGCGGTCGCGATGATCAATCCCATACGCCCCCAAGTGGACTTTCCAATGACATAGCACATGAGATCGGGAGGAAGCTGTACATACTCGAGAGTGCTTCCGATCACCAGTTGACGTGGATGAAGTATGAATTTCTTGCCGTATGGCTTAATGATCTTCTCTTGATATCTCTCGATATCAAAAGCTATTGTATCCGATCCTCCAACATCCAACAGAGGGAACGCCTCCCTCTTCATGATGATGAATTCATTCCCCAGACGAACATCGACCGCACCTGCCCCGAAAGAATCTTTTGGATTCAGCATCGGTGTTACTATTAGCCGTTGATCTAACTGGTCACGCTCCATGCACACTACAATTTCGGATGCCGATAAAGCACCGGCCCAAGGGGAGGGAACTGGAGAGGGTACCGCTTCCCTTACCTCAATTATTGTCTTCTTCTTATCTGCCGTAGCCTTCGGCTGGTTTTCTTCCTTGCTTTCTACCGCTTTCCTCTCGGGATAATAATTCTCGACACGGTTTGCCTTCCAGTAATCTGCAGCCAAACCTGCAAACTCAATCGCCTTGAGAGTCAGCCGGTTGGCTCGCTTCCGTTGCTCCGTCGATTTTTCATTAAGCGTACCGGCTTTTGTTAGAACCGGTGACACAAGAGAAACCCGGTGAAACCAAGCTGCGTTGATAATCTCCACTAAGCCAACTTGGGTTCGGTCATTTATGGATCTTTCCAATCCGTTTGGCGGTATGTCATGATCCAATCGATCTATTAAAGCAGCCATGTTCTTGAAGATACGCTTTGCGGTTGCCCGCCTTCCTCTTTTTCCAAGTCCGCAATCCTCAATCAAGAATACTGTTCCCTCACGCACGCTGGTTCCCAATTTGCCGTAAACAAGCCGAGCTATACGTGCCGTTATCTTCTTGATATCACTAGTTTCCTGGCATAGCCTCTTCACCATACCGTACTTCTCGTTGACCCGTTCAGCGCGCTCAAAGGCATCACGCGACCGAAACAACGATGCATTTATGGGAAAAAAGGGAGCGTCTCCCATTTCTATTATATTAAGAACCTCGCGCAATCGTGTGCGCCACGGAGGATAAAAGCTAGAGCCCGGAGACGGAGGGATGTCATAGTCTTGCTGACAAGCCATTTCGAGAGTTGAAAATAGTGCAGCCGGACCGAATAGGATCGCTCCTACTATATCTGATAGAATCTCCTCCAAGGCGCGCGCCCAGTATTCCTCCGCAAGTTCTGCATTGTAGGCTTGCCGATCTTTTTTCCTGCCTTCATAAAAGAGCGTGCCTGGCTTCGATTCTGTAAACTCCTCGTGCTGTAACTCCTGGTCCGTGATTTCCTCTATCTGCTCTACGATTGATCTTTTAAAGTTGTCCTTCCGTTTGTCGGTCAAGAATCGCTCCGCAAACAGATGGCCGATCTCATGGCCTAATAGCGTGTGGAGAAGAATGTTCTCTCGCTCTAACGACGGAAAAGCTATGACATGAAATGGATACTTTAAATCTCCGAGAACGTCTTCCTCAATATCGACATGGGGAAGGGCGTCCTGGAATTCCCTTAGGTAGTGTAGGTAATATTTCCGAAAATCGGCCAAGATTACGGTGTAGTTGTAATCCCAGTCGGGACGAAGCATTACCTGCCTGTCGGGTACAAGCCTCGAGGCCAACTGCTCGAAAGAGGGGATGATACCCCATGGCAGCCTCTCGGTTCTCGAACCCTGCACGAACCGGAGGTGTGCAGTCCATCGTTGGATCCAGAGGTCCGCGGTCTGAATACTCTTCACATCCACCGTAACGGACTCAGGATCAGTCCAATCAATCTGGGAAAAGATCGCAACCGCCGCCTTGCTTAGAAAGTCGCAGATTTGCGAAATGGCTTGAGCTAGATCTTTGGGGGACTTCGAGATGAAATCGTAAGCCAAGAGAGTATTGCAGCGGTCACGCGCAGAGCGAGCCCGCGCAACGACTTCGAGAAGATAGCTCTCGATCTGACTGCGCGAGTTCATAGGGGATCGAGGTCACACCATCGCTCAGTACGGCTCCCGGTGGATGGGGGGAGGAGCCTGAACGTCTCTGAAAAAAAGCTCGCTCAGGATGCGAAAGAACTCAGCCAATCCATCGAGGCGTCTCTCAGAAACCTTTCTACCCCGGGAGAGACTAGCCAGATCAGCGCGGTATGTCTTAAAGACACGGGTCACATCTTTGGAAAACTGGCCTTCGCCATTTTCGTCACGCTGAAGTTGCACAAGCGCGGAGAGCGCATGCCTGTACGCTTTAAGATTGGCATAAAATCCCTTCTCCTCAAGAGGTTTCCGGTCGATCAGCAGGGATCCTTGCACCACTTCTGAAAGGAGGTCGGTACCTCGTGACAGGATTCCCTGTTCCCGCTCCTCCAGAGGATCACCACGTCTGACGCGACGGATCGTCTTGTAGACCTTGGCCGAGAGCATGGCGTTGCGCGAAGCGGCACCGACTTCTGCAAAGCTCGGGTTCATACGCTCTCCTCCTCCAGCCTGAGTTTCAATGAAGGGGTAACGCCACCACGGCGGCGTTCGGGACACCATACCTCACCTATGAACAGGGCGGGCAAAGCCCTCCCGCCCCTTGCACAGATTATAGTGCAACTTCTGGATAAGTCTACACCCACAGTCTACCGGGATCCAAGCGGCTGGAAGTACTCGGTCCCCTTGATGGGCTTCGACAGCCGGTGGAGTAGCTCGTCGAGGTCCTCGGGCCGCTGGGGGAAGTTGAGATGCCTCGTGTCCACCACCAGCAGCGGAGACCGGCTGTAGTAATGATAGTAGTGATTGTAGGCGTCGATCAACTCGGCCAGGTATTCCTCGGCGATCGTCTTCTCAACCGGCCGCGCCCGCCGGCGGATCCGGTCCATGCAGGTCCCGACGTCGGCCACCAGGTGGATGACCAGGTCGGGCACGGGGATCTGGGGCTCCAGCAGGGCGTAGAGCTTGTCGAAAAGCATCAGCTCGTCGTCGGAGAGGTTCAGGTAGGCGAAGATGCGGTTCTTCCAGAAGGTGTAGTCCGAAACCAGCACCCGGTCGAACAGCTCGCGCTGGGAGATGTCCTGCTGCTGCTTGTAGCGCGAGAGGAGGAAGTACAGCTCGGTCTGGAAGGCGGCACCCGGCCGGTCCTGGTAGAAGTCGGCGAGGAAGGGGTTGTCCACGTCCTCGAGGATCTTCACCCCCTCGTAGCGGCGGGTGAGCATCTCCACCAGCGTGGTCTTGCCGACGCCGATGGGGCCGTCGACCGCCAGGTAGTGGAAACCGAGGGCGTCGGGCTTCAATGGGCGAGAGCCGCGGCGGTGTCGACTGCGGGGACCGGAGCGATGGGCCCGATAGGATTGTAGAGCGTGTCGCGCTCGACCGGCACGAATCCCGCCTCGCGCACGATGCGCTCCAACTCGGAGCGGGAGAGCTGCTGCGACGTGTCGGCGCCGGCCATGTGGTAGATCTTCTCCTCCACCACCGTGCCGTCCATGTCGTCGGCGCCGAAGCGCAGCGCCACCTGGGCCAGCTTGGGGCTGACCATCACCCAGTAGGCCTTGATGTGGGGGATGTTGTCCAGCACCAGCCGGGCGGCGGCGATGTGGCGCAGGTCGTCCGAGCCGGTGGTGTGGTACTTGAGCCCCATGTAGTTGTTCTCGGGGTGGTAGGCCAAGGGGATGAAGGCGTTGAAGCCGCCGGTCTCGTCCTGGAGGTCGCGCAGGCGCAGCAGGTGGTCCACCTTGTGCTCCGGCCGCTCGACGTGGCCGTAGAGCATGGTGCAGTTGCTCCTGATGCCCATCTTGTGGGCGATGCGGTGGACCTCGATCCACTCGTCGGCGTCCAGCTTGCCGTCGCAGATGACCTCCCGCACTTCCGGGTGGAAGATCTCGGCACCGCCGCCGGGGAGCGACCCGAGGCCGGCGTCGCGCAGCCGCCGCAGCACCTCCTCGATTGACAGCTTTTCGCGCTTGGCGAACCAGCCGATCTCGATGGCCGTGAAGGCCTTCAAGTGGGCGTTGGGGAAGCGCTGCTTCAACCCCCGTAGCATCTCCAGGTACCAGTCGAGCGACAGGTCGGGGTGCAGCCCGCCGACGATATGGAACTCGGTGACCCGGTTGCCCCCTTGGTTGGCCGCGTGCTGGTAGACGTCCTCGTGGCTCATCTCCCAGGCGTGGTCCTCGCCGGGCAGGGCCGCGAAGCTGCAGAACTTGCAGTTGTAGGTGTAGACGCAGACGTTGGTCGGGTTGATGTGCCGGTTGATGTTGAAGTAGGTGACGTTGCCGTGCAGCCTCCGGCGGACCGTGTCAGCCAGCTTGCCCAGGGGGAGGAGGTGCGGCGTGGTCAGGCACGTCAGGGCGTCGGCGGCGTCGAGGCGGACGCCGTCACGCACCTTGGCGGCAATGTCGCGCAGGGGCGCGGGAAAGGCCTCGGGGCGGATCGGGGACGGGGTCTCGGAGATCACGCGAGGAGTATATCAAGGGCGGTCGCGGCGAAGAGCCAGACGGAGAGGATCCCGTTCGCCGTGAAGAAGGCGGCGTTGAGGCGCGAGAGGTCCCCCGGGCGCACCACCCAGTGCTGATAGGCGATGAGGGCGAGGCAGCCGGCCCACCCCACCCAGTAGCCGGGACCGAGCCCGGGAGGGTAGACCCGGGGGAGCAGGGCGAGCAGCGTCAGGGTCGCCGCGTGCAGGGCGGCGGAGATCCAGAGCGCTCCCACCACGCCGAAGCGGGCGGGGACGGAGAACAGCCCCGTCCGGCGGTCGAAGTCGAGGTCCTGGAGGGCGTAGAGCACGTCGAACCCCGCCACCCAGGTCAGCACCGCGCCGGCGAGCACCAGGGGGGTCGCCCGCACGTCCCCGCGCACGGCGATCCAGGCCCCGAGCGGCGCTCCCGAGAGCGAGAGCCCCAGGAACAGGTGCGAGCCCCAGGTGAAGCGCTTGGTATAGGAGTAGAGGAAGAGGATGGCGAGGGCGACCGGCGAGAGGGCCAGCGCCAGCGGATTGAGCTGCCAGGCGGCGAGGACCAGCAGGGCGGCGCTCGTGGCCACGAACAGGGCGACCGCTCCGGGAGTCACCAGCCCCGCCGGCAGCGCCCGGCCGGCCGTCCGCGGGTTGGCGGCGTCGATCTTGCGGTCCGCCAGGCGGTTGAACCCCATGGCGGCGCTCCGCGCCCCCACCATGGCCACTACGATCCAGAGCACCGTCCGCCAGGAGGGCCACCCTTGGGCGGCGAGCAGCATTCCCAGGAAGGCGAACGGCAGGGCGAACAGGGTGTGCTCGATCTTGATCATCTCGAGCACCGTCGAGAGGGTACGGAGGGGGCGCATGGGGTAGCTATTCTATCGAAGAGGCCTCGCCGGGTGGACCGCAAAGGCTTTTGGCAGAAGGCTTTTTGGTATACCCTCGCAACTGCGGGCTGAGCCCGCGCCTGGGGTTTATGTTGGCCAACGACCTGAAGAACAAAGGCTCGGACCATGAGGTCGTAATCCTCCTTCACCTCGTGCAGATGGTGAAGGTGGTCCGCAAGATCCCCGACGAGGCCCTCGCGGAGAGGCTGGGGGTGAGCGCCGAGGAGGTGGCCCAGGTCTTCTCCGAGAGCTCCAGGCCGTCCCTCGAGCAGCTCCGCGAGCTTTTCCTGGCGGTCGGGATGGATGCGGATGGGGTCTTCGAGACCTTCCCCGAGCACCCCGGGAAGACTTTCCTCGCGCCCGAGGGGTTCGGCAACGCCATCGAGCGGGGCCTCCTGATCCTCAACGAGACAGGGCCGGACGAGGAGGGTGGCGAGGGGGCGACGGCGGGGGAAGGGGCGGTCCGGGAGAGTTCCGCGAAACGCTCCCGGACCCGCAGGGAGAAGGGCGGCTAGTGCTTCAGCGGCGGCCGGTGTCCGTGGCCGTCATCATGGTCGTCATCGTCGTACCGGTCGCGGCCGTACCGGCGGTCGTAGCGGTCGTGACCATAGCCGTAGCGGTCCCGCCCCCGATCGCCCCAGCGGCCATAGCCGGAACGGCCGTAGTAGCGGGACAGCTCGTTCATCAGGTCGTAGATCCGGTCCATGCCCCGGTCGATGTAGGGCCGCGGCTGGATGTACCGTAGGGAATCCGCGGTCTCGTAGAAGGCTTCCTCGAGCGCCGCGAAGTCGTCGCGGGTGTGCCGGGGGTCCTGACGGTAGCTCTCCACCTGGCCATGGAAGTGGTCGGCCCGCTCCTCGAGCTGGTGGAGGTCGGCCAGCACCCGGGCCACGTCGCGGTCCGGCCGGCGGTTGTTGCGCGCGGCCTGGCGGTGGATGGAGGCGGCCACGTCCTCGATCTCGTGGGCCAGCACGGCCACGCGTTCCATCTGGCCGCTCTGGGGGTAGCGATAACGGTTTGAATCCCGGTCCCCCCAGCGTTGCGCCTGGAGGGCGGGGGCCAGCGACAGGGCGAGGAGGGCGGCGGTGATCACGGTGGTACGTCTCATCTTTGGAGTCTCCTTGGTAACGCGAGCCTCGTAGCGCAAAGCCGATGCCAGGAGGGTCCCCGCTGAAAACAAAGGGGTTAGGGAACTCAGCGCGGTGGGCCGGACCTGAAACGTCCTCCGGCGAGGACGCCCGGCGCCCTACAGCCCCCAGCGCAGCCCCGGCTCGCCGGGCTCGAGGATTCCGAAGCGGTCCAGCAGCCGCAGGGTGTAATGGTCGAGGAACCGTCCGAGGTCCTCGCCGCCGATGTAGAAGGCGGGCACCGGCGGCAGGATGACCGCGCCGGCGAAGAGGAGGCGGCGCATGTTTTCAACGTGGACCAGGCTGTAGGGGGTCTCGCGGAAGCCGAGGACGAGGGGCCATCGCTCCTTCAGGGCGACGGCGCCGGCGCGATGGATCAGGGTGCGGGCCGAGCCGGTGGCGAGGGCGCCCAGGGTGCCGGCGCTGCACGGCAGGACGGCGGTGCCGGTGAGCCGGTACGAGCCGGAGGCGATGGGCGCGTCCAGCTCGCCGTCGCGGTGGACCACGATCTTCCGCCGCGACTCCGGGTCGGGCACGGCCGCCGCGGCCAGATCGCCGGCGCCGGTCTTCTCTGGTCCCAGCTCGTGACGGAGCACCTGGCTCGCCCCGGACGACACCACCAGATGGATGCGCTCGATCTCCGGATGGCAGGCGAGCCGCCCCAGCACGTGCCGGGGCAGCAGCATCCCCGAAGCGCCGGAGACGAGGAGGGCGAGGCGGTGGGGCATCTCAAGGTGGACTCTACAGTGCGAAGTCCAACGTGTATACGAGGGCAGTATGGGAATCCCCGCTGGGGGAACCGCGGTTTCCTCTCCTTGGGCCACTCCGCTCCGCGGCGGCCATTTCTGCAAGAACCGCCCTGGTCGCAGGGTTCCGAACCGAAAGGAGGTTCACCATCGTGTCCGTCCGAATCAGCCTGCTGCTCTGCGGTCTGCTGGCCGTCACAGGCCTGGCTGGCGCCGCCGAGAAGGCGGCAGCGTCCGGGGACATCTTCCCCTTCAAGGTCCACCAGACCACCCTCGACAACGGCATGAGGGTCGTGGCCATCCCCTATGACAGCCCGGGGACGGTGGCCTACTACATCGTGATGCGCACCGGCTCGCGCGACGAGGTCGAGGCGGGCCACAGCGGCTTCGCCCACTTCTTCGAGCACATGATGTTCCGCGGCACGGAGAGGTTCTCCAAGGACGCCTACAACGACGTCCTCAAGCGGATGGGCGCCGACTCGAACGCCTCCACGTCCAGCGACCAGACGATCTACCACATCGTGGGACCGGCGAGCGCGCTGGAGACGATGATGGACATCGAGGCCGACCGCTTCAAGAACCTCAAGTACGCCGAGGACGCCTTCCGCACCGAGGCCCTGGCCGTCCTCGGCGAGTACAACAAGAGCGTCTCCAACCCGGTCCAGCCGATGTTCGAGAAGATGCGCGACCTCGCCTTCGAGAAGCACACCTACAAGCACACGACGATCGGCTTCGAGCCGGACATCAAGGCGATGCCGGGCTATTACGACTACAGCCTGAAGTTCTTCGACCGCTTCTACCGGCCGGAGAACGCCACACTGGTGGTGGTGGGCGACGTTGAGCCGCAGAAGGTCTTCGACCTGGCGAAGAGGCACTTCGGTGACTGGAAGAAGGGCTACAAGCCGGCGGACATCCCGGTGGAGCCGCCGCAGAAGCAGCAGAAAAAAGCCCACCTCGACTGGCCGAACCCGACGCGCCCGTACCTGATGCTGGGCTACCACATCCCGGCCTTCTCCACGGCTTCCGTGGACTCGGCGTCGCTCGACCTGATCGAGCAGCTCCTGTTCAGCGAGTCGGCCCCCCTTTACCAGGAGCTGGTGGTCAAGAACCAGTGGGTGGACTTCATCCAGGGGGGTCCGGACCTCACTCGCGACCCCTCACTGTTCCTGGTCCTCACGCGGGTGAAGTCCGAGGACCTGGTCCCCAAGGTCGAAGAGACGATCGACCGCTACTTCAAGCAGCTCCAGAGCGAGCCGGTCGACGCCAGGCGGCTGGACCGCATCAAGTCGCACCTGCGCTACGCCTTCGCACTGGGGCTCGACACGCCGGGCGACATCGCCGCCCAAGTGGCCCAGATGATCTCCGTGACGGGGGAGGTGGATTCCATCAACCAGCGTTTCGCCCAGTACCAGAAGGTGACGCCGGCCGACATCCAGCGGGTCGCCCGCGACACCTTCCGGACCCAGAACGAGACCATCGTCGACCTGTCGCACAAGGCGGCCGCCGCCCAGGGGACGCCGGGAGGAGGAGCGAACCATGACTGATCGCAAGCCAACCGCGGGGCTCCTGCTCCTCGCCTTCCTCGGCCTCGCGGCGGCACCGGCCGCCGCCCAGCCGAAGGCGCAGCAACCGGCGACGCCGACGGCCGGCGGCTCCCCCGTCGAAGTCGTCGCGCTCCCCAACGCCAGCTCGCCCCTGGTGGCCCTCCGCCTGCAGTTCGACGCCGGCTCGATCCACGATCCGGCGGGCAAGGAAGGCTTGGCCATCCTGACCGCGCTGATGATCGGCCAGGCTGGCACCCAGAAGCGCTCCTATACCGACCTGATCGAGGCCCTCTACCCCATGGCGGCCTCGATCAACGCCGACACGGACCGCGAGGTGACGGTGATCGGCGGCACGGTCCACCGCGACAAGCTCGCCGACTACACGGCCCTGCTCGAGGAGGCGCTGCTCAAGCCCGGCTTCTCCAAGGACGACTTCGACCGCAACAAGGAGCAGCTCGTCGCCGTGCTGACCAGCTCCCTGCGCAGCAACGACGAGCTGATGGGCCTCGAGATGATCCAGCAGAAGGTCTTCAAGGGGCATCCCTACGGCCACTCGCCCCTTGGCACGGTCGACGGGCTCCAGAGCATTACGCTCGATGACGTGAAGCGGTTCTACCAGGAGCACTACACCCAGGCCAACCTGATGCTCGGCGTCGCCGGCGGCTATCCCGGCGACTACGTGGCCCGCCTCCAGCAGCACCTCGCTGCCCTGCCCAAGGGCGAGAAGGGACGGACGCCGCTCCCGCCGGCGCCGAAGGTCCAGGGCCGCAACCTCACCCTGATCGACAAGCAGACCGGCTCGGTCGGCATCAGCTTCGGCTATCCGCTGCCGATCAACCGCGCCGACGCCGACTACTACCCGCTCATGGTGGCGAACAGCTTCCTGGGCGAGCACCGCACCTCTTTTGGCCGGTTGATGAACCAGTTGCGCGAAGAGCGCGGCCTCAATTACGGCGACTATTCCTACATCGAGTACTGGCACCGGCCGCCGTCCACCTCGACGCCCAGCCCGGGCGTGCCGCGCCGGGAGCAGTACTTCTCGGTCTGGATCCGGCCGGTCGTGCCGGCGGACGCCCAGTTCGCCCTGCGGGCGGCCCTCTACGAGGTCCGGCGGCTGCGCGACCAGGGGATGACGAAGGAGGAGTTCGACATCACCCGCGATTTCCTCGTCAACTACTCCAAGCTCTGGGCCCAGAGCCTCGGAGACCGGCTCGGCTTCCACATGGACAGCCGGTACTACGGCATGCCGTACTACATCGACGAGATCGAGGCCCGGCTGAAGAAGCTCACGGTGGGCGAGGTCAACGCGGCGATCAAGAAGTACCTGAGCACCGACAACTACGAGGCCGTGCTCGTCACCGCCAACGCCCAGCAGCTCAAGGAGACGCTCCAGAAGGACGAGCCGAGCCCCAAGAAGTACAACAGCGAAGTGGCGCCGGACATCCTCGAAGCCGACAAGACGATCCAGTCGCTCAAGGTCCAGCCGACCCGGATCGACATCGTCCCGATCACGCAGGTGTTCCAGAAGTAGGTCCTGAGATCGAAGGGGACCTGCGCGAGGGTCCCCTTCCCCGTGGCCCCCCACCGCGGCGCGCCGTAAGCTTCTATGGCGCCAGCCGAAAGTACCTCGGCGAGGCGCCGACCTCCACCTCGACTCCGCCAGGAACGGGCAGCTCCTCGCCGTCGCGGCCGGTGACGGCCAGGGCGGGCCGGGGGAGCTGGATCCGGGCAGGCCGGTCCGCGGCGCTCCAGCCCACGACGACCTCGGCGCCGTCCGGCCGGCGGAACCGGTAGAGGCGGGCCGGGGGAGGCGCGGGAAGGACGGCCTCGAGGCGGGCGCCGTCCAGCTCCTTGGCCAGCGTACGAAGGGAGTGGAAGGCCGGCCGCCGCCGGGGACAGGCCGGATCAGCGGGATCGACGAGGCCGTAGCCGCGCGCCGCCAACTGCCACCAGAAGACCCGCTCCACCATCCCCGTCCCCAACGTGAGCAGGTAGTAGCGGACGAGGTAGTCCGCCTGCGGCCCCTCGTCGACCGCCACGTCGCGGCCGGCCGGGGAGTGGGGCCCCTCGCGCAACGGCCAGTTGACCTCGGTGATCCAGCAGCGCCCTGAGGCATTGCGCGAGGTCTCGGCGATGGCCTTGAGCAGCAGCACCTTGCGGGTGGTGTCGAAGCCCGCCTGCCGGTTCTCCGGGGTGCCCCGGCGGTCCACGTAGAGCAGGGCGGAGACGGCGTCGAAGCGGAAGCCCGCCCGGCGCAGGTTCAGCACGGCGGCGGTGACGTGGTACTCGAAGTCGATCACCGCCGGGCCCAGCAGCTCGACGCGCGGGTACGGCCGCAGGACCTCCTCCGCGGACCGCGCCAGCGCGGCGTACTCGCGGACGTTCCAGATCCCCCACTTGCTGCGGTTGATCGCCTGCCCCACCTGGAAGCGCCGGCCGTAGGGAACGAACCGCGGCGCGATCTCCTCCAGAGCGCGGCGCCAGCGGGCGGGGTCGCGCACCAGGTCGCGGTTCTGGGGCAGGGCGAAGGTCAGCTCGCAGCCGCGGGCGTGGAGCTGCCGCGCCAGCGCCTCCTCGGCGGCGTGGTCCTCGTCCCAGGGATGGAGGCGGAGTAGCACGTGGCGCACTCCCAGCTCCTCCACCAGCGCGGCCGGCGCCTCCGGCGCCTCCGGCCAAGGGCGGACGCAGACGCCGAGGCCGCGGAAGTCGACCGGCTGCGCGTGGAGCTCCTTTTCGAGCTGCCGATAGCGCCGCCAGATCCGCGGCAGGGCGGCGGCGACGGCGGCGGCTTCCACGCCGTGGGCGCGAACGTCGGCCACGCGCACCCGCAGCTTGTCGAGCCGGCCCGCGTGCTGGTGCGGCTGGTCCGAGAGGGGGTCCCAGACAATCCTGTCGCGGGCCCTGGCTCCTTCCGGCGCGTCGGGGATGTGGGT
>DASWME010000121.1:0-24623 GCA_036399915.1 Thermoanaerobaculia bacterium
TCGTCGGCGAGGATGTGAACTTCCCCGGCAATATCGAGTTCCTGCGCGAGCGCGGCGTCGAGGTGCGCCTCCTCAATGACGAGCGCTGCATCCAACTGATGGAGAGGTTCATCCGGGAGAAGCCGGAGCTCTGGGACGAGGACATCGCGGGGAGGGAGCAGGTCTAGGATCGCCACCGCCCTGCCGTAAGCCCCGGGGGAGCTGACGCCATCGACACGGCCTGGATCGTCCTCTTCACCGTCGCCGTCGCCGTCGCCGCCACGGGGCTGAACCTGGCTCCCGGGATCGCGGTGGCCTGGATCCTCTCGCGCCGGGGCTGGCGGGGGAGGACGGTCCTCGAAACCCTGGTCTCGCTCCCCCTGGTGCTGCCGCCCACGGCGGTGGGCCTGGGGTTGCTCCTGCTCTTCGGCCGCTCGGGTCCGCTCGGCGGCTGGCTCCACAAGACCTTCGGAATCGATATCGCCTTCACCTGGCGCGGCGTGGTGATCGCCTCGGCCGTGGTGGCCTTTCCCCTGCTCGTGCGCAGCGCCCGCTCGGCCTTCGAGGAGGTAGACGCCCGTCTGCCGGCCGTGGCGCGGACGCTCGGCCACGGCCCGGCGCGGACGTTCTTCGCGGTCGAGCTGCCGCTCGCCTGGCGCGGCATCCTGGCCGGCGCGGTGCTCGCCTTCGCCCGCGCCCTGGGCGAGTTCGGCGCTACCATCCTGGTGGCCGGCAACATTCCCCGGCGCACTCAGACCCTGGCCCTCGCTCTCTACCAGCGGGTGCAGGTGGGGGAGGACCGGCAGGCGGTGGAACTGGCCGCCCTCTCGGTGCTGCTCGCCGCCGGCGCCCTGGTCGTCTCCGAGGCCCTGGTGCGCCGGCGGGAGAGGACGCTCTCGGGGTAGACGGCCGCCGTGCCCGCCTTCGTCGAGATCGATCTCGCTCTCCAACAGGGCCGCTTCCATCTGGCGGCGGCGGCCCGGCTCGGCGAGTCGGCGGCCGTGCTGGGGCCCTCGGGGGCCGGCAAGACCACGCTGCTCGAGGCCATCGCCGGCCTGCGGCGGGCGCACGGCAGGATCGCCGTGGGCGGCGAGGTGCTCCAGGACAGCGCGGCGGGCATCTTCCTCCATCCGGAGCGGCGGCGGTTGGGCTACGTTCCCCAGGACGGCGCCCTGTTCCCTCATCTCTCGGTGCTGAGCAACCTCCGGTTCGGCCGGCGGGACGCGGTCCCCGGCGACGCGGCCTTCGACGCCCTGGTGGGCCTGCTCGACCTCGGGCCCCTGCTCTCCCGCTACCCGCGGCACCTCTCCGGGGGCGAGCGCCGGCGGGTGGCGCTGGCCCGGGCGCTGCTGGTGCGGCCGCGCCTGCTCCTGCTCGACGAGCCCACCGCCGGCCTCGACCCGCTGCGCGCGCGCAAAGCCTTGGCCGGCATCCGCCGGGTGCGCGAGGAACTGGCCGTGCCCCTGCTGGTGGTGACCCACGACACCGAAGAAGCCCTGGCCCTCGCCACGGAGGTGCTGCTGCTGGAAGGGGGAAAGGTCCAGGCGGCAGGGCCGGCGCGGCAGGTGCTCCTGGCGCCGCAGGTGCTGGCTCTGGATGGGGGACAGCACCGGGAGAACGTGGCCCCGGCCCGGGTCGTCCGCCACCGCGCGGAGGACGGCACCACCGAGGTCCGCCTCGCCGGAGGAGAGGCGGTGACGATCCCCCACACGCCGGACCTCGCCGAGGGCGCGGATGTCCTGCTCGCCATCGACGCCGAGGATCTGCTGCTGGCCACAGTGACGCCGGCCGGGCTCTCCGCCCGCAACGCCGTGGCGGGCCAGGTCGACGAGCTGATCCCGGTCGGCACTTCTGTCTACGTCCGGGTCGGCTCCTGGCTCGCCCATCTCACGCCCGCCGCCGTCGCCGAGCTGCGCCTCGCCGCGGGCACGCCCGTCTGGCTGGTGGCGAAGACCCATAGCTGGCGGGTGGTGGCGGGGTAGATCCCTCTAGACCGGCTCTCACGGCCCGTCCGCGCACGGGCGGAAACGGACGTAGACGCGGCAGTCGTGGAAGCGGCCGTCTTTGAAGGCGGTGCGCTGCAGGGTGGCCTCGTACTGGTAGCCCGCCTTCTCGAGGACCCGCCCCGAGGCCGGATTCGTATCGAAGACCCAGGCCTCGAGGCGCTCGAAGCGGAAGGTGTCGAAAACGTAGAGGGTGAAGCGGCTAAGCGCTTCGGTGGCGAGGCCGCGGCCCCAGAAGGCCTCGCCGATCCAGTAGCCGACCTCGGCGGTGAAGCGGGCGATGTCTGTCATGGGCACGATCCCGACGCTGCCGATGGCTTCCCCGGCGTGCTCGATGGCGAGGTTGTGCGGCGGCTGGGGAGCGTAGACGGCGCGCTTGATCCACTCCCGGGCGTCCTCCAGCGTATAGGGATGGGGGAAGGCGTCCCGCAGGTTGATCCAGACGTTGCGGTTGTTGGCGTGGCGGACGAGGTCCTCCTCGTCGCCCTCGCGCCAGGGACGCAGGACGAGCCGCTCGGTCTCGAGCCTCATGGGCGGAGTCTATCCCGCGCGCTGGAGCTGGACGGGCCGATCGCCGATCCCTCCCGCGGGCCGCGGCTCCTGTGAGCTCCGCACTCCATTCATCCGGATCTCCCCAAACTGACGTACCCCTCCGAGGAATCGGCACGTCCGTTCCCGGGAGCCCAAGGCCGGGCGTCCCGGAGCCCTTCTCAAGAAAGGAGTCAACGTGAAGAAGAACGTCAAGAAGCTCCACCTGAACCGGGAGACCCTGCGCAGCCTGGAGCAGACTCATCTGCAGAACGCCCTGGGAGGCGGCGTCCGTCCGGCGGGCGACGACACCAACGAGGTCTCCATCTGCGGCTGGTGCACGGGGCCGCTCGACAGTTGCCCTGACACCACGTCAGTCGGCTGAAATGCCCAACGATGTAGGGGCGCTCCGGCGTGGTCGCCCTGCCCCAGGGCGGCCACATGGGGCCGCCCCTGCATCCGAGGCATTTCCAAGGTCGGCGCCCATGCCGCGCTGGCCCCTGCCTTGCAAAGTTCCTCTCCTCCGAAAGGAGGTGTCCCATGCGCTGGACTCCACGCGGCCGCAGCGCCGATCTCGAGGACATGAGGGGACGCTCCGGAGGCTTTGGCGCCGTCCCGAAGATCGGGCTGGGCGGCTTCATCGTGCTGCTCCTGCTGAGCTTCATCTTCAAGCGGGACTTCTTCGCGCTGGTCGGCGGCGGCGCGGACGTGGCCAGCCCGCCGGGCCAGGAGGCGCCCGTGGCCACCTCGCCCGAGGAGGAGAACCTCATCCAGTTCGTCTCCGTCGTCCTCGACGACGCCCAGGACACCTGGACGCAGATCTTCGCGCAATCCGGCGAGACCTACACCCGAGCCAAGCTCGTCCTTTTCACCGACGCCGTGCGCTCCGGCTGCGGCTTCGCCGAGACGGCCATGGGTCCCTTCTACTGCCCGGCCGACCAGAAGGTCTACATCGACCTCGGCTTCTACCGGGAGCTGCGCGAGCGGTTCGGCGCGCCGGGCGACTTCGCGCAGGCCTATGTGATCGCCCACGAGATCGGCCACCATGTGCAGAACCTGCTGGGCCTCAGCGACCGCGTCCGCCAAGCCCAGCAGCAGAACCCCGGGAGCGCCAACGAGCTGTCGGTGCGGCTCGAGCTGCAGGCCGACTGCTACGCGGGGATCTGGGCGCACTCGACCCAGCAGCGCAACATCCTCGAAGCGGGGGACGTCGACGAGGCGCTGGGGGCCGCCGCAGCCGTGGGCGACGACCGCATCCAGCGCCAGACCCGGGGGGAGGTGACCCCCGAGACCTGGACGCACGGCTCGGCCGAGCAGCGCGCGCACTGGTTCAAGACCGGCTATCAGACGGGCGACGTCCAGCGCTGCGACACCTTCGCGGCGCGCTGAGGGCGCTCCGGGCCCCATTCGCACGCCGCGCGATTTCTGTTACCATTCGCTGAAAATGCGCCTGGTGACTCGTGGTGACCTCGACGGCCTGACGTGTGCCGTGCTGCTCTCCCTGAACGAGGAGATCGACAGCGTCTCGCTCATTCACCCCCAGGAGATCAGCGACGGCAAGGCCGACATCCGGCCGGGGGACATCATCGCCAACTTGCCGTACCACCCGGGCTGCGCGATGTGGTTCGACCACCATCTGCACACGGCGACGCCCAACGTGCCCCCGGAGGCGTTCCGCGGCGCCTTCGCCGAGGCGCCTTCGGCGGCGCGGCTGGTCTACGAGTACTTCGGCGGCGAGGAAGCCATGCCGGAGTTCGCCGAGCTGGTGCGCGAGACCGACCGCCTGGACTCCGCGAACCTGACCCCGGCCGACGTGCTCGACCCGCAGGCCTACATCAAGGTCGGCTTCACCATCGACGGCCGCAGCGGCTTCGGTACCTTCGAGAAGTACTTCCTGCACCTGGTGGACCTGCTCAAGGCGCGGACGCCGATCGCCGGCATCCTTGAGGACCCCGCGGTGAAGAGGCGCTGCGACCTGCTGGAGAGCGAGAACGAGCGCTTCTGTCAGGAGCTGCGCAGCCACAGCCGGGTCGAGGGCAACGTGGTGATCACCGACTTCCGCGACTTGGACCACGCGCCGATCGGCAACCGCTTCCTGGTCTACGCCCTCTATCCGGAGGTCAACGTGTCGGTCCGCGTCCACTGGGGCCCCCACCGCGCCTTCCCGATGCTGCTGCTTGGCCACAGCATCTTCCGGCGGACGTGCAGGACCAACCTCGGCGAGCTGGCCGCCCGCTATGGCGGCGGCGGCCACCGCGGCGCGGCCAGCATCCCGCTGATCTCCGAGCCCGACCAGCAGATCCAGATGGTCGTCGGCGAGCTGAAGGCCAACGGGTGAGCGTGGCAAGCGGCATGGCTGGCGAGTCGCGAAAGGACATCCATCCAGGCTTGGAAGTGGAGATCGTCCAAAAGGCCGACCAGCGCACCGGCCGCAAGACTCGGGGGATCGTACGGGACATCCTCACGAACTCTCCCCGCCACCCGCATGGCATCAAAGTACGGCTCCAGACGGGAGAGATCGGGCGCGTCAAGGAGATCCTGGGCTCGCGAGGACCGGACGCACAGGGATAGCCGCGACACCCAGCGGTGTAGCAGCGGGGCTGCTGCGGTACGATGCGGCGGCAATCCGGAGGCCCCCTCGATGCCCACCCTGTTGAAGATCCTCGCGCTCACCATCGCCATCGCGCTCGCTGCGGGCCTGCCCGCCGCCGCCACCGCTCCGCCGCCGCTGCTCCCGGGACCGGCCGTGCGGGCCATCGCCTCCGAGGTCTCGGGCGCGGCGGCGAAGCGCAACCTTCAGGATCTCACGCTGTTCCACCGCATGCGCGGCTCGCGCGGGTTCCGCGCGGCGGCGGAGCGGGTGCGCGACCGGGCGAAGGAGTACGGGCTCTCCGAGGTCGAGATCCTGGAGCTGCCGGCGGACGGCAAGGTCTTCTACGGCACCCAGCGCTCGCGGCCGGCGTGGGACGCCGACTTCGCCGAGCTGTGGGAGCAGCGCGAGGAGGGAGGGAGGTGGATCGATGCCGAGCGGATCGCCTCCTGGGAGGCGCGGCCGATCGTGCTGGCCCAGGACAGCGCCAGCGGCGAGGTCTCCTCCGAGCTGATCGACGTGGGCGCCGGCACCGCGGAAGCGGACTACGCCGGAAAGGACGTGCGCGGCAAGCTCGTCCTCACCTCCTCGCAGCCGGGCGCGGTCTACGCGCTGGCCGTGGACCGCTTCGGCGCCGCGGGCATCGTCTCCTACGCCCAGAACCAGGTCACGGGGTGGTGGAAGGAGGACGAGAACCTGGTGCGCTGGGGGCACCTGAACACCTTCCCGGAGCCGAAGACCTTCGCCTTCATGGTGTCGCTCAAGCAGGCGCGGGCCTGGCAGGAAAGGCTGGCCGCGGGTAAGCCGGTGCGGCTGCGGGCGAGCGTCAGGGCCGGCCAGCACCCCGGCTCCTACAGCATCGCGACCGGGGTGATCCCCGGCGCCGACCGCAGGCGCGAGATCGTCCTCTCCTGCCACCTGGACCACCAGCGGCCGGGCGCGAACGACAACGCGAGCGGCTGCGCCGCGATCCTGGAGGCGGCGCGCGCGCTGGCGAAGCTCGTCCGCGAGGGGAAGCTCGCGCCGCCGCGCCGGACGGTCCGCTTCGTCTGGCCGCCGGAGATCGAGGGCACGATCTCGCTCCTCAATGCCCGGCCGGACCTCGCGGCGCGGGCCCTCGCCGTGATCCATATGGACATGGTGGGCGGCGACGCCGAGATCACCCGTGCGGTCTTCCACGTCACCCGCTCGCCGAAGAGCCTGCCGACCTTCGTCAACGACGTGGGCGAGGCGTTCGGCCGCTTCGTCAACGAGCAGTCGTACGCCCTGGCCGCGACCGGCTCGGCGCCGTACCCGCTGGCCGATCCCGAGGGGAGCAAGCGGGCGCTCCAGGCCGAGTTCGTGGACTTCACCGAGGGGAGCGACCATCAGGTGTGGACGGAGGGCTCGTGGCGGGTGCCGGCCATCTACCTCAACGACTGGCCGGACCGCTACATCCACACCCACGCGGACGGAGTGGCGAACATCGACGCCACCAAGCTGCTGCGCGCCGCCTTTCTCGGCGCCGCCAGCGCCTGGTACCTGGCCGGGCTCGACACCGCCCAGATGCCGGCGCTCTGGCAGGTGGTGCGCGCTCACGCCCTGGCGCGCACGGCCGAAGCGCTCGCCTGGTGGGAGCGGCTGCGGGAGATGGGAGAGGCCGCCGAGGGGGACAACCTGCTGCGCTTCCAACTCGATTACGAGGAGGGGACCGTGGCATCCCTCTCCCGCTTCGCCGAGGTGCCGCCGCAGGTGCGCGCCGAGGCCGGGGAGTTCCTCGACAGGTTGCGGAGCCTGGTGGGAGGCAACGTCGTGCCGCGGCCGGGAGCGGGCGGGCTGGAGGCGTCCATTGTCTACCGGCGCGCACCCGAGCCCAGGGGACCGATGGGCGGCTTCGGCTATGACTACTTCCACGACCACACCGCGGCCGAGGGGATCGCGGCGCCGGCCCTGCTCTCCCGGACCGGCCTTTGGGGCGGCGGCGGCGAGTACGCCTACGAGGCCCTGAACCTGGTGGACGGCCGGCGCACGGTCGGCCAGGTCCGGGACGCGCTCGCCGCGATCTACGGCCCGGTATCCCTGGCCGAGGTGGCGGAGTACCTCGGAGCGCTGGAGAAGATCGGCATCTTGAGCCATGGAGGAGGAACGCATGCTCCGTGAGCGATTGATCGAGCGCCAGGATCAGAAGCCCCACGAGTTCCGCTGGCGCAGCCGCGAGATCTCGCGGCTGGAGGGGTTGAGCGACGCCGTCTTCGGTTTCGCGGTCACCCTGCTCATCGTGGCGCTGGAGGTGCCGAGGACCTCGGGGGAGCTGCTGGAGACGATGCGCGGCTTCGTCTCCTTCGCCATGACATTTGCCATCCTCTATGTCCTCTGGTATCGGCAGTTCGTCTTCTTCCGACGGTACGGATTGGAGGACCGCACGACCGCGGTACTGAACGGGGCCCTGCTCTTTGTGGTCCTGTTCTTCGTCTTCCCCCTCAAGTTCCTCCTCGGCGCGCTCGTGGACCCGTTGCTCGGGGCCGGCAGGATGGTCCGCCTGGAGGACGGCACGCTCGAGCGGGTGCTCCAGCCGGGGCACATGGCACCGATGCTGACCATCTACGGGCTGGGCTTCGCGGCGGTGTTCGGCATCCTCGCCCTGCTCCACGCGCACGCCTGGCGCATGCGGGACGAGCTGGAGCTCAACGAGCTGGAGCGGCTGGACACGCGTCAGGCCATCCAGGTCTTCGCCTACGGCGCGGGGCTGGGCCTCGTCACGGTGATCTACGCCAACGTCATCGCCCTGGCCGAAGGCAAACCCTACGAGGATACGGTCGCCCTCGCGGCCACCGGAGTCCTCTTCCTCTGCATGGTCCTGCTGCTGCGCTTCCGCGTGAAGAGGAAGAAACGGCGGCGGGAGTTCATCGAACGCCTGGCCGCCGGCGTGCCTGCGGAGGAAGAGCCCGGGGGCTGAGCCTCAGAGCTGGACCGGACGGGTCTTCGCGAGGCCCGCTTCGAGGCGCGCCTCGGCGAGCGCCGGTCCGTACTCGCGCCGCAGGAGCGGATTGGCCGCGATCGCCTTCTCGAGCGAGGCCACGGCCTGGCGCGATCCTTCCCGCCGGCGGGCGGCGTCGGTCTCGATGCGGGCGGACCGGTACTGGAGCAGCCCGCGCAGGGCGAGGTAGCGCGCCTCGCCGGCGTTGATGGCGAGGGCCTTGCCGACGCAGGCGAGCCCCTCGCGCAGCGCCGCCTCGCGGCTCCCGGCGTCCGGAGCGCCTTCCTCCCGGTAGCGCGCGACGAGCGCCTGGGTGAAGAAGACGTCGGGCTGCTCGGGATTGAGCGCCTCGGCGCGGCGCAGCTCGGCGGCGGCGGCGCGCAGGCCGGGCCCGGGGTCCTGCCCCTGCCGCCGCTGCCAGCGGGCGGCGACGAGGTCCACGCGCGCCCGTTCCAGGAACGCATCGGCGTCGGTGGGGTTCAGGCGCTCCGCCTCGTCCAGGGCGGCCCGGGCGGCTTCGAGGGCCGGCTTCGGATCCTGCCCCTGCTCCAGGAGGGCCTCGGCCAGGGAGCGGTAGGTGTAGCCGAGGTTGAAGCGCGCCAGGGAGTAGTCGGGCTTGATCTCGAGGCTGCGCTGGTAGCTGCGGGACGCCCGGGTGAGCGCCGCGCGCGGGTCGCTCCCCCGGTTCAGCAGGTACTCGCCCAGGGTCAGGTGGACGTTGCCCAGGCTGTTGCGGATCGCCGCCGAGCTGGGGTTGAGGCGCGCCGCGCGCTCCAGGGCCGCCGCGGCCTTCGCGACGGACGCGCCGGGGTCCATCCCCTGCGCGATCTGGACCTCCGCCATGGCCTTCCAGGTATTGCCCAGCCCGAGGAAGGCCGGCACGGACTGAGGGTTGAGCTCGCCGGCCCGCTGGAAGCTCGCCGCCGCCCGTCCGAGGGCCTGCCGGGGATCGGCGCCGCGCCGCTGCTGGTCCTGGACCCGCACGAGATAGGCCGAGCCGAGGCTCAAGTGGGCCGACGCCAGCTCGGGCTGGATCTCCACGGCCTTGCGGGCGGCCGCGATGCCCCGCTGGATCGCGGTGCGGGCGTCGAGCCCCCGGCCCATCCGCCACTGTGCCAGCACCTGGAGGGCGGTGGCCAGGTGGCGGTAGGCGCGGGCGTTGCGCGGATCGAGGGCGATGGCGCGCTCCGCCAGCCGGATGGCGGGGAAAAGCTCCGGCGCCGGATCCTCGCCCCGCTTGCGCTGCTGGTCCCCCAGGCGCCAGAAGAGGTCGGCCTCAAGGATCAGCGCGTCCCCCAGCCCGGGATCGATCCGCAACGCCTGATCGCAGGCCGCGAGGGCTGCCACGGCCTGCTCGCGCGGGACGTCCTCGCGGGCCATGGCTGCCTTGATCCGGCGCGTCCGGCACTCGCACTCGGCCGCGTACAGGTCGGGATCGCTGGGCGCGCGGAAGGTGAGCCGGCGGTAGGCCTCGCCCGCCTGGTCGAAGAGCCGGAGCGCCTCGTCGTAGCGGCCCGCCTCGGCCGCGTCGTTCGCCTGGAAGCGCTGGACCTTGGCCGCGAGCTGGACGGCCGGGTACGCCGTGGACTCATCGCGGCGCGCCCGGCGCGCCGCCGCCAGGGCGGCGTCATAGCGGCGCTCATAGAAGGCGATGAGGGCGTCGAGGTAGGCGGAGCCGGGCGACTTCTCGCGCGCTTCGCGCAGATAATCGAGGGCGGGCCGGCGGTAGGTCCGCTCGGCCTCCTCCCGGCTGGCCTGCCGTTCCGGCGCGGAAGGGGAGCCTTCCGCTTCCACCAGCGTCTTCTCGTAGGAGACGCCGAGAGCGAGGCCCAGGGCTTCCGCCACGTTCGGGCCGCGCTCGCCGGCGTTCCAGGCCCGCTCCAGGTGGTCCCGCGCCGACTCGTACTGGTGCAGGGCGAGATGGCCCTTGCCCAGGGCGAAGTGGCCGGGGCCGGCGGCGATCGGCCCGAGCCGCCGCATCTCCGCCCGGATGGCGTCCATCTCCGCCCGCAGCCGCCGTTTGTAGGGCGTGAGGTCGTGCAGGGGCAGCGACGCCTCGAAGGCCATGCTGGCTTCGAGGGCTCCGATGCGCTGGCCGAAGCGCTGGGCCAGCTCCGCCCGCTCGCGCGCCTGCCACTGGGCCCGCAAGCTCAAGCCCCCGAGCACAACGAGGGCCAGCACTGCGGCGGCGGAGACGAGGGTCAGGGCCCGGTGCTTCCGCAGCCGCTTGCGGGTCCGGTAGGCCCAGCCGGCGGGACGGGCGCGGATCGGCTCGCCGTCGAGGAAGCGGTCGAGGTCCTCGGCCAGGTCGCGGGCGGACTCGTACCGCCGGGCGGGGTCCTTCTCCAGGCACTTGGCCACGATCGTCTCCAGGTCTTCCGGGATGCGGGGATCGACCTGGCGCAGGGGCTTCGGGTCCTGCTGGACGAGTTGGACCAGGAGCCGCGCGACGTTGCCGCCGCTGAACGGAGTCCTGCCGGCGAGCAGCTCGTAGAGCACGATGCCCAGGCTGTAGACGTCGGTCCGCCGGTCGAGGGAGTGGCCCTGGGCCTGCTCGGGAGAGATGTAGGCCGGCGTGCCGCTGATGATGCCGGTGCGGGAGAGGCCCGTCTCGTCCTGCTCCCGGGCGAGGCCGAAATCCACCACGTAGGGGTGCAGCGCGCCCGACTCCTCGCGCGCCAGCAGGATGTTGCCCGGCTTGAGGTCGCGGTGGATCAGGCCGGTGCGGTGGGCGGCATGGACGGCGCGGGCCACGTCGCGGACCAGCCGCACCTTGATGTCCAGGGGCAGCTCCTCGGTCAGCTCGGCGAGGCTCCGCCCCTCGATGTACTGCATGGCGATGTAGGGCCGGCCCTCGACCTCTCCCACCTCGTGGACCTGGCAGACGTTGGGATGGCCGATGCGCGCTTGGGCGCGCGCCTCGCGCAGGAAGCGCCCGGTCTGGGCGGCGTCGTTGCGGTGGAGGAACTTCAGGGCCACCCAGCGGCCGAGGGTGGGATCGAAGGCCTTGTAGACCGTGCCCATGCCGCCCGCGCCCAGGAGGTGCTCGACTCGGTAGCGGGTCCAGTCCACGAGGAAGCGCAGCTCGGGAGGGAAGCCGGAGCCGCCGCCGGCGTCCTCCGAGGGGATCGGGCTCGGCGCGGGCCAGGACCGGGAGCCGCCGGTCAGGTCGGGGGTGAGGTCGTCCCGGCCGCTCTTCAGCTCGGCAGCCAGGCCCGCGACCGCCTGCGGAGTCAGATAGCCGGCCTCGACGAGCGCCCGCACCCAGCGCCCGCTCCAGGGATGGCCATCCCCGTCCGGCGCGGGGTCCGGCAGATGGTCGGCGACGGCGTCGAGGTCCTCCCAGCGGAGAAGACCCTTCGCAATGGCCAACCGCAGGAGGCTGCTCTCCGTGGGCGGGCTCATAGGGGTAGTCGGTTGAGACGCCAGTTTAACCCCCTTCGGGGACGCAATGTCTCCCTGAAAGGAGGTGGCCGGAGGAGGGGAAAGGTTTCGCGGGGAGGGATTTCGCCCTTGGGTCCTTGACCTCATGCGTCACAGCGCGATGTAGGGCTGGCAGCCCCCTCTGAGAGTCCGGGTCCTGCCCACGGAGGGCTGCCACCCCCCTCTGAAACTTCGCGTCGTGCCCCCGGAGGGCGGTCCCTGCCCTCCGGGACTGCGGGGCCTGCCCCTGGAGGGCAGTGACGCCCCCCTGAGAATCCGAGGCCTGCCCCTGGAGGGCAGTGACTGCCCTCTGAAACTTCGGGTCGTGCCCCCAGGGGGCAGTGACTGCCCCGTGAGATTCCGAGGCTTGCCCCCGGAGGGCGGTGACTGCCCTCTGGAACTGCGAGGCGTGCCCTCTGAGGGCCACGGCTGCCCTTTGTAATTCTGGGAGCGGCCCTTCGGCGTCTGGCGCGCGCAGCGCGCCGGGGCCGCCGGGCGCTTGGAGGTTTGGGCCTGCGCCTCAGAACGGCCTTCCGGTCTCCCAGCCGGGGGGCAGGGAGAGGCCGGCGAGCAGGTTGCGCAGCACGATGGGCTCGACCGGCTTGACGAAGTGGTGGTGGATGCCGGCTTCGAGAGAGCGCCGGCGGTCTTCCGGCTGGCCGTAGCCGGTCATCGCCACCAGCAGCGTATGGTCGAGCCCCAGCTCCTCGCGCAGGCGCCGCGCCACTTGGTAGCCATCGAGCCCGGGCAGGCCGATGTCGAGTAGCACCACCTCGGGCTGCTGCTCGCGTGCGGCCTCGAGGGCGGTCCGGCCGTCGTGCACCACGGCGACGTCGTGGTTCCAGAGCCGGAGCAGGGTGGCGAGGCTCTCGGCGGCGTCGAGGTTGTCCTCGACGACGAGCACGCGCAGCGGCCGGACGGCGGTGGGGACGGCCGGCTCGGCCGCGGGAAGGGCGGCTTCCACGGGCAGGCGGGCCGGCAGGCGGACCGCGAACTCGCTGCCCTGGCCGAGGCCGGGGCTGAAGGCTTCCACCCGGCCGCCGTGCATCTCCACCAGGCTGCGCACCAGGGTGAGCCCCACGCCCAGACCGCCGTCGCTGCGGGCGAGCGAGCCGTCCGACTGCACGAACGGCTCGAAGACCCGCTCCAGCACGTCGGGCGGCACGCCGATCCCGGTGTCGCGCACGCGCACCACGGCCTCGTCGCCCTCGCGGGCCGCCGTCACCCAGATGCAGCCGCCCGGCATGGTGTAGCGGGCGGCGTTGTCGAGCAGGTTCGAGATCACCTGCTCGAGACGGCTGGAGTCGGCTTCCAGCCGGACGCGCTCCGCCGGGAGCTGGATCTCGAGCTGGTGGTTGCGGCTCTCGATGAGCGGCCGGGCGCCCTCGACGGCGCGCTGGACGACGGCGTTGAAATCGACCACCTCCTTGCGCAGGCGGATGCTCCCGCGGGTGATGCGCGAGACGTCGAGCAGGTCGTCCACCAGCCGGGCCAGGTGCTTGACCTGGCGCTCGACCATCTCGCGGGAGGGCTGGAAGGTGGGATCGAAGGTCTCGACCTGGCGCATCAGCTCGACCGCGTTGCGGATGGGGGCGAGCGGGTTGCGCAGCTCGTGGGCGAGCATGGCGAGGAACTGGTCCTTGCGGCGGTCGGCGCCGACCAGCTCCTCGGCGCGCCGGCGCAGCTCCTCCTCCAGCCGCTTCTGCTCGGTGATGTCGAGCTGCGTGCCCCAGGCGCGGACGAGCCGGCCGTCCTCGATCACGCCCACGAGGTTGTTGAGGAAGACCTTGGAATTGCCCTCGACGTCCAGCTCGTGCGACTCGGCGCCGGTCAGCCGGTACCCCGACTCGATGAAGCTGCGGAGGTACTTGACGTTGTGCGCGTCCGCCGAGGGGAGGAGGGCGCCGAGCCGCGCGCCGAGGATCTCGGCCTCGGACTCGAAGCCGTACATCTGCGCCATGGCGCGGTTGCACTCGGCCAGCACCGCGTGCCGGTAGAAGAGGCCGATCTGCTCGTCGGGCGGCAGGTCGATCGGGACCGGCTGCTCCAGCTCGAAGCGCCAGATCCCCTCGGAGCTCTGCTCGATGAAGGCGCGGTAGCGCTCCTCGCTCTCGCCCAGGGCCCGCTCGGCGCGGGTGCGCTCCGTCAGGTCGCGCAGCACCAGCACCGCCCCGGCCAAGCCGCCGGCGCCGTCGCGCAGCGGCTCCACCGTGGCCCCGATCCGCCGCTCCTTGCCGCCGGCCCCCAGCAGGTAGGCGCTGTCGCCCGGGTGGTCCAGGGGGATCTCGGCCGGCTGGCGGGTCGTCTCGTCGAGCAGGGGGAGGACGTCGCGGAGCGGCCGGCCGGACGCCTCCTCCAGGCCGGCGCCGGCCAAGCGCCCGGCGGCCGGGTTGAGGAACGTCACCCGCCCTTCAGCGTCTACGGCGACGACGGCGTCATCGATCCTCTCCAGCGCGACGCAAAGCCAATCCCGGTTCTCAAGGCTGCCGGAGTCTGCCATGGCTAGGGTACCTTTCCATTCCTGTATCGCCCCTAAAGAATGAAGTGCTCTCAAAAGATCAATGGAAGCCTCTGGCGAAGATCGATCCTGAAATAGACGAATTAGCATATCTCGTGCCAGGCGAGCGCCGCCCGCGCGAGGGCAGCCGGCGGAGCAGGTAGCGCAAGGCCAGGGAGAGCAGCAGGAGCAGGGGGACCGAGCCCTGCACCAGCATGCGGTTCCAGGTCACTCGCACCAGCTCCGCGGGGGCGGGATTGACCGCGTAGGCCCCCCAAGCGATGGCGAGCGGCGCGGCAGCGGCGAGCAGCAGCGGCAGCGCGACGCGCCGCCGCAGGCCGCGGCAACCCGCGAGGAAGACGATCGGCGCCACCGCCCAGAAGCCCTGCCACAGCTCCCACCTGGACATCCGCCGCACCACCTTGGGAACGAGGTGCGGGATCCGCGTGACCACGTTCGGCCAGAGGCCGGACGTGGCGAGGAGACGAGCATAATCCTCGTCCTCCCGGTTGGGGATGCCCGACCGCCAGGCGGCGAGGAAGACGAAGGCCAGGGCCGCGACGGCACCGGCGGCGGCGAGTCGTCGCCAGCCGACCCGGAGCCGTCGGGAGCGGCGCAGCAGCAGCGCCGCCGCGAGGAGGGCCGCGCCGGCGAGCAGCGCTCCCTCGTTCTTGGTCAGCCCGCAGGCGGCGAGCAGCAGGCCCGCGGCAACGCCGTCCGCCGGGCGCGGGACGGGACGCAGGAGCAGCACGAGGGCGGCGCCGTAGAAGCAGGCCAGGGGCAGGTCGCTGTAGGCGCCGGCGGCGCCGCCGTCCAGCCCGAAGGGGAGCAGGGGGATGCCGCAGGCGGCGAGGACCGCGAGCGCCGCGGCGGTCCTCCCGGCCCAGCGCCGCGCGCCGTCGTAGAGCACCAGCAGCAGGACGGGGAAGAAGGCCGCGTAGAGCGGCCGGAAGGCCTGCCGGTCCGGATCGGCGCGGAAGGCGTCCATCACCGCCGCCTGGGCCACGGGCAGCAGCAGCGGATAGCGGGGGTGGGAGACGTACCACCGCCCCTCCTCCAGCACGGCGGGGCGGACGGTCCCCGCGGCGCGGATCCAGCGGGCCTGCGCGGTCCAGGTCATGCGGCCATCCCAGTCCTGCAGCGGCTGGTTGACCCCTGCAGCGAGCACGCCGAGCGACAGGAAGGCGCCGACCGCCGCGGCGATCAGGGGAAGAATTTTTCTGGCCGGGGGTTCGACCTGCCCTGTCATCGGCCGACGGAGCAGGAGCAGCGGCAGCGGCAGGGCGGCGAGGATGAAGACCGCGGGCGGCCGGAGGGGAACGTCGAAGAGGAAGGAGAGGACGTAGAGCCCGCCGGCCACGGTGGCGAGGCCGAGGAGATACCCGTAGGCAAGGCGGCGCGGCAGCGGCAGGTGCCGCAGGGCGGGGACGAGCCGGGTGAGGGCCAGGCCGGGGAGCGCGAAGAGCGCCACGCCTCCGAGGCCCGCGGCGAGGTCAGCGAGCATCGCCCTGCCGCAGCCGCGCCAGGAAGCGCTGGCGATCCATCAGCTCCGGGGCGCCGCCACGGCCCCGGGCCACCACCACCCAGGCGAGGTCCGGCGGGATCCGCCCCCGGTTGCGCGGGTTGCGCAGCCCGCGGAGCCCGCCGGCGAAGACGGCCCGGCGGGGGGCGAGGTCGAAGCGCACCCAGAGCCGCGCCCCCTCGTCCGCCGTGGCGCCGTTGACCAGGATGTAGGCCCCGTCCGGCGGGATGGCGCGACGGATGGCCTCGATGCCCTCGGCATACTCGGGGCCGAAGACGCGCCGCCGCCGCTCAAGCGGGCTCTCGCCGGCGAAGCGGGCGGCCCCCCCGATCTGCTGCGCGGCCCGCCACGCGCACTGCGGCACGGCCACGGCGAGGAAGAGGCCGAAGAGGAGGAGCGCGAAGGCGGCCGGGAGCGAGCGAGGCACGGGGGCTCTCTTAGTGCCAGGGCCGGATGGCCAGCCTGGGAGCCCGCATCACCCGGAAGTAGGGGAGCAGGCCGAAGGTCTCGTCCCAGTACGGCGTGCGGCGGTACCACCAGAGGTAGCGGGCGTTGGCGTCGGCGGCAAATTTTTCGTCGCGCAGGGCGGCCTGCCACTCGGAGGCGACCTTGGGGTCCTTCAGCATGTTGGCGACGAGCCCCTCCAGCACCCGCGGATCGATGTACTCCTTCTGCTCGAAGATGGAGGAGAGCAGACCCCAGGAGAGCAGCGAGTCCGGGGCCTCGGGCTCGAGGAGCTGGACCGCCACCTCGAAGTCCGGCTGGTCCGCCGGCACCCAGAGGGCCCCCGCGGGGACGCGCCGGCGCTCCGTGGCCCGCGTCACCTTCGCCGAGACTCGCGTCAGGCCCTGATAGCTGGCGGACGCTGGCTCCGGCTGCGAGGCCCGCATCGTTTCCACCTCCATCTCGACGGGCTGGGTGAGCCTCTCGACCCGCAGGCCGTGGCCGCGCAGACGCTCCTCGATCTGCGGCCAGCCGGGGAGCACCAGGTAGCCCCGCGGCCGGGGGACGGTCTTCGCGACTTTCACCTTGTGGTACCAGGGAACCTCGATCTCCTGCACCTTGCCGCTCTGGAAGAGGAGGAGCGGCTGGCCGCTGACCGCCGAGGTCCTGGTCTCGCCGGCGTAGACGGGGAAGTGGATGCGGTCCGCCTCGTCGCTCGGCTCGTAGCTCACCACCGCATCCGAGGCGGGAGCGTCCGGCCTGCCCTTGGCGACTTCGGCCGCCTCCGCCGCGGCCACGGCCCGGGTGAGGGACGCCGGGTCGCGGGCGATCTCCTCCAGCAGGGCCAGCAGGAAGTCGCGGTTGGCCAGCACCCGCGCCCGGTAGGGCTTGTAGGAGTGCGTCTCGACGAGGACCGATAGGCGGTTCCGCAGCGGGAAGTAGCCGGAGGAGTAGCGGGGCTGCCCCACCACGGAGGTGAACCCCTTGGACGGGTCGTTGCCGTCGACCAAGTCGACGTAGGGGCCGTTCCTGTGCCCGGCCTTCGCGGTGGCGGCGAGCACCGCCGACATGTGGGCGCGCAGCCAGGCGTCCACGGGCGCGGGCGTCTGAGGCGCCTCCGCCCAGCCCCAGGTGAGGACCCAGTCGTGGTCGACGCCGTCGGTCACGTGGTTGTCCACCCAGAGGTGGGGACGCCAGGAGTTGAAGAGGGCGATCAGGGCGCGCGCCTCCTCGGAGGAGAGCTTCAGGTGGTCGCGGTTGAGGTCGAGCCCGCTGGCGGTGGTGCGGAAGCCCATGCCTTGGCGCGGCCCGTTCTGGTTGGGGCGGTTGTAGGGGGAGATCCGCTCGTGGCCGTCCACGTTGTAGATGGGGAGCACCACCAAGATGACCGCGTCCAGGATCTCCCGGTGCTTCCCCTCCGCCAGGGCGCGCAGCAGCATCAGCGAGGCGTCCTTGCCATCGATCTCGCCGGCGTGGATGCCGTTCTGGATCAGCACGATGGGCTTGCCCGACCTCTGCGCCCTGCGGCCGGTGAAGGCCTTCTCCTTGGAGATCACCACGAACGGCAGCGGCCGGCCCTCGCCGGAGGTGCCGTAGAAGCCCAGGTACATCTCGGGGAAGTGGGGTTGCAGCTTCTTGAGGAAGTCGAGGGTTTCGTCGTAGGTGGAGGTCGCCTCGAAGTTGGAGACCTCGGCCCGGGTCCGCAGCTTGGCGGCGGCCTCCCGGTCCGCGGCTGAGACCTCGGTCCGCGGGGGCGGGGCGTTCTCCTCCTCCGGCTCCAGGGGAGGGGGCTGCGGCGGCTGCGCCAGGGCGGCGCCGGGGAGCAGGGCCAGGAGAAGGATCAGCGGGATGCGGGCGCGATGGGGCATGGGATCCTCCGTGCGGCGAACTGTAGCAAAGGCGAGGGCCCCGGCAACGCGCGTTGTGACAAAGAGCATGGAACCTGCCGGCCGGGCGCGCATTCTACTGATCCGGGTGCATAGGAGATGTGGAGGAATAGGAATAATTGAGAACTGGTATTTGTACTACTAACTATGAAGTACGCCATGAGCACCCGCGACCCGGTCACACCGATGCGTCAACCGTGATGTCGACCGTCGATCCCCGCTGATCTCCCGCGTCAACGAACGGAGGCATGGCGCCGCCCGCGCCTCTGGTCTGGTCTGTCAGAGCGGCAGTTGGAGCGGTTTGAACGAACCCGGAAGGAGAGGAAATGACCATTACCGATCGTGCCACAGGAAAAATCATCGCCGTTACGGCCGTCCTGGCGCTCGCCGCCCTGCCGGCGCGGGCCGCCAGCCCGGCCGCTGGAACCGTGTCTTCGGCTTCACCGCAGACGGCCTGGAGCGGCGGTCCCCGGCTGCTGAGCGTGGGCACCACCTGCGGCACTCCCAACAACACGAAGTGTGACAATTACAAACTGACCATCACCGCGCCGTCCGGGAGCTACAAGGTGGAGATCGTCCTCACTCCGCAGCTCGTGGATGACTACGATCTCGAGGTCTTCGATCCCAGCGGGCAGCTCGTGGGCAGCTCGGGGGGCGGCCCCGGAGCGGCCGAGAAGGTGGTCCTCAACAACCCGGCGGCGGGCACCTACACGGTCAGCGCCGCCCCCTACGTGGCGCTCCACTCCTACAGCGCTGCCGCCACGCTGACGCTGCAGGCGCCGCCTCCCCCGCCGCCCTCGGACCCGGCGCCCACCTACTCGGTCCACGGGACCGGCAGCGACCTGGGGAGCAACGCCGGCGAGCCGACGCTCGGCGTCAACGAGAGCACGGGCGCCGTGATGTACATCGCCGGCCTCGAGACGCTCAAGGTGGACTTCGACGACAGCACGACGCCGGCCACGGCGAGCTGGCAGGACGTGAGTGCCCTCCAGACCTCGCTGATCACCTTCGATCCCATCCTGTTCACCGATCAGCAGACGGGCCGCACGTTCGTCTCCCAGCTCCTGCCCACTAAGATCAGCCTGATGGCTTTCACCGACGACGACGGCGCTACGTGGACCCCGAGCCAGGGAGCCGGCATCAACTCCGGCGTCGACCACCAGAGCGTGGGCGGCGGGCCCTTCGCGGCGGGCAGCCTGCTGGGGCCGGTCACCGCCTATCCCAATGCGGTCTACTACTGCTCGCAGGACATCGCCCTGGCGCAGTGCGCCGTGAGCATCGACGGTGGCCTCACCTTCGGGCCCGCCGTGCCGATCTACAACCTCACCCAGTGCGGCGGCCTGCATGGCCACGTCAAGGTGGCGCCGGACGGCACGGCCTACGTGCCCAACAAGAACTGCGGCGGCGAGCAGGGGTTGGCGGTCTCCACCGACTCCGGCCTGACCTGGACCGTCCAGACGGTGCCGGGCAGCTCCGCGGGCTCCTCCGACCCCTCGGTGGGCATCGCCTCCGACGGCACGGTGTACTTCTGCTACGTGGGCGGCGACGGTCACCCCTACGTGGCGGCCTCTCAGGACCAGGGCGCGACCTGGACCAGCCCGCAGGACGTGGGCACCGCGCACGGCATCAAGAACGCCGTCTTCCCCGCCGCGGTGGCTGGCGACGGCGATCGCGCGGCCTGCGGCTTCCTGGGCACCACCACGGCGGGCGACGCCACCGGCGATGATCCCAGCTTCCCGGCCGTCTGGAAGCTCTACGTGGCCCACACCTACAACGGCGGCGCGAGCTGGGTGACCGTCGACGTCAAGCCCGGCGACGTGGTGCAAAGGGGGACCATCTGCATGGCCGGTACCACCTGCGGGACGACCCGCAACCTCCTCGATTTCATGGATGCCACGTCTGACGAGGAGTGCCGGGTCCTGGTCGGCTACGCCGACGGCTGCGTGGGCGCCTGCGATAGCGCTGGGCCGAACTCCTTCGCGGCCGAGACCCGGATCGCCCGCCAGAAGAGCGGTAAGCGGCTCTGCGCCGCGTTCGATTGAAGATCTCGGGAGGCTGGGCGCCCTCGTTCCAGCCTCCCGTTTTGATCCGCTCTTTCTTGACGGGGCGCCGTGAGGCGCCCCTTTTTGACTTAGAATGGTGTCCGAGTCGCTTCAAGGCAAGTTCGAGGTGGGCTTAGCTGCCACTACCACGTTATCCAGCAGCGAGAGCAGTTCTTCGCGCAACTGTGCTTCGGATAGATGACCAGAGGAATGCTCAGCTGGTGCCAACTCGATGGCCGACACGAGATCTTGAGCGCCGGCACTGCTGTCCAGATGCATGTTCCAGCTTCGCTGAACGAGCCAGTCTTCGAATTCCTCCAGTCCAAGCTCGCCGGACAGTAACTCCGCGAGCTTTTGCCGGACTTCATCTTCGCGGATCATGAGAAAATCTCCAGTCAGCCCTATTGTACTGAAGCTAGGAGATCTTGCCGTGCCGCATCCCCCCGTGACGATCGTCCGCCCGTCGCGCGGGTGGGCGTCTATCGGCCTGCGCGAGCTGTGGGAGTACCGGGAGCTGCTGTACTTCCTGGTCTGGCGGGACGTCAAGGTCCGCTACAAGCAGACGGCCCTCGGCGCGGCGTGGGCGATCCTCCAGCCGGTCGCCACCATGGTGGTGTTCAGCCTCTTCTTCGGCCGGCTGGCCGGGGTGCCGTCCGACGGCGTGCCGTACCCGGTCTTCAGCCTGGCGGGGCTGGTCCCCTGGACGTTCTTCGCCACCGGGCTGGTGCAGTCCGCCAACAGCCTGGTGGGCAGCCAGAACCTGATCACCAAGGTCTACTTCCCCCGTCTTGCCATCCCGGTCGCGACGGTGCTCGCGGGGGCGATGGACTTCGCCCTGGCCTTCCTGGTCCTGCTGGGGGTCATGCTCGGCTACGGGATCGTCCCGTCGGCGCGGATCGTCTGGCTCGCGCCGCTCCTCCTGCTCTCCTTCATCACCGCCCTGGGCGTGGGGCTCTGGCTCTCTGCCCTGAACGTGCGCTACCGCGACGTGCGCTACGTGCTCCCCTTCCTCGTCCAGCTCTGGCTGCTGGCGACCCCCATCGCCTATCCGAGCAGCCTGCTCGCGGAGCCCTGGCGCACCCTCTACGGGATCAATCCCATGGCAGGAGTCGTCGAGGGGTTCCGCTGGGCCCTGCTGGGGACGGGCCCCTCGCCGGGCCCGCTCCTCGCGGCCTCGGCCGCGGCGGCGCTGGCCCTGCTGGCGAGCGGCCTCGTCTACTTCCGGCGCATGGAGAGGACCTTCGCGGACGTCGTATGAGCGCGGCGATCCAGGCCGAGGGGCTCGGCAAGCGCTACCGGATCGGGCGGCTGCAGCCGCGGCACAACACGTTGCGCGACGCGCTCGCCGACGGCGCCCGCCGCTGGTTCCGCCGCCGGGAGAGGGAAGATGGAGACACGGTCTGGGCGTTGCGGGAGGTCTCCTTCGCCGTCGACCCCGGTGAGGTCGTGGGCGTCATCGGCAGCAACGGGGCGGGCAAGAGCACGCTGCTCAAGCTCCTCGCGCGGATCACCGAGCCCACGGCCGGCTGGGCGCGGATCGTGGGGCGCGTGGGCTCGCTCCTGGAGGTGGGGACGGGCTTCCACTCCGAGCTGACTGGGCGGGAGAACGTCTACCTGTCCGGCGCCATCCTCGGCATGAGGCGGGCGGAGATCGCCCGCAAGTTCGACGAGATCGTGGCCTTCGCCGAGGTGGAGAGGTTCATCGACACGCCGGTGAAGCACTACTCGACCGGCATGGGTCTCCGCCTGGCCTTCGCCGTGGCGGCCCACCTCGAGCCCGAGATCCTCGTCATCGACGAGGTCCTGGCGGTGGGGGATGCCCGGTTCCAGCGGAAGTGCCTGGGCAAGATGCACGACGTCTCCTCCCGGCAGGGGCGCACCGTGCTCTTCGTCAGCCACAACATGAACGCGGTGCAGCGCCTCTGCGGCCGCTGCCTCCTCCTGCGGGCCGGCGAGCTCGCCGCCGCCGGTCCCACCGCCGAGGTGGTGGCCCGCTACCTGGCCGACAGCGCTGCGGCGGAGCCCTCGCGGTGGATCGACCTGTCGGGCGTCCAGCGCTCGGGCAACGGAGAGGCCCGCTTCCGGGCCCTCTGGTACGGCAGCGGCGGCGAGGCCGCCGCGGACCAGCCGTACCCGGGCGGGCCACTCGAAGTGGCGCTCGAGATCGAGGCCGCCGAGCCGCGTTCCGTCTCCGGGCTGGGCGTTACCCTCTACGACCGCAACGGCACCAAGCTGGTCAACGCCGACGTCCTCTCCCTCGGCCGGGTGGTCGCCCTGCGGCCCGGCCTCAACCGGGTGCGGTTCCGCATCGCGGAGCTGCTGCTGAACCCGGGCACCTACGTCCTGGGCCTGTGGCTGGCCGACACCGGGGGGACGGTGCTCGACTTCTCCGACTCCGCCCTGGACCTGGAGGTGGTGGACCTCGAGCGCGAAGGGTTCGGGACCCGGCCGGCGTCCGACGGTGCCGTGCCCTGCCGGTTCACGGTGGAGGTCGAGGAGCCGTGACCCCGCCGCTGCCGCCGGCCTCGCTCGTCCTCTGCACGCGCAACCGTCCGCGGTTCCTGCTCGACACGCTCGGCTCGCTCCTGGCCGGCGAGGAGGTGCCCGCCGAGATCGTCGTCGTCGATCAGAGCGACGCGCCCTGCTCCGGCCTGGAGGGGCTCGGTGCCGGCCTGCGGTGCGAGGTCCGCCACGTGCCCCGCCGCTCCGTGGGCCTGGGGCGGGCGCGCAACGCCGGCGTCGAGGCCGCGCGCCACGACCTGATCGCCTTCATCGACGACGACATGTGGGTGGACCGCCGCTGGTGGGGCACGCTCCTGCGGTCGCTCCTGGCGGCCGGGCCCCGCAGCGTGGTCACCGGGCAGGTGAGGGCGGCCGCGCCCGAGGTGGCCGGCGGCATCGCGCCATCCGTCATGCTCGGGGACGAGCGGGTGGTCTACCAGGGATGGCTCGGCCGCGACGTGCTGGCCGCCGGGAACATGATTCTCGGCCGCTCCGCCTTCGCCGAGGTGGGGCCTTTCGACGAGCGGCTCGGCGCCGGGGCCCGCTTCCCCTCCGCGGAGGACAACGACTTCGGTTTCCGCCTGCTGGAGGCGGGCTACCGCATCGTCTACGAGCCGGAGGCGGTGCTCGAGCACCGCGCCTGGCGCACCAAGCAGGATTACGTGCGGCTGCGCTGGAGCTACGGCCGGGGCAACGGCGGCTACTATGCCAAGCACCTAGCGCCCGGCGACCGGCGGATGCTCGGCCGCCTGCGCGCTGACGTGGCACGGCAGCTCCGCAAGGTGCCCGGCTACCTGCGGCGCCGCGAGCTGCGCATGATGGCGGCGGACGCCGCCTTCGTCCTCGGGCTCGCGGCGGGGGCCGCGGAGTGGCTCCTCACCCAGAGGAGGGCGGAGTGAGCCACGCCTCCGGGCGGCTCGCGGCCCTGGACGGGCTGCGCGGCATCGCCATCCTGCTCGTCCTCGTGCTGCACTTCACCCTGTACGGCGGAGGGCCGCCGGCCGCCGGGATCGACCGCTTCGTCCGCCGGTTCGCCCTGGCGGGGTGGATCGGGGTGGACCTCTTCTTCGTCCTCTCCGGCTTCCTCATCACGGGCATCCTGTACGACGCCAAGGGGGGAGAGCGCTACTTCCGGAACTTCTACGTCCGCAGGCTGCTGCGCATCGCGCCGCTCTACTACGGCGCCCTCGCGGTCTTCCTCGTCCTGCTGCCGGCGCTGTGGCCTGCCCACCAGGGGTTGCGGTGGCTGCGGGGCGAGGGCTTCTGGTACTGGACCTATCTCCTCAACTTCCGGATCGCCGCGAAGGGATGGCCCGAGTTCGGCGCCCTCGGCCACTTCTGGTTGCTGGCCGTGGAGGAGCAGTTCTATCTCCTCTGGCCGCTGGCCGTCTTCCTGCTGCGCCGGCGCCCGCTGATGGCCCTCTGCGCGGCAGCGGCGGCGGGGGCGGTGGGGGTGCGGCTGGCCCTCCACCTGGCGGGGAACGGGCCGGCCGCGTTCGTGCTGGCCCCTGCCCGCCTCGACGCGCTCGCGGCAGGGGCCTTCCTCGCCCTGGCGGTCCGCGGTCCGGGCGGTCCGGACGCGGCGGCCCGCGTGGCCCGGCCCGCCATCGTCATCGGCCTGGCCGGCCTTGCCGTGCTGTTCGTGTGGAAGGGAGGCCTGCCCTCCGAAGACGCCGCCGTGGCGGTCGCCGGGTACCTCCTGCTGGCGGTGCTCTTTGCGGGGATCCTGGCCCTGGCGGTCGCCGCCCGCCCGGACTCCCGCGGCGCCCGCTGGCTCGCCGCGCCGGCGCTCGTCTTCTTCGGCCGCTACAGCTACGGGCTCTACGTCCTGCACCACCCGCTGCTCTTCCTCAAGCCCCCGGGCCTGAGCTACGACGCGGTCCCGGCGGTGCTGGGCTCGCATCTCCCCGGATGGCTCCTGTTCGTCACCGCGGGGATCGGGGTCTCGGTGGTCCTCGCCCTGCTGAGCTGGCGCTTCTGGGAGAAGCCCTTCCTCGATCTCAAGGACCGCTTCCCCTACGACGGAGGAGCGGCGATGGGACCCGCGGCCCGGATGCCGGTGCCCTAGCCGGGATCGAAGATCTCGCCCAGCCGCCGGGCGAGGACCTCCACGGGCCCGTCGTGGATCGAGAGGCGCGGCAGGGCGAAGCGGGGAGAGGAGGGGACGATCCGGCCCGCCTGGCTCAGAAAGGCGGCACGGTAGCCGGCCTCTTCGGCCAGGCGGGGGGTCTCGGGCCCGACGTCGCCGGGC
>DASWME010000122.1:0-39235 GCA_036399915.1 Thermoanaerobaculia bacterium
AGGTGGCGGCGAAGCGGGCGGCGCGGGCGTCCACCGCGCCGGCGGCGCCGGGGTCGAGCTCGCGCAGCTCGCGGACGCGCTCCGGCAGGGCTTCCAGCTCCGCCACCGCGCCGCCGGGTCGGCCGGGCTCGCCCGGGTCTCCCAGCCAGAGGCTCGGATAGACGTTCAGGGCCACCAGCAGGGCGAGGCCGCGGTACGCCTCGGGGTGATCGAAGAGGAAGGACAGCTCGTCGCGCACCCGCTCGGCGGCCACCTCGGCGAGGCGGGGCGAGGTCCGCCGCGCCAGGAGCAGGGTCCCGGGATCGGCGGCGAAGCCGGGGAGGCGCAGCAGCAGGCGGGGGAGGCGGAGCACGCGCAGGGGGTCGCCCGCGAAGCTCTCGGCCGTGGTGGCGCGCAGGATCCGCCGCTTGAGGTCGTCGAGGCCGCTGAAGGGATCGACAACCTCTCCCGTGCGCGCGTCCAGGGCGAAGGCGTTGACGGTGAAGTCGCGCCGCGCCAAGTCGTCGTGGAGCGAGGCGCCGGCGCGGTCCCAGAGGTCGAGGACCAGGTCCTCTCGCACCAGCCGGTAGGCGGCGAAGTCCTTGCCGCCGAGGAGGACCAGCCGGGCGGGGAGCGACCCGGCCAGCCGGCGGGCGATCTCGAGGCCGTGGCCGGCCACCACCGCGTCGAAATCGTGGACCGGCAGGCCGAGGGCGCGGTCGCGCAGCACGCCTCCCACCAGATGGGTCTCCGTGCCCTGGGCGGCGGCGAGGAGCGCCTGCGCGGCGGGGTGGTGGAGGAGGAGCCGGAAGGCCCGGGAGATCACGGGCGGATGCTACACTGGCCCCATGGTTCGGGGAGCGGCGGTCTTCGTCCTCGGCGGTCTCCTCCTCTGCGGCCTGGCCGTGGGAGCCGCCGGACGGACCGTTCCGGCCCCGGAACCTCCGCGCGAGACTCCGCCCGATCAGTCCTTCGAAGATGAGATCACCGTCTCCCTCTCCACGATCGTCGTGCGGGTCGTGGACACCTGGGGCCGGCCCATCCTGGGGCTGAAGCCGGAGGACTTCCGTGTCCGGGTGGGGAAGAGCGAGATCCCGGTGACGGCCCTCGACTGGATCTCCGCTGGAGAGGAGCCCGCTCCGGCTGTTCATCCGGAGGTGGCGACGGTCGAGGAGAGGACGATCGAGGAGGCGGTCCGGCCGGCGGCCCCGGGCCGGCTCGTGGTGTTCTTCGTCCAGGCTGATCTGAACCCCACCCGGATCAGCGGCCAGCTCCGGATGCGGCCGTACACCCGCGAGCTGCTCGGCACGCTCCATCCGGGAGACCAGGTCGCCGTGGTCTCCTTCGATTCCCACCTGAAGCTGTGGCAGGACTTCACAGCGGACCGCGACGAGACCCACGCGGCGCTCGCCCGGGCCATGCTCTTCAGCCCCGAGGAGGATGTCCGCCTGGCCGAGCCCCACTCGCTGGCGAGGCATTTCGATTTCGCCGCGGCGCGCAGGGCTGCCTCTCCGGAGCGGGCCCTGGAGCTGACGGCGCGGGCCATGGAGCCGCTGCCTGGAGAGAAGCTGCTGATCTTCCTCGGCTGGGGCCTGGGACGGTACACCTCCAACGGCGTGTATATGACGCCCGACTACAAGCCGGCCGTGCGCGCCCTTGGGAAGGCCCACGCCTCGGTCTTCGTCCTCGACGTGACCAGCGCCGACGCCCACTCCCTCGAGGTCGGCCTCCAGAGCGTCGCCGACGCCACCGGCGGGATGTATTACAGGACGTTTCGTCAGCCCAACCTGGCCACGGAGACCCTGGCCCAGACGATCTCCGGCTACTACGTCCTGACGCTCGACAACGCGGCGCTCGCCGGGGAGACCGGCAAGGTCCGGATCGACCTGCGGGAGAGGAGGGGGACGGTGCTCGCGCGGCCGGTGACGGTGCGATAGCTTTGGATTCCGGCAGGGTCTGCCCGCGGGGCCTCACCCCCTGGCCCCCTCTCCCTGACGGGAGAGGGGGAACATAATTCATCAATCCACCGCTCCAACGTTGCTTCATACGCGCTCCGGGGCTAAACTTCTACTTCAAGGCCATGGCACTAACCCACGAAGATGTAAAGAAAATCGCCACCCTGGCCCGGCTCCGTTTCACTCCAGAGGAAGAGGCGAAGCTCACTGGCGAGCTCGCCGGGATCGTCGACTACATCGATCAGCTCCAGGCGTACGAGGGTGCGGAGCAGGAGATCCCCTCCCGCGGCGTGCGGGAGCAGGAGGACGTGCCGCACGGGTGCCTTCACCGCGAGAGCTTCCTGGCGAACGCGCCGGCGTCGATGGACGCCTTTCTGCTGGTGCCCGAGGTGAAGGCGGGAGGCGGCGATGCCTGAGCTCTGGGAGCTTGCCGTCGAGGAGATCGCCCGCCGGGTGCGCGCGCGCGAGGTGTCGGCGGCCGAGGTGACGTCGTCCTGTCTGGCGCGCACGGCCCGCGTCGAGCCGCTGATCGCGGCCTACCTTGAGGTCTTCGAGGACGAGGCCCGGGCGCGGGCGGCGGAGATCGACCGCCGGATCGCGGCCGGCGAGGACCCGGGGCCGCTCGCCGGCGTGCCGGTAGCGCTCAAGGACAATCTCAATCTGGAGGGGCACGCGCTCACCTGCGCCTCGCGCATCCTCGCGGGGTACGTAGCCCCGTACACCGCGACCGCCGTGGAGCGGCTGCTCGCGGCGGGCGCCGTGCCGGTGGGGCGGGCCAACATGGACGAGTTCGCCATGGGCTCGTCATGCGAGAACTCCGCCTACCAGCCGACCCGCAATCCGTGGGACCTGCGGGCCGTGCCCGGCGGCTCGAGCGGCGGGCCGGCCGCGGCGGTGGCGGCGGGCAGCGTGCCGCTCGCGCTGGGCTCGGACACCGGCGGCTCGGTGCGCCAGCCGGCGGCGCTGTGCGGCCTGGTGGGCGTCAAGCCCACCTACGGGCGGGTCTCGCGCTACGGCCTGGTGGCCTTCGCCTCGTCGACGGACCAGATCGGTCCCATCGCGCGCAACGTGCGCGACGCGGCCCTTGGGCTCCAGGCGATCGCCGGGGCCGATCGCAACGACTCGACCTGCGCCGCGGAGCCGGTGGAGGACTACCTCTCGACGATCGAGGAGGGAATCGCGGGCCTGCGGGTGGGCGTCATCCGCGAGGCCGACCCCGCCCGGCTCGGCGGCGCGGTCGCCGCCAACTGGCGGGAGTCGCTCGACCGGCTGGCCGCGGCCGGCGCGGAGCTGGTGGAGGTCTCGGTGCCCAGCATGGACGCGGCCATCGCGGTCTACTACGTGATCGCCACCTCCGAGGCCAGCGCCAACCTGGCCCGCTTCGACGGCGTGCGCTACGGCCGGCGCGCGTCCGAGGCGGACAACCTGATCGACCTCTACTTCGACAGCCGCAGCGAGGGGTTCGGCCCCGAGGTCAGGCGGCGCATCATGCTCGGCACCTTCGCCCTCTCCTCCGGCTACTACGAGGCCTACTACGGGCGGGCCCGCGCGGTGCTGGAGCGGATGCGGCGGGAGCTCGACGCGGCCCTCGGGCGCGCCGACGTGCTGGTGACGCCCACGAGCCCCACCGCGGCGTTCCGCCTGGGCGAGAGGGTGGACGATCCGCTCGCCATGTACCTCTCCGACATCTTCACCACCCCCGCGAGCCTGGTGGGGCTGCCGGCCGTGGCGGTGCCTTCGGGGCTCGACGAGCAGGGGCTGCCGCTGTCGCTCCAGGTGATGGGACGGCCCTTCGGCGAGGCCACGGTCTTCCGCGCCTGCCGGGCGTTCGAGCGCGAGGTGGGCTGGGCGGTGGCTCCCACCTTCCAGGGGGCGGAGGCCGGCTGACCGTGCGGGCGCTCTCCAGCAGGGTTGCGGTTTTGGCCGCCCTTCTCGCCCTGCTGGGGCTTGCTGCGCCGCCGGCTGCCGCGCCGGCCGCCTCCCACACCGCTCCCATCCCGCGCACGGTCCGCGTGCCGGTCGAGGAGGGAGTGGTGGCCACTCTCTCCGAGGAGCGGGGGATCCTGGTGGAAGCCATCCCGCGGCGCGGCGAGGGGCTGGCCGCCTTCGCCCGCCGGCTGTGCGGCGACGTCCGCCTGGCGCCGCAGGTGGCCGAGGCCAACGGTGGCGGCGCCAGCCTGCTCGCGGGCGTCCGCTACGCCGTGCCCTTCCGGCTGCTCTCCCAGGAGTGGCAGCTCAAGGCGGTGAAGGCCCTGTTCGCCGAGGACCGCGGGCAGGCCGACGGCTGGCGCCACCAGGTGCGCGGGGTCGGCCCGCTGCAGCGGGAGGGGCTCTGGCATCTCGCCGAGTGGTTCACGGGCACGGGCGAGAACTTCCGCGCCATCCGCGAGTACAACGAGCTGCTGGACGACGACGTGCCGAGGGGCACAGCGGTGACCATCCCCTCCGAGCTGCTGCTGCCCGCGTTCCGGACCGCGCTGCCCGTGCCGGAGAAGCCGTTCCTGCTCGAGTACGGCGTGGACAAGGAGGGCGAGTACGCAGTCTACCGGCTGCGGCCCGGGGAAGCCCTCTACTCCTCGGTGGTGGTCCGCTTCACCGGCCGCGTCTTCGCCGCCGACGTCAACACCCTGGCCGGCCAGATCGCCCGGCGCAGCGGCATCCCGGACGTGACCGACATCCCGATCGGCTACCGGGTCAAGATCCCCTTCGACGTGCTGCAGCCCGAGTTCCTGCCCGAGGGTCACCCCAGGCGCAAGGAGTACGAGGAGAGCCTGCGGGCCAGCGCCCACTTCAGCAACCAGATCAAGGCCCGGGGGCTCGCCGGCATCACGGTGATCCTCGACGCCGGCCACGGCGGCCAGGACGCGGGAGCGAGCCTCGGCGGCGTGTGGGAGAGCCTGTACGTCTACGACATCGCCGTGCGGATCAAGCGCGTGCTGGAGAGCCAGACCGCCGCCCGGGTGCTCGTCACCACCCGCGACGGCGGCGACTTCCGGGTGCCGGAGGTGGATGTCCTGCCCTTCTCCCGCGGCCACGCCGTGCTGACCACGCCTCCGTATCCCATCGCGGACCCCAGGGTCGGCGTGAACCTGCGCTGGTACCTGGCGAACAGCCTGTTCCGCAAGACCGTGCAGACGGACAAGGACCCCCAGAAGGTGGTCTTCCTCTCCATCCACGCCGACTCGCTCCATCCGTCCCTGCGCGGGGTGATGGCCTACATCCCCGCCGCCGACATGCGGGACGGCAGCTTCGGCAAGAGCGGCGGCGTCTACGCCTCGCGCAAGGAGGTCCAGGAGAGCCCGCGGATCACCTTCTCCCGGGAAGAGCGGGTCGAGAGCGAGGGCCTCTCCCGCGAGCTGGCCAAGCAGGTGGTGGCGGCCTTCCAGGCCGGCGGGCTGCCCGTCCACCCCTTCAAGCCGGTGCGCGACAAGATCATCCGCAACAACGGCGAGTGGGTGCCGGCCGTGCTGCGCTACAACTCCATCCCCGCCAAGATCCTGCTCGAGGTCTGCAACCTGGCGAACGACCAGGACCGCAAGCTGGTCCAGACCAGGACCTACCGCCAGAAGGTCGCCGAAGCCGTCGTCCGTGGCCTCCTCGCCTATTACGGCCAGGACTCCGGCGCGCCGGACCAGCCGGTGGCGAGGACGGCGAAGTAGTCCCGCGTAGAATAGAAATCCGTGCCGGTGCCCGTCCGTGGGGTGAGGATGAGGAGGCACTCTCCGGCCCTCGCGGTGGGCACCGGCACGGGTACGGCGGTGCGTGCGTGAAGGAAGGCGCGCGCACACCCTTCCAACGTCTCGAGAGAAGCGTTCTTACCGGACCTCCGTATACCCGGTCAGCTCGACGTATCCGTGCCCCTGGACCGGCCGGCCGCGATGGGTGCCTTCGATCCCGACGGCGCCCTCCCAGTAGCGGAAGGAGACGTCCAGCTCCTGGTCGGCGAGGAGCGGACGGACCGCGAGGTCCAGCTCCTCTGAAGGGACGCGCACGCGCCAGCTCGCGGGATAGCGGGCGCCGCTCCGTGGGCTCCGCCATTCGCCGGAGCCCGCAATCTGGAACTCGGCGAGATCGAGCGGCCGGCTCGCGCCGCCGGGATCGACGACCGTGCCGCTGCTCGCCGGGTCGGCGGTGCCGTCTTTCCTGCGCAGCCGGTAGAGCATCACGTCCCAGCCGTCCGAGAGCTGGAGGGAGAGCCAGTCCCAGCCCACCTGGTCCTCGGCGAGGGCGCTGGTGCTCCACTCGCGGTCCATCCAGGCGAGGCCGCGCACCGGAAAGCGCTCCGAGCCCACGCGGACAGTCCCCGAGGCGGGCATGCGGGTGAGGGAGTAGTAATAGGACGCGTTGCCCGGCTCCGCGCTCTTGCGGCTCAAGCCCCGCTCGCCCTGAAGGACCGGCGGCTTGCCCTGCTGGAGCATCAGGTCGATCCCAACCCCGTCCTCGGAGGCGACGAGGCGCATGGGCGGCGCCTTGCCATCTGCAGCCTCCGCCGTCCAGTCCTTCACCCAGACGCGGAAGGGCTCCGCCCGGGCGCCGGCGAGGCCGATCGCGCCCCGGCTCCAGCGCTCGAAAGAGCGGAACGTCCGCCCCTGGACGTCGCTCACCGTGAAGTGGGCGAGCCACGCCTGGCGGGTGGCCCAGGCGGACTCCCGGACAGGCATCGCCGATGCCAGGGCCGAGCGGAAGAAGGTGAGCTGGAACCCGAAGCGCCGTCCCGCGGCCGTCTCCAGATTCCCCGTGTAGTACCACCATTCAGTGCGGAACTCCGGATGCGGGCCGTGATCGGCGGGGAAGCGGAACTCGCGCGGCTCCAGGGCCCTGGCGTACCCCTGATCGCTGGCGGCGCGCAGCACGCTGGAGACCGAGAGGGAGGCGCGGGGGGAGAGGGGACGGTCCGGTCGGGTAGAGAAATAAAGGACGGCTGCGGCGGCGAGCCCCAGGACCGCGAGGACCGTCAGGAGGCGCCGCATCACTCTTCCCGTAGCGCCAGCGCGGGCGAGGTCCGGGCCATCTTGAAGGCCGGGTAGAGGCCGGCGAGCAGGGCGGCGGCGAGAGCCAGGAGCAGCGCCTGGAGGAGGACGCCGGGAAAGACCTCCATGCGGATCGTCCAGCCGAAGGATCGCCGGTTGACGACGTAGATCATGATCGCCGCGAGCGTCAGGCCCACCGGCAGCGAGAGGAGCCCGGCGGCCAGGCCCATCAGGCCCGTCTGCGAGGTCACCAGTTGCCAGACCTGCCCCGGGGTGAGGCCGTTCGCCCGTAGCACGCCCAGCTCGCGGGCGCGCTCGAGCTGGAGCGCCATCAGCGAGGAGAGGACACCGAGGAAGGCCACCAACCCGGCCAGCAGGCGCAGGACGCCGGTGATCAGGAACGTGCGGTCGAAGATCTCCAGCGAGATCCTCTTGAGCGAGCGGTTGGACCGGATCGACAGGGCCCGCCCGGCGCCGATCGTCCGCCGCAGGCGATCCACGACCTGGTCCGGATCGGCCCCCGGCGCGAGATCGAGGGAGAAGCCGGAGAGGGCCGGATCATTCCAGAAGCGGAGGTAGGTCGCCCGGCTCATCAGCACGATGCCGCGGTCCGAGGCGTAGTCGTAGTAGACGCCGGCCACGGGGAAGTCCCGGTCCCCACGCGCGGTGCGCAGGCGGACCTTGCCGCCGCGGCCCACACCCGTGCGGTAGGCGAAGGGCTCGGAGACCAGGACGGCTCCTCCGCGCTGGAAGGCCGGCCACGCCTCCTCGGGCCGGCCATCCTTGAGATCGAAGGAGCGGAGCCCCCGGTCGTCCGTGCCGATCGCCACCAGGCGGATGGGGCCTGAAGGGGAGGGGATCTCCACGCGCCGGATCCGATGGACGCCGGCGATCCCCGGCAGCGCCGCCGCCCGGCGGGCCACCTCGGGATCGAGACCGCCGCCGCTGAAGCCGCCCGCCCGGCTGGGCACGGACACGTAGACGTCCGCCTGGAGCGACATCTCGAGCCACCGCACCACGGTGCGGCGGAAGCTGTCGATCATCACGCCGACGCCGACGGTGACCGACACCGCGACCACCAGGGCGGCGATGGCCACCGCCGTGCGCGAGAGGGAGGCGACCACGCCACCGGCGGCCATCCGGCCCAGGATGCCGAGGAGCGCGCCCAGGGGCCGGCGGAGCAGGTTCATCAGCAGCACCGTGGCGGGCGGAGCGAGCAGGGCGAAGCCCAGGATCACGGCGAAGAGCCCGGCGAAGCTCGGCGCCAGGCCTTCTCCCGGGACCGCCAGCAATCCGGCGCCGAGGAGCAGCAGTCCGGCGCCGAGGGCCGTGGCGCGCGGCAGGGCCCGGCGCAGCCGCGCCTCCAAGACCGAACGGGTGAGCACCGCCCGGGGGGGCGCCTGCGTGGCCTCGAGGGCAGGGACGAGAGCGGCGAGCAGCGTGGCGCCGAGGCCGATCAGGAGGCCCTTGGCGAGGGTCGCGGCCGGAATCGCCAGCTCGCGGACGGAGACGACGAAGTAGAGGTCGTTGATCGTCTGCGTCACCAGACGCACCAGCCCGCGGCCGAGGAGAACTCCAGCGCCGAGGCCCGCGGCCGTGCCGAGCAGGGCCACGATCAGGGCCTCGCCCAGCACCAGCGTGAAGACCTCGCGGCGGGTGACCCCGAGGGCCCGCAGGGTGCCGATCAGCCCCCGGCGCTGCACTACCGAGAAGGTCATGGTGTTGTAGATGAGGAAGACGCCGCAGACCAGGGCCAGCAGGGAGAGAGCGGTGAGGTTGAGCCGGAAGGCGCGCGTCATCTCCTCCGTCGTCCGCGTGCGCCCCCCGGCGCGGAGGATCTGGGCTCCTGCCGGCAGCACCGCCGCGGCCCGGGCGAGCTGCCGTCTTCCGGCGGGACCCTCATCCACGATGAGGTCGATGCGGTCGATCCTGCCGGTCCGGCCGAGCAGCTCCTGGGCGGAGGCGATGTCCATGATCAGGAGGTCGGCCAAGGCCCGGCGGGTGTTCTCGTCTTCCGGCTGCAGCGTGCCGGCCAGCTCGACGCTCTTCTCGGTACCGTTTGCGCGGACGCGGAACGGGTCGCCGATCCGCAGCCCCATCTCCGCTGCCGTGCCCGCGGCCAACACGCCGGCGCCGGGCCGGGTGAGCAGGGGTCCGAGGTCCACAGAAGCCCGGTCCCTGCCGGAACCGCCAGGCGTGCCGCTCAGGTAGGCCCGGAAGGGGACCTCGGAGAAGGGATCGACGCCCAGCAGGTGGAGCGTCCGGGAGGGTTGGCCCGCAGCGGTGGGGAGCATCACGTAGTCCTCGACCACCGGGGCCGCCCGCTCGATCCCCGCTTCCAGGACCAGGCGGCGGAAGGCGGCGTCCGGCAGGCCCTCGGGGCCGCCGGTCACCTGATGGGTGGCCCTCCCCGTGACCGCCTCGGTCGAGAGCGTGAAAGCGCGGCGCGCGCTGGCGTTGGCGAGGTCGATGGAGACCACGACGGCCACTCCCAGCGCGACCCCCAGCACCGCCAGGCCGAACTGCCAGGGATGGCGGAGGAGGTAGCGGAAGCTGGAGCGGTGGAGGAGTGTCAATCATCGCTCCTTTCCACCAGCCGGCAGTCCTCGATGCGGAACACCCGGTCCGCACTCCCCACCACCTCGGGGCTGTGCGTGACCATCACCATGGTCTTGCCGGCTCGCCGGGTCAGGCGGTCGAGGATCTCCAGCACCTGAAGACCCGTCTCGAGGTCGAGATTGCCCGTGGGCTCGTCGGCCAGGGCGAGCAGAGGATCGTGGGCCAGGGCACGGGCGACCGCCACCCGCTGCTGCTCGCCCCCGGACAGCCGATCGGGGTAGCTCGCGGCGCGGTCCGCGAGCCCCACCTCCGCCAGCAGGTCGAGGGCGGCCCGGCGCTCACCGGCGCTCACCTTGCCCTTGAGCTCCAGCGGCAGCAGCAGGTTCTCCGCGACCGTGAGGGTAGGGATGAGATTGAAGAACTGGAAGACGAAACCGATCTTCTCCCGCCGGAACAGCGTGCGCTCCCGCTCCGGCAGCGAGGAGATCTCGACGCCGTCGATCACCACCGCGCCGGAGCTGGGCTGGTCGATGCCGGAGAGGAGGTTCAGCAGCGTCGACTTCCCCGAGCCGCTCCGGCCGATCAGGACCGCCAGCTCCCCCCGCCGGATCGAGACGCTGGTGTCGCAGAGCACCATCCGCCGCCGGTCCCCCTCCTCGTAGGTCTTGGTGAGGTTCCGCAGCTCGATGAGGGGGGACGGGTCGGCCATGGCTCCGGGATGGTATCTCCGGGGCGGACCCGCGGCCAGCGCGTGCAGATCCTCCCGACGAATTTGTCCCGCTTTATCCCCGCTGGAGCACTATAGCGACAACAATCCGACCGCCTGCTGCCAAGACTGTCGGGTTATTCATTGTTTCGCATTTTTTCGCCGCTTCCCAGGCGGCATCCATTGGGGGAGAACTCATGAGCAGACCGCTGCCCGAGCCCTGGCGCGTCAAAGTCGTCGAGAAGATCCAGCTTCTGCCCCGCGAGGAGCGCGAGCGCCTCCTCGCCGAGGGGGGATTCAGCCTCTTCCGGATCCCCTCGGAGGCGGTGTTCATCGACCTGTTCACCGACTCCGGCACCTCGGCCATGTCGGACTGGCAGTGGGCGGGCCTGATGCAGGGCGACGAGGCCTACGCCGGCGCGCGCAACTTCTTCCACCTCCAGCAGACGATCGAGGACGTCTTCGGGTTCCCGCACTTCCTGCCCGTCCACCAAGGGCGGGTCGGCGAGAACCTCCTGTTCTCGGCGCTCCTCACCCGGCCCGGCATGATCGTGCCGAACAACTGCCACTTCGATACGACCCGGGCCAACATCGAGGTCAACGGGGGCGTGGCCCTCGACCTGGTCATCCCCGAGGGACGGAACCCGCAGTTCAACCACCCCTTCAAGGGCAACATGGACCTCGTCCGGCTGCGGCGGCTGTTCGAGGAGAGACGGGAGGACGTCCCGGTCTGCATGCTGACCCTGACCAACAACTCGGGCGGCGGCCAGCCGGTCTCGCTCGCCAACGTCAAGGCCGTCTCTGAGATGTGCCGCGAGTTCGGCATCCCCTTCTACATCGACGCCTGCCGGTTCGCCGAGAACGCCTGGTTCATCAAGCAGCGCGAGGGGGCCCAAGGGCACCGCCCGGTGGCCGAGATCGTGCGCGAGGTCTTCAGCTACGCCGACGGCTGCACCATGAGCGCCAAGAAGGACGGCCTGGCCAACATCGGCGGCTTCCTGGCGAGCCGCGACGAGCAGCTCCTGGAGGTCCTGAAGCAGCGGCTGATCGTCATCGAGGGGTTCCCCACCTACGGCGGCCTCGCCGGACGCGACCTCGAGGCCGTGGCCCGCGGCCTTCAGGAGGTGCTCGACGAGAACTACCTCCGCTTCCGCGTGAGCCAGGTCGAGAGCTTCGGCGCCATGCTGACCAGGGCCGGCATCCCCATCATGCGGCCCACGGGCGGGCACGCCGTCTACATCGACGCGCGGCAGCTCCTGCCGCACATCCCGCAGACCCGGTTTCCGGCGCAGGCGCTCTCGGTGGCCCTCTACCGCGAGGGCGGCGTGCGCGGCGTGGAGATCGGCAGCGTGATGTTCGGCAGGGAACACCCGGAGACGGGCGAGCTGATCCCGGCGCCCATGGAACTGGTCCGTCTCGCCGTGCCGCGGCGCGTCTTCACGAACTCCCACTTGGAGTACGTGGCGGGGGTGCTGGAAGACATCGCGGCCCGACGCGAGACGCTCAAGGGCCTGCGGATGACCTACGCCCCCAAGATGCTCCGTCACTTCACCGCCCGCTTCGAGGAGGTCGAGGCCGAGGAGATGAACAAGGAGGAGCTGGTGGCCTGAGGACCCGGCGCGACGTTCCGCGGATTACAATGACGGCCTCTGAAGGAGGCCGCGATGAACTGGATCTTCCTCGGCGCCTTGGGTGGCGCCCTCGCCGTCGTCGCCGGAGCGTTCGGCGCCCACGCGCTGGCGGACCGGCTCGGTCCGCGCGAGCTGCAGCTCTGGGAGACCGCGGCGCGCTACCTCATGTACGGCGCCTTCGCCATGATGCTGGTGGGCCTCTTCGGAGCGCAGGGGGCGCGGCGCGGGATCGACGCCGCCGGCTGGTGCCTGCTGGCGGGGAGCGTCATCTTCAGCGGCACCGTGTTCGGCCTTGCGATGGGCGGCCCGCGCTGGCTCGGGGCGGTCACTCCCATCGGCGGGACCCTGCTGATCTTGGGGCTGCTGATCTTCGCCTGGTCCGCGCTGAAGGGGTAGCTCGCCTCCCGGCACTCCGATACGATCTCCGCATGTCGAACGCGATCTTCCCCCTGACCGCGCCGGTCAACGAGCCGGTGCGCGCGTACGCGCCGGGATCCCCGGAGAAGAAGTCCCTGAAGAAGCGCCTGGAGGAGATGCTCTCCGAGCCGATCGAGATCCCGATCCTCATCGGCGGCAAAGAAGTGCGCACCGGCGACACGGCCAAGGCCGTCTGCCCCCACGACCACCAGCACGTGCTCGCCACCTACCACCAGGCAGGAGCCGCGGAGGTGGAGGCGGCGGCGAACGCCGCAAAAGAGGCCTGGCGCGAGTGGAGCGAGACGAGCTGGGACGAGCGGGCCTCGATCCTGCTGCGGGCGGCCGAGATGCTCTCCGGCCCCTGGCGCGACACGCTGAACGCGTCGACCATGCTCAACCAGTCGAAGACGGTGTTCCAGGCCGAGATCGACTCCGCCTGCGAGCTGATCGACTTCTGGCGGTTCAATCCCTACTTCATGCGGCAGCTCTACATGGACCAGCCCTGGTCCGCGCCGGGCGTCTGGAACCGGGTGGAGTACCGGCCGCTCGAGGGGTTCGTCTTCGCCGTCTCGCCGTTCAACTTCACCTCGATCGGCGGCAACCTGCCGACCGCGCCGGCGCTGATGGGCAACGCGGTGCTCTGGAAGCCGGCCTCGACGTCGGTGCTCTCCAACTACTACATCGCCAGGCTCCTCCAGGCGGCGGGCCTGCCGGACGGCGTCCTCAACTTCCTGCCCGGCAAGGCCGGCAAGGTGGGGGACCCGGTGCTCGCTCACCGCGAGTTCGCGGGCATTCACTTCACCGGCTCGACGCCGGTCTTCCAGTCGATGTGGAAGACGATCGGCGAGAACATCCCCAACTACCGCTCCTATCCGCGGATTGTGGGAGAGACAGGAGGCAAGAATTTCGTCTTCGCCCACCCCTCGGCGGACGTGGACGCGTTCGTGGCGGCCGTCATCCGCGGCGGCTTCGAATACCAGGGGCAGAAGTGCTCGGCCGGGTCGCGGGCCTACGTCCCCCGCTCGCTGTGGGACCGGGTGCGGGAACGGCTGCTCGACGAGATCCGGGAGATCAGGATGGGCTCGCCGATGGACTTCCGCAACTTCATGGCGGCGGTCATCGACGAGCCCTCCTTCGACCGCATCCTGCGCTACATCGACCACGCGAAGAGCTCGACCGAGGCCGAGATCCTGGTCGGCGGCAACGGCGACAAGAGCGAGGGCTACTTCATCGAGCCCACGGTGGTGCTCACCACGAACCCGCGCTTCAAGCTGATGCAGGAGGAGATCTTCGGCCCGGTGGTGACCGTCTTCGTCTATGAGGACGGGCAGTACGAGGAGACCCTGGAGCTGGTGGACACCACGAGCCCCTACGCCCTGACCGGGGCCGTCTTCGCCGAAGACCGCAAGGCGGTCGCGCACCTCACCAGGGCGCTGCGTCACGCGGCCGGGAACTTCTACGTCAACGACAAGCCGACGGGGGCGGTCGTCGGCCAGCAGCCCTTCGGCGGCGCCCGGGCGTCCGGCACCAACGACAAGGCGGGCTCGATGGCGAACCTGCTGCGCTGGACCTCGCAACGGGCGATCAAAGAGACCTTCGTGCCGCCGAAGGACTTCCGCTATCCGTTCCTGGGGGAGGAGTAGGGCGCCGCGACCCCGGCTCGGACGGGATCGCGGCGCGGGTTGCGCGGTGGCGGAAGGCTAGCGGTTGCCGCCGCCTGTCTCGCCCGTCCGGCCAGTGGTGCCGGTGGTCCCGGTCGAGCCGGTGGTGGAGCCGGCCGTGCCGGTGCTCCCGGCCGCCTGGGCCGAGCCGGTGGAGCCCGTCGAGCCACCCGTGGAACCGGTCGTTCCCGTGCCGCCGGTGGTGGCACCTGCCTGAGACCCGCCGGTGCCGGAGGCGCCGCGGTTCTCCTCGCGATTCTCGCCGGTCAGCCAGCCGAGGAAGCCGCCGCGGCGCTCGCCCTCGCGGGGCTCGACGCGCAGCCGGTTGTGGACCTCGCGGACCCCCGGCAGGTTCTCCACCGCATCCTCCGCGAGCCGCTTCTCGTGGCGGCTGTAGACGACGCCATCGAGGGTGACCTCGCCGTTCTCGACCCGCACGTTGACGTTGGTGGCGTCGACCTCGCCATGGCGGGTCAATACGTCACAGACGTCCTCGCGGATGCGATCGTTGGAGCGCTGATAGTTCTGCGGGCCACGGCCGGTGTATGGGCCCTCGCCCCAGGTCGAGCCGTAGCCGCCGCCATAGCTGCTCCCCGTCGAGCCGTAGCCGCCCTGGCCATAGCCGCCGGTGCTGCCGTAGCCGCCGCCCTGACCGCCGGCGCCGTAGCCAGTGCTGCCATAGCCGCCACCGCCACCGTAGCCACCGGTGCTCCCATAACCGCCGCCACCGTAACCGCCGGTGCTGCCGTAGCCGCCGCCGGACTCGCCGCCGCGGCGGCGCCAGTCGTCGCTCCAGCTCCCGCCCCGCCGCTCCCAGCTCGATCCGCGCTCTCCTGCGCCGTAGTCGCGGGCGCCGTAGCCGCGGCCGACCTCGCCGTACTCGCTGCCCGTGCGTCCGCCGCCGCTCCAGCCGCCACCCTCGTAGCCGCGTCCACCGCCCGAGGTGCCGCCTTCGTAGCCACGTCCGCCACCCCAGCGGTTCTCCTCATAGCCACGTCCACCGCCCCCGCCCGAGGTGCCACCCTCGTAGCCACGTCCACCACCCCAGCGGCTCTCCTCGTAGCTCCTGTCGCTGCCCCAGCTCCGGCCCTCCTCATAGCCGCGTCCGCCGCCCCCGCCGCGACCCTCTTCACGGCCGCCTTGCTCGCGCGTGCCGTAGCCTTGGCCGCCGTAACCGCGGTTCGTTTCCTCCTCCTCCCTTCCCCGGTCGCGGTAACGATCTTCGTCATGCCTCCTGTAGTCGCGGTCGGCCATCGTCGCACCTCCTGTTGGTTGTCATCGTTACGCCACGAAACTTCGTTGGCGGGCCACACGCGCTTGACGTGCGGAGCATGGCGGAGCGTGCCGCCACACCATGGTCAGGAAAAGAGCAAAAAGGGTGCCAGAAAACGGAACTAGCCGGCGGGTGACTGGAGGTCGGCCAGGAGCCGCTGCCAGCCGGTGACGTCGAAGCTCTGCTGGCCGTCGAAGGTGCGGTTGGGAGGCGTCAGAAGGTTTGGCGGCGGCAGGGATCTGCCCTGGGAGTAGATCGCCTCGGACCAGTTCCTGCCACCATTTTTGGTGAGGTAGAGGTAGTAGCCGAGCCGGGGAGCGTCGGGGCGGGGGTCCTCGTCGAGGCGGAGGATCAGGGAGCCCTTGCCCTCCTCGTTCATCGAGAACAGCTCGACCACGGCTTGCGGGGAGACCTTCTGGAGCGAGCCGCGGAGCTTCCAGCTCCGGCCGTCGTTGGCGCTGGAGACGAACAGCAGGGCCGTCCCCGCTCCCTGCGTGATGCCCCACACGCCGCTGCCGGTGATCGACCGGCCCGCGAAGACCCAGGCCGTGTTGTGCAGATCCGCGGGGAGCTGCACCAGCCGCCAGCTGTCCCGCGAGGAGATGAAGACCCGTGGATCGTGCTCCTGGGCATTGCCGCTGCGGGTGAAGACCAGCGCCGGCCGGTTGCCCTGGCTCTGGAAGGCGAAGAGCGGAGTCGACTGCGCAAGGGTTTCCGGCGGCAGGCCCGATTCGTCTTGCGCCGTTCCAGCCAAGGGTACGAGCACCATCCCCGCCGCCACGAGAGCCAGGACCAACCTCGATGGAGCCATGTTCACCTCCGTCTGAGCCGGGAGTGGTCTATGCAACATCCTACATCCAACCGTGGATGCAGGCCAGGTAAATCCTCTCCGCCTATAATCCGCGCTCGTGAATGTGGACCACCGGCCGCCGGAATCTCCTCGGACCCACCTCGCCATCGACTGCCGGCTGGTCGGCGAGCCCGTGGATCTCGGCGAGGGCACGTCCACCGTCGTCCTCGTCACCCTGCCCGAGATGGCGGCGGATGAGCGCGGGCTCGTCCACGGCGGGTTCGTCTTCGGCCTCGCGGACTATGCCGCCATGCTTGCCGTCAACCATCCCGACGTGGTGCTGGGGAGTGCGGAGGCGCGGTTCCTGAAGCCGGTCTCGGTGGGGGAGCGGCTGGTCGCGCAGGCGAGGGTCGAGGAGACGGACGGCCGCAGGAGCCGGGTTCGGGTCGAGGTCCGGCGCGGGGAGGAGGCGGTGATGTCCGGGAGCTTCGTCTGCTTCACGCTGGCGGGGCACGCGTTCGACGCGGGAGGCAGGGGATGAACGGCGGCGACCGGATCGCGGCGGTGCTGGTGGAACAGGGGGTGCGGTTCCTCTTCACCCTGTGTGGCGGGCACATCTCGCCCGTCCTCGTGGGGGCCAAGGCGCGCGGCATCCGGGTGGTGGACGTCCGCCACGAGGTGGACGCCGTCTTCGCCGCCGACGCCGTCTTCCGGCTGACCGGCGTGCCCGGGGTGGCGGCCGTCACAGCGGGGCCGGGCGTCACCAACACGATCACTGCGGTCAAGAACGCCCAGCTCGCGCAGTCGGCCGTCGTGATCCTCGGCGGCGCCGCGGCGACCCTGCTCAAGGGGCGCGGCGCGCTCCAGGACATCGATCAGATGGCGCTGTTCGAGCCGCACGTCAAGTGGGCCGCCTCGGCCGCGGGCGTGCGCGATCTGGTGCCGATGCTGGAGCGGGCCTTCGAGACGGCGCGCTCGGGGGTGCCCGGCCCCGTCTTCCTCGAGTGTCCGGTCGACCTCCTCTATGACAAGTCCTTGGTGCGCCAGTGGTATGGGGCCAGCTCCAGGGGGGGAGGGCTCGCGGGCGCCGGGATGCGCCTCTATCTCCAGCGCCATGCGACGAAGCTGTTCGCCGGGGCGGACAAGCACGTTCCGGCCCCGCCGCGGCCCATCCCCCCTCCCGCTCCCGACCGTAGCGACGTGCGCAAGGCCGCGGCGCGGCTGCGCAAGGCGAAGCGTCCGGTGCTGGTGCTCGGCGGCCAGGTGCTGCTCTCCTCGCCCACCCGGAAGCGGGCCGAGGAGCTGGCGCGGGCCGTCGATACGATCGGCGCGCCGGTCTACCTGGCCGGCGGCGCGCGGGGACTGCTCGGCCCGGGCCATCCCCTCCAGCTCCGGCACAAGCGCAAGGAGGCGCTGCGCGAGGCGGACCTCGTCCTGCTCGCGGGCATCCCCAACGACTTCCGCCTGGACTACGGCCGCCACATCAGCCGCAAGGCGTTCCTGGTCGCGGTCAACCGCAGCGAGTCCGACCTGCGGATGAACCGCAAGCCGGACCTTCCGGTCCACGCCGATCCGGGGCTCCTCCTGCGCGAGCTGGCCGGGGTCCTCTCGGGCAATGGGCGCCGGTGGACGGACTGGCTGGGCACCCTGCGCGCCCGCGACGCGGAGCGCGAGCGGGAGATCGAAAAACAGGCCGCGACCGCGGGGGAGCGGGTCAACCCCCTCCACCTCTGCCGCGAGATCGACCGGGCGCTCACCGCCGAGAGCGTGATCGTGGCCGACGGCGGCGACTTCGTGGCGACCGCCGCCTACACGGTGAGCCCGCGGGCGCCGCTCTCGTGGCTCGACCCCGGCGTCTTCGGCACCCTCGGCGTGGGCGGCGGCTTCGCCCTCGGCGCCAAGCTCTGCCGGCCGGAGGCGGACGTCTGGATCCTCTATGGCGACGGCTCGGTGGCCTACAGCCTCGCCGAGTTCGACACTTTCGCCCGCCATGGCATCCCGGTGATCGCGGTGGTGGGCAACGACGCCGGCTGGACGCAGATCGCGCGCGAGCAGATCGAGGTCCTCAAGGACGACGTGGGCACCGTGCTCGCCCGCACCGACTACCACAAGGTGGCCGAGGGCTACGGCGGCCGCGGGCTCCTGCTCGAGCGCGGCGAGGACGCGGCGGCCGTGCTCCAGGAGGCGCTGCGGCTCTCCCGCGCCGGCTCCGCCGTGCTGATCAACGCCCATCTCGACAAGACCGAGTTCCGCAAGGGCTCGATCTCGATGTGAGGGAGTCTCGCCGACCGGCGGCGCCCGCCGCCAGGCCGTGCTCTCCCTGGAGTAGAATGGAAGGAACTCGACCGGCATCACATTCGGGAGAAAGCCATGCGCCACTCCGTCGCGTTCCGATCCATCGCCCTGGCGACCCTGCTTCTGGTCGCCGCCTCCTGCGTCTCGACGCAGGTTCCGCCGATCTCCAGCCAGGGGGATTCCTTCAAGCCGCTCCGCGACGAGCAGGCCCTCTGGGACCGGTCCCGGGAGGAGGAGAAGAAGCTCCTTGAGAACGTCAAGCTCTATCAGGACCCGCTTCTCGACTCCTACCTGGAGCAGGTGGTCGCGCGGCTCAACCCGGCCGGCATGGCCGTCAACCCGGCCCTGCGCTACAAGGTCCGGGTCATCGAGGATCCGACCCTGAACGCCTTCTCCTACCCGCACGGCTCGATCTACGTCCACACGGGCCTGCTCGCCCGGATGGAGAACGAGGACGAGCTGGCGACGGTGCTCGGCCACGAGATGACCCACGTCGAGAACCGCCACATGCTGCGCTACCAGCGGAGCGCCCTCAACAAGCAGATCGGCCTCTCGCTCGCCGCCCTGGCCGCCGCCGTGGTCATCGCCGACGCCGAGGGGGACGCCCTCAGCAAGGGCGACTGGGGCAAGGCCGCCACCATCGACGTGGTCGGCAACCTGATCGTGGGGCTCGGCTTACAGCTCGCCTTCCTGGCGTCGGTCAACGGCTACGGCCGGGGGCTCGAGGTCGAGGCGGACGAGGGGGGCTTCGTCAAGATGGCGAAGGCCGGCTACGACCTGCAGCAGGCGCCGAAGGTCTACCAGGCCCTCCTGGACGACCGTGGGGAGCCGAGGAAGGTCGAGGCGTTCTTCTTCGGCAGCCATCCCCGGCTCACCGAGCGGCTGCAGAACACCCGGCAATACGTCGCCCAGCACCCCGGAAGCGCTCCCGACGAGGCCTTCCAGCAAGAGCGGGAAGACGCCTTCACCCGCCGCATCCGGCCGGTCGTGCGGGACGACGCCCGCCTCAACCTCGAGATGGGGCGGCTGAAGCTCGCCGAGAGCCAGCTCGGCAAGGCGCGGGCCTGGATGCCCGAGGATCCGGAGACCCAATTCCTCGCGGGTCGGCTCCGGCTGGCCCAGGCCGCCGCCGAAAAGAGCGCGGAAGGGCAGCACCGGCTCCGCGGCGAGGCCGAGGACTCCTTCCGCAAGGCCATCGAGCTGGACCCGGACCGTCCGGCCCCGCACCGCGAGCTGGGGCTCCTGCTCTACGAGCGCAAGGATCTCGGCGAGGCCTGCGCCCAGTTCCGGCGCTACACGGCGCTGGCCCCCGACGCCGACGACGCGGGCCGCGTCCGCGACTACGTGCTGGAGATGGAGCGGGACGGGGAGTGTGGGTGAGGGGGATCTCTCCATCCGCCTCGGCTCCCATCCTGCGGTAGAGTTCTCCGCCGTACTGCTTGGAGGACTCATGCGCAAGCTTCTGTCTACCCTCGTCGTCGCCGCAGCCGTCTCCCTCCCCGCCGCGGCGGAGCCCCATCCGTTCACCGTCCACGACCTCCTCGCCATGGACCGGATCACGGAACCCCAGCCCTCGCCGCAGGGAGACCGGGTGGTCTTCGTCGTCCGCACCACCGACCTCGAAGCCAACAAAGGGCGGTTCGATCTCTGGCGCGTCAACATCGACGGCAGCGGCCTGACCCGTCTGACCAGCGATCCGGCCTCGGACACCAACCCCCGCTGGGCGCCGGACGGCAAGAGCCTCTACTTCCTGTCCACCCGCTCCGGGTCGAGCCAGGTCTGGCGGCTGCCTGCGGCAGGCGGCGACCCGGTGCAGGTGACGAACCTGCCGCTCGACGTCTCGAACCTGGCGGTCTCGCCCGACGGCTCGTGGATCGCCTTCAGCCTGGAGGTCTTCCCCGACTGCCCGACCCTGGCCTGCACCAAGGAGCGGCTGGACCAGAAGGGGAAGGCGAAGGCCTCGGGGCAGCTCTACCAGGGCGGCGCCGGCTTCATCCGCCACTGGGACGCCTGGTCGGAGGGGCGCCGCAATCACCTCTTCGTCATGCCGGTCGCCGGCGGTGAGCCGGTCGACCTCTCGCGGGGCATGAACGCCGATATCCCCTCCCGCCCCTTCGGCGGCACGGAGGAGTTCACCTTCTCCCCCGACGGCCGCTCGGTGGCCTTCACGGCGCGTGACGCGGGGCGCGAGGAGCCCTGGTCCACGAACTTCGACCTCTATCTGGCGCCGGCCGACGGCTCCCGGCCGCCGCAGAACCTGACCAAGGCCAACCTCGCCTGGGACGCCCAGCCCTCCTTCTCCCCGGACGGCAAGACGCTGGCCTGGCTCGCCATGTCGCGCCCCGGCTACGAGGCCGACCGCTTCCGCATCAAGCTGCGCGACCTCGCGACCGGCCGCGAGCGGGTGCTCGCCGAGGAGTGGGACCGCTCGGCCAACGAGCTGATCTTCTCGCCCGACGGCCGCACCCTCTACACCACGGCTCAGGACGTCGGCCAGACCCCTCTGTTCGCCATCGACGTCGCTTCCGGCAGAGTGACGAAGCTGGTCGGCGACGGGCACGTCCGCGAGCCGAAGCTGGCCGGCGACCGCGTCGTCTTCGGCCGCGACACCCTGCGCTCGCCCGTCGAGCTCTACACCGTCAAGCGCAACGGCTCGGGCCTCGTCCAGATCACTCGCGTCAACGCGGAGAAGGTCGCGGCGGCGCTCATGGGCGAGTCCGCGCCGTTCTCGTTCCAGGGAGCCAACGGCGACACGGTCTACGGCTGGGTGACGAAGCCCGCGGGCTTCCAGCCGGGCCGCAAGTACCCGCTCGCCTTCCTCATCCACGGCGGCCCCCAGGGATCCTTCAACAACGAGTTCCACTACCGCTGGAACCCGCAGGCCTACGCCGGGGCGGGCTACGCCGTGGTGTCGGTCGACTTCCACGGCTCGACCGGCTACGGGCAGGCCTTCACCGATGCCATCCGCATGGACTGGGGCGGCAAGCCGCTGGTGGACCTCCAGAAGGGGTTGGCGGCGGCCCTCCAGGAGAACCCCTGGATCGACGGCGACCAGGCCTGCGCCCTCGGCGCCTCCTACGGCGGGTTCATGGTCAACTGGATCGCCGGCAACTGGCCCGACCGCTTCAAGTGCCTGGTCAACCACGACGGCATCTTCGACCAGCGCATGATGTACTACGGTACAGAGGAGCTCTGGTTCCCCGAGTGGGAGCAGGGCGGGCCGTACTGGCAGAACCCGCAGGGTTACGAGAAGCACAACCCGGCGAACTTCGTGGAGCGCTGGAAGACGCCGATGCTGGTCGTCCACGGCGGCCTCGACTACCGGGTCCCCGACAACCAGGGGTTCGCCACCTTCAACGCCCTCCAGCGGCGGGACATCCCCAGCGAGTTCCTCTACTTCCCCGACGAGAACCACTGGGTGCTCAAGCCTGCCAACAGCGTTCTCTGGCACGAGACGGTGCTGGCCTGGCTGGACCGCTGGCTGAAACCCGGCTCCTCTTCGGCGAAGTAAATTCTTATTGAAGCTTCAAAGGGCGGTTCTGGACCGTCCTTATGTTTGCTTGCATTTTTTGCTGCGAATTATGGCAAGGATCTCAAACCCCCTGAAAACAGGGTTTTCCAAGAAAGTTCGGGATTTTTGTCCCATAAACCGCCTCTGCGGTAACGTTGGTAGTAGAGGCGAAATGGAAAAGGCCGTCGAGGTCACTTGAAAGTGGGGGAAAATCGGCCGATTCGCCCGCCCGGCGTCACGAGGAGGAGGACGACGAGCCATGCTTCACGTCACCGCCATGCCCATGCCTGGAGTCCTGCGGCTCAGGGCCCTGCACCCCCTGATCGAGGGGGACGGCTCCTGCAGCCTGGTCTACGACATGGAGCGGGCGGCGGTGGTGGAGGTTCCCGAGGAGCTGCAGTTCCACGCCGCTCCCGCGCTGGAAACGGGCGACCTCGACGAGGCCCTGGTCGGCTGGCTGGTCAACGAGGACCTGCTCACCGGGGAGAGCGGAGAGGGCTGGAGCGGGGCCGCGTCAGTGGCCGCTCCTCCGGAGACGGCCGGCTGGTGGCCTCCCGGTACCATCTATCAGGTCGACGACGAACTGCACGTCCGCATCGACCAGGGACGGGAGGAGGCGGCCCTGGAAGCGCTCGGGCTCGTTCTTCCTCAGAGCTCCGGCAGCGGTCGCGTCAAGCTGCACCTGAACTGGGGCGGCGCCTTCCCGGGCAACGGTATTCTCGAGCGGATCGTCGTCGAGTCCTGCCGGCTGGCGGGGCCGCTGCGCCAGGAGATCTCCTTCGAGCTGACGCTGGACGCTTCGGAAGCGACGCCCGCCAGGGCCGGCTTCCTCGCCGGCTGCTCGTTCCAGGTGCGGCTGCTCTGTGGCAGTTATCCGGCACCCCGCCAAGGTTTCTACGCCGACCATTGCAGCCGGCGGGATTCCTGGGGGAGCGCCGCGGCGGTGTGGCTCCTGCTGGACCGCCTGGGCGACCGGCTGACCGTGCACTGCGTGCTGGACCGCGGGCGGCTCCTCGACCTCTGGGAGTGGGCGAAGCAGACCGGCATCCGCCACCTGGACGCCACGGTCCTCGAGGACTCGGTGGTCGGCGACGGCTTGGCGAACCCCGCGCGGGGGCGCGAGATCCGCAACGACCTGATGGCCGTGTGCGACGAGATGGCCGACGAGCTCGCCGCCCAGCATCTGCCGGTCGACTACAAGCCGCTGACGCGCATCGTCGACCGCCTGATGCGGAGCGAGCCCCTGGACTCGCCCTACGGCGGGCACGGCGGCTCCGGGCTGGTGCCGATGGTGGACGTCTACCCCCGCTCCTTCCTGGAGAATCTCGACCTGCGGCTGGCCGATTTCCGAGGCCGGGCGGAGCCCGAGACCGGCGAGTTCCCCTGCCAGGGGTGCTGGGCCCGCCACGTCTGCAGCCATAGCGCCTATGTGGCCTCGGCGCAGGACGGCGACGAGCGGGAGATGTCGGAGGACCTCTGCTCCCTCTGGCGGACGGAGGTCGAGATGGCCCTCCGGTTCTACCATCGCCTGGCCCATACGGACCCGATGCAGGTCCGAAAGTTCTTTGGCGACGCGTCCCGCGAGCCCGCTCCCATGCCAGGGCTCCGCGAGGATCTTGGACATCCGAGGATGCCGTTCTGAGCCCCGCGCCCCGCGGCTCCGGCTCCTCTGCAAGCTCTCCCCTCGGGTAGAGGCGTCCCCCTCCGGGACGCCTCTACCCACCCTTTTTCCTCTCCGGGCGTCATTCCGGTATCCTCCGCCCTTGTCCGCAGAGAGATGCGATGCCCTCCAACGCCTGGCTGCGCTTCCGCTATACCCTCTGGGCGCCCCACTACGATCGGGTGACCCGGTTCCCCCGCGAGCGCCAGCGTTCCATTCAGCTCCTGGACATGCGGCCCGGCGAGCGGCTGGTGATCATCGGCTGCGGCACCGGGGCCGACCTGCCGTTCGTCCCCGAGGGGGTGGAGGTGCTGGCGACGGACCTGACGTCCGGCATGCTGCGGCAGGCCATGGCCTACGCTCGTCCAGGGATCGAGTTCCGGGTCATGGACGGCATGGCGCTCGAGCTGCCCGACAGCTCGTTCGACGCCGCCATCCTGCACATGGTGCTGGAGGTCATCCCCGACCCCATCCGCTGCCTGCGGGAGGTGGCACGGGTGCTCCGGCCCGGCGGGCGCCTAGCGGTCTTTGACAAGTTCCTGCCGGAGGGTGTCCGGCCGGGGCTCCTCCGCAGGGCCGGGCTCGCCCTGCTCGACTTCGTCTTCACCAGCACGAACCGGCGGATGGGGGAGATCCTCGCCCGCTCCGGAGCCCCCCTCGCCGTGGAGCGCGACGAGCCTTCCGTCGGGTCCTACCGCCACCTGATCCTGCGCCGCGTGTAGGATAGGAGAATGGAAAGCGAGACCCGGTTCCAGGGCGCGGGGGGCACCCCCGGCGGCCTCGGCGAGTTCCTCATCGGATTCATCATGGCTTGCGCCGGAGGCTACCTGCTCACCCAGCAGGTCACGGTGACCAGCGGCTTCTGGCACTTCTGGGGGTACAACGCCTTCGGACTGACGCTGGTGCCCCTCTTGATCGGCGTGGCCCTGCTGTTCTTCAACGGCCGGTCCAAGGCCGGCTGGCTGCTGCTGATCGCCGGCGCGACGATCATCCTCGCCGGCATCCTGATGAACCTCGAGATCTATTTCCGGAGCACGAGCCTGTTCAACACCCTGTTGATGCTGGTGCTGCTCTTCGGCGGCCTCGGGTTGATCGCCCGCTCGCTACGGTCCCACTGATCGCTACGGGGCAAGGCGTGAAGCCCGCCAACGAGATACATGCCGCGATCGTCACCTATTTCACGGCGGAGAAGCGCGAGAGCCTCCTCTTCCTGCTGGTGGGGCTCGCGGCCATCGCCGCCTCCGTGGTCCTCTGGCGGACCGGGAGCCCCTACCGCGGCATGGCGTACCCGCTGGTGGCGATCGCGCTGATCCAGATCGTCGTGGGTGGAACGGTCTACTTCCGCATGGACGCGCAGGTGGCCACCCTGCACCGGCAGCTCGCGAGCGATCCCCCAGCCTACGTGGCGGCCGAGCTGCCCCGAATGGAGAAGGTCCGGAAGAGCTTCACGGTCTACAAAGCGATCGAGATTGCGCTGCTTGGGCTGGGGCTGGCGGGATTCTTTCTCCTGCGGGACCGCCAGACGCTCTACGCGGGCTCTCTGGGACTGATCCTCCAGTCGGCGATGATGCTGGCGCTCGACCTCGTCGCCGAGCGCCGGGCGGACATTTACATGGACCAGATCCGGCGCCTGCCCCTTGCCTGATCGAGCCGCGCCTTGTCCGACACCCCTCCCGTCGACAGCGTCATCGAGGTCCGCGACCTGACCAAGCGCTTCGGCGACGTCAAGGCCGTGGATGGCGTCTCCTTCGACCTCCGGCGCGGCGAGATCCTCGGCCTGCTGGGGCCCAACGGCGCGGGCAAGACGACCACGATCCAGCTCCTCCTGGGGCTGACCACGCCGGACTCCGGCGAGATCCGCATCTTCGGCCTGGACCTCGCGCGCCGCCGCCGGGAGATCCTCCAGCGGGTCAACTTCTCCTCGACCTACGTCTTCCTGCCGAGCAACCTCACGGTCTGGGAGAACCTCAACGTCTTCGCCCGCCTCTACGGTCTGCGCCGGCCGCGGCGGAAGATCGAGGAGCTGCTGGAGCTGCTCGAGATTCCGCAGGTGCTCCGGCGGGTGACCGGCGGCCTCTCCTCCGGGCAGCAGACCCGGGTCCACCTCGCCAAGGCCCTGATCAACGACCCCGAGGTCCTCTTCCTCGACGAGCCCACCGCCAGCCTCGACCCGGACATGGCCGCCAAGGTGCGGGACGTGCTCCGCCGGGTGCAGCGGGAGCGGGGCGTCTCCATGATCTACACCTCCCACAACATGCCCGAGGTGGAGCAGATGTGCGACCGGGTGATCTTCCTCGCCGGCGGGCGCATCGTCGCCGAGGGCGCGCCGGACCAGGTGGTCGCTCGCGCCGGCTCCTCCTCGCTGGAGGACCTCTTCATCGCCCTGGCCCGGAGTCCGGGGGCGAGGATGGAGCGGCCCTGATGTGGCACCGCGTCGGCACCCTGGTGATGCGCCACCTCTACCTCTACCGGCGCAGCCCGAGCCGGCTGACGGAGGTCTTCTTCTGGCCGGTGATGGAGCTGCTGCTCTGGGGTTTCCTGACGGTGTACCTCCAGCGGTCGAAGGTTCCGGCGTCCATCGCGTTCCTCATCGGCGCGGCGATCTTCTGGGACATCCTCTACCGCTCCCAACAGGCGATCACCCTGTCGGTGACGGAGGAGATCTGGGTGCGGAACCTCCTCAACCTGTTCATCGCCCCCGTCCGCACCTTCGAGATCATGCTCGCCACCTGCCTGGTGGGCATCCTGAAGTCGCTGTTCATCGCCTCGGTGCTGACCGCCATCGCCTGGTTCCTCTACGCGTTCAATCTCCTGGCGGTAGGCCCCGCGCTGGTCCCCTTCCTCGCCAGCCTGCTGCTCTTCGGCTGGGCGGTCGGCATGTGCACCATGGGGCTGGTCCTCCGCTTCGGCCAGGCCGCCGAGGCGCTGATCTGGGGCGTTCCGTTCCTGCTCCAGCCGGTCTCCGCCGTCTTTTACCCGGTGGACGTGCTGCCGCGATGGCTGCAGGCCGTCGCCTGGCTGCTGCCGTCCACCTACGTCTTCGAGGGGCTGCGGTCAGCGATCCGCACCGGCCGGGTCGATCCCTCCTTCCTGGCCATCTCCCTCGGCATGAACCTGGTCTACCTTGCCCTCGGTGCAGCCTTCTTCGGTTGGATGCTCGCCAAGGTGCGGGAAAAGGGGTATCTCAGCCGTCTGGGGATGGAGTAGAGACTCGATCGGCGGTTCGATAGACCGCCGATCTTCTTTCCGGGCTTGAGCGTGCTGCCCCGCCTGGCCCCGCCGGAGACGGGAGGGCCAGGCGGCGCAGGGGCTTCTAGGACGAGCTGCTCGCCATCCCTTTGAGATACTTGTCGAGGAACTCCAGGGTAGCCTGGTAGGCCTTCTCTTGCGTCTCCTTCCGCGCGAAGCCATGGCCCTCGTTCGGGAAGAGGTGATACTCGACGGGGATCCCCTTCTTGCGGACGGCTTCCACGATCTCGTCCGACTCCGCTTTCAGCACGCGTGGATCATTCTCCCCCTGGAGTACGATGAGCGGCCGCTCGATCTTGTCGGCATGGAACAGCGGCGAGATCTTGCGCAGGTAGTCGGCGTCCGCCTTGGGATCGCCCAGCTCCTTGTAGAGCGCGTCGCGGGTCGGCCCCCACCAGGCGGGGATGCTCTCCAGGGTGCGCAGCCAGTTGGAGACGCCGAACAGGTCCACGCCGACGGCGAACTCCTTGGGCCGATAGGTCAGGGCGGCGAGCACCATGTACCCGCCGTAGCTGCCGCCCACGATGCCGATGCGGCCGGGGTCCACCCAGCCGGTGGCGGCGAGCATCTTCTTGCTCGCGACGCAGTCGTCGAGATCGGCGTCGCCGTGCTTGCGGTCGTCCATGGCGTAGAAGGTCTTGCCATAGCCGCTGCTGCCCCGGTTGTTGATGGCGTAGACGGCGTAGCCATGGTTGACCAGGAACTGGATGAGGCCGCTGTAGCCCACCCGGGACTGGCCGCCGGGGCCGCCGTGGACCCACACCAGGCCCGGCACCTTGTGGTCGGGAGAAGCCTGGTGGGGCTTGTAGAGCAGGCCGGGGATCTCGGTGCCGTCGTAGGATTTGAACCGCACCACCTGGCCCTCGACGAGGTCCTTGGGATCGATGGTCGCATTGAGGGCGTGGGTGAGCTGGCTCACCTTGCCCGTCTTGAGGTCGCGGACGTAGAGGTCCCGGGGCCCGGCCGCCTCGGCGTAGAAGGACATCCGGGCGCCGTCGGGCGAGAAGCTCACGTTGGTGATGTCCGCCCCCGGCATTGCGGGCAGCTTGACCGGCTTCATCCCCGCCGCTGCGAAGACGCGGAGCTCCGTGCGGGCGTCGTTGTTGACGGCGACGGTGAACCAGCGCCCGTCCCGCGAGAAGCCGGCGCTGAGCACGTCCCAGTCGGTCCGCAGCACCTCCTTGCGCTCGCCCGTCGCGAGGTCATAGCGCATCAGGTAGGAGAACTCCGAGCCCTTGTCGGTCGTGTAGTAGAGGCTCTTGCCGTCCGGGCTGAAGTCCTGGGGCCCGTTGGCGACCTCGGCCCGCTCCTTGTCGTCCGGAGTGAGCAGGGTGGTCTTGCCGGCGGTGCGGTCGTGGAGATAGACGTCGGAATCGTTGTTGGTCAGCGCCTTGATAAGGGTGATGTAGCGGCGGTCCGGTGAGACGGAGCCTGGCAGGAAGGCGCCGTCGTTGGTATAGAGCAGCTTCCGCTCGTAGCCGTCGAGCGTCATCTCGTAGACATCGAAAGCGCTCGGATCGCGCTCGTTGGTGCCGAAGAAGAAGCTCTTGTCGTCGAGCGACCAGTCGATGAACTGGGCCTTGAGCTTGTCCCCCGGGGTCAGGTCGCGGACCTTGCCGTCGGGCGACTGCACGTAGAGGTGGTTCTTCTCGTTGCCTCCCTGGTCGCTGGTGTAGAGGAAGCGCTCGTCGTGGGGGAAGTAGCCGATGGCCTGGATGGCGTTCACCTTGGAGTCGGTGAGCTGGACGGGCTTGCCGCCGTCGACCGGGATCGCGAAGGCGTTGAACACCCCTGTCTGGTTGCTGCTCACCAGGATCTTGCGGCTGTCCGGGGAGAACGAGCCTCCGGAGTAGGAGGTGTTGGCCAGGAACTGGTCGATGGTGTACTGGCGCACCTGGCGCGCCGCCGCGGGCTTGGCCGCCGCCGGGGCCTTCGCCGGTGGGGCGGCCGGGACCCCGCGCACGCCGGCCAGGAGGGCCAGGAGCGCCAGAATCGGCGAAACGATGCGAAATGGAGTCTTCATCGGGCATCTCCTTCAATCACTGCGTGGGATCATCTCACAGGCCGGCTTCCTGCGCCTCCCCCCGGGCCGCGAAACGGTGCTACCCTTGAAAGCCTTGAAGGAACTCGGGAACTTTTCTGACGCCTCCGGGGTCTATCAGAACAGGGCGCGGCTCGATCCGCCCTGGGAGGAGTCGGTGGGCGTCGCCACGGTCTATCCTGCCGTTCATCATGATGTAGCGCTCGATGTCGAGCTCGTCGAACGCCATCGCTGCGGCGACCTGCACGCCTTCGACGAGGTCTACGACCGTTTCGGCGAGATGGTGTACAACCTCGCTCTCCGCCTCGCGGGCAACCGGGAGGAGGCGGCCGACCTCACCCAGGAGATCTTTCTGCGCATCTACCGGCACCTGGGGAGCTTCGGGGGGCGTTCCACCCTGAAGACCTGGGTGTTCCGGATCGCCGTCAACCACTGCCGCGACCGGCTGTCGCGTTACCATCCCGCGATGCTGTCGATCGACGACGACGCCGGGGAAGGCGGCATGCCCCTGGCCGATCCGGCCCGCGGGCCGGAGGAAATGGCGGTCGCCGCCGACGAGGGACGCCAGGTGATGGAGGGCCTCGCCCGGATCCCGCAGGTCTTTCGCGAAGCAGTGGCGTTGCGGGACCTGGAAGGGTTATCCTATGAGGAGATCGCTGAAGTTCTGGGAGTCCGGGTGGGTACGGTCCGCTCGCGGATCGCGCGGGGCCGGGACCAACTCCGGCTCCTCCTGGAGAAAGGACTATGAAACGTCACATTTCCACTGAGCAGCTTTCGGCCTACCTCGACCAGGAGCTCGGGTTCGCCGAAATGCGGCAGCTCGAAGCTCATTGCTCGGTGTGCGGGGAGTGCAACGCGCGCCGGGCCTCGATGCGGCGGGTGGTCGACGGGCTGGGCGTCGCCCAGCGCGCCGTGCCGCCGGCCGCCCTCAAGCAGCAGATCCGCCGCCAGGCGATGGCGGAGGCTCCGGCCAGGGGTCTCGGCCGGGCTCTCGAGTGGCTCCGTCTCCGGCTCTTCCCGCTGCAGCCTGCGCTGCGCACCGCCGCCGCCATGGGGCTAGCGCTGGTGGTGGGCCTGTCCGCCCTCAACCATCTCAGCACCGGTCCGGGACCCAAGCCCGGTCCGGCCCACGAGGTCGTCACGGTCGATGCCTATCTGGACGGGCCGGTGATGCAGACCACGACCAGCGAGGTCGCCGGCCGGGAGTTCGTCTGGACGGAGGCGGGCTGGGTTCAGCGGGGGCTCGAGGGCAAGACGCCGGAAGCCCGCCTCGACTCCGGCAGCCCGCGCGGTCGGGAGCTGCTGACCCGGTACTCGGACCTCGAGTTCCTGCTCGCCGACGGCTCGTCGGTCGTGCTGCGCTACAAGCTGGAGACCGTCGAGATCCGGAACGCCGCGCCGAACCGCATCCTGGGTCACGACTCGCACCCCCGGCCGGGACGCCACCATCAGCGGCTCCTGGCCGCCTAGGCCGCATTTCTCACCGGGCTTCGAGCACCGGCTCACTCCCCTCAGCCTGCCTTCAGCCGTTGCAGGACCCGCTCGGCGATCTGCCGGGCCCGGGGGAGCTGGTCCGTCCCGTCGGGGCTCTGGACGGTGATGATGAACTGCCGGTTCCCCTTGAGGACGTGGAGCTGCTGGATGCGGCCTCCCGCCCACAGGGCTCTGTCCCCGAGGCCGGGGACGTCCTGGATCTTGCCACCGGTCATGGCACGCAGGGACGAGCGGCTGGACTTCTGGAACCGCCTCGCCGCCTTCACGCTGCGGTGCTGACGGATCAGCAGGCCCAGGATGCGCGGCTGCTCGGTCGTGCCGCTGTTGTAGATGCACTCCCCGGGATTGCGCCCCTTGGCCTCGTCGAGCGTGCTGGCCATGGCGGCGACCGACTCGCCGGCGACGGCCCGGGCGTCCTCGGGCGTGAAGAGGGCGCAGGCATCGACCGGAGCGGCGGCGGGGGTGGCGGCGGCAGAGTCGCCGCCGGCCGGCTCGGAGTCTGGCGAGCCGCCACAGCCAGCGGCGAGCCCGGCGGCCAGCAGGAGCGACGGGGCGAGGAGCCGTCGACGAGAGGATGCGGTCACTGGGTTTCCCTCCCTGGTTCAGGGCGGGATTCTATCGCCAACGGCCCCCGTATCCCTACTCGATTTCAATGCTCCGGCCCCGCTGCTGCTGCTCCTCTCGCCGCGGCAGCGGAATGGTGACCTCGAGGACGCCGTCCTTGAAGTTGGCCTTGGCCTGGTCCGGGTTGACCCCCTCGGGCAGCGGAATGGTCCGGTAGAACCGGCCGTAGCTGCGCTCGCTCCGGTACCAGCCGCCCTCGTTCTGCTCCTGCTCCTGGCGCCGCTCGCCTTCCAGGACGAGGAAGTCGTCGTGGACCTCGAGGTGGACATCCTCCTTCCTCGTCCCCGGCAGGTCGGCGCAGACCACGAGGTTGCCCCCGCGCTCGCTGACCTCGATCTGGGGATACCAGAGGCCGCTCCCGGCGCCGGTGCCCCTGGAGAGGGCCTGGCTCTGGGAGCCCGAGGAGAGCCCTGGCCTGCCATAGCGAACGGGGCCGCCGAAGCCCAGGAAATCGTCGAAGAAACGGTCCATCTCGTCCACGAGAGAGCGCATCACCCCGAACGGGTTCCCGAGCAGCGAGGCGGGCGTCATCAGGCCGCGCCGGGCCGTCCCCGTGGACGATCCGCCGCCGGATGAGATCCTGCTCATCCCGGTGCCTCCCGTCTGGGTCCCGGACGGCGAGCCGCCGCCGGTCCGGCCGCCGGCCGTCGGGGTGCCGCTGGCCGAGGTGCTCCCGGTCGAAGTGCCACCACCCGGCTGGGTGCCGGCCGTCGAGGTTCCGCCTGCTTGGGGCGAGCCCGTGGCGGCCTGGGTCTGGTGATGCTCCGGCTCCAGCGTGGCGGTGCCAGTCTGCTGCCCCTGGTTCTTGTCCGTGGTCTCCGGCATGGTCCTCCCTTCCCGGAGCACGGCCCGGCGGAGAGGCTGGGCTCTTCAGGAGGACTGCCTGCTCTGTAGAGGGTTTGTCGGATGGACCTCTCCGGTCCGGGCGCGCATCCGGCCGGCAGCCCTCCCAGCAGGATGCGCTTGCAAAAAGGGCTCCAGAAGGCTCCAGATTACGAGATCGCCTCCATCCGCGCCCCCTTCACGACCCACCTGCCGTTCTCGTTGACGACGCGGAACATCTCGATGGAGGAGCTGAGGTTCCCTTCCCAGTAGCCGCCACGGACCCAGACCTCGTCGTCCTTGCGCCAGTCCAGCCGCTGGATCTGAAAGAAGAGGTTTTTCCCGGATTGCCGCTCGCACTGGTCGGCGGCCGCGACCGGCGGGCGGTTGCCCTCGAACCGCTTCAGGAACTCCGCGCCGGGCGTCCGATCCCCAGGCAAGGTCAGACAGTACTTCTCCGCGCCCTTCTGGACGCCGGAGGCATTGTGGTCGAACTGATAGCGGAAGACGGCCTCAAGGATGTCCGGCTCGGCGGTAGAGCGGGAGGCCGATGTCGCGGAAGTCGAAGAGGAGTCGGAAGGAGCAGAGGAATTTTGGGTACAGGTGGACGTGATCATCAACAAGAGAAGGAGAGAGGGAATCGTTATCACCCAGTTCAGAACCTTCACTTCATAGATCCTTTTCGGTAAGACCAGCCTGCTTGAGGAGCTTGGAGAGCAGACCACGTCCGAGATCCTTGCCTGCGTGAACCGGTACGGTGACGTTCCCATATCCCGGCTTGCTCCATGTTTGATGACTACCCCGCGTCCGAAGACGAGTCCACCCGTTCTTTGCCAGCGCACGGCAGAACTCGGCTCCCGTGACGCTCTTCACGATTCAGTGGCCATCTCCAGAAGACCGATGTGAACCTCGGCGGCATCCACATCGAGATGGCAGGCAATGGCTTCCGTCAGGTTGTGGTACACCTCGTCCAGCGTATCTCCCTGCGTGAAACACCCCGGCAGGTCGGGTACCTCCGCCCAGTACCCACCTTCGGACTCGGTATGAACGACAGCCTTGAATCTCGTCTTCGTCTGTGGCGGCAGCATCGAGGGTTCGCTCACTTCAGTTCTCCTTGACGCGACGATACGGCCGGGAGGCATTAATGCACCCGCCGCCGGCGGTTCCTGATGTAGTCCGCCAGGATGAACTCTCCCAGGTTATAGGGCGAGGCGAAGTAGGCCCGGCCGCGGTTGATCTGCGTCAACTTTTCCACGAACTGGGTGAGCATCGTGTCGGTGGCCAGCATGAAGGTGGTGATGACCACCCGCTGGCGGCGGCAGAGGTCGGCCTCCTCCAGGGTGAGGTTGACGATCCGCATGTCGAGCCCGAAGGGGTTCTTGTAGATCCTGCCGTTCTCGATGATGGCCGAGGGCTTGCCGTCGGTGATCAGGAAGATCTGCTTGTTGGGCTGCTTCTGCCGGGCGAGGATGCTGCGCGAGAGCTGCAGGGCGTCGCGGGTGTTGGTGTGGTACGGGCCCGCCTGGATGTACGGGATCTCGGAGAGGAAGACCTGCTCGGCGCGGTCGCCGAAGAGGACGACCGAGAGGTCGTCCTTGGGGTACTTGGTGGTGATCAGCTCGGTCAGCGCCAGGGCCACGGTCTTGGCCGGCGTGATGCGGTCCTCGCCGTAGAGGATCATCGAGTGGCTGATGTCGATCGCCACCACGGTGGCGCAGGAGGTCAGGTGCTCGGTCTCGTAGACCTCCAGGTCCTCTTCGAGAAGGCTGAACTCGTCGCTCTGGTTGCGCCGGAAGGCGTTCTGGAGCGAGCGCGAGGAGTCGAGCAGGTGGATGTCGTCGCCGAAGCTGTAGGGGCGCGTCTCGGGGAGGCGCTCGATGCCCTCGCCGGTCGAACGGACAGGATGGTAGCCCGGGCCGGACTTGGCGAGAGTGGAGAAGATCTCCTCGAAGGCGCTGCGGCGGATGCGGCGCTCGCCCCCGGTGGTGAGCTGGAGGGCGCCCTCGGTGTCGCGGGCGACGAGGTCCTGCTCCTCCAGGCTGGCGAAGAACTGCTCGAGGTCGATCTCCTCGGGGATCTGCCCCTCGGCCTGGAGATAGCGCATCCAGTCCATGGCCTCCTCGATGTCGCCGCCGGTCGCCAGCACGAGCTGGTTGAACAGCCGCAGGAGGTCGAGGCCGGCAAGGATCGCCTGGATCAGGGCGGGGTCGAGGTAGACGTACTGGTGGCGCATGTCGGATTCGCCCCCCCGATTCAGTTCACGTCCCCCCGGCCCCTGCTGCTGCCGCCGGGCGCCTTGCGCGGCTTGAGGAGCTGGAACTTGACCATCTCCTTGTAGCTGACCTGGCTGTCGAGGTCCTGGCGGGCCAGCTTGAGGTGCTGGTGGAGCCCTTCGAGGACCGTCTCGCCGGCCAACGCCCGCTCCTCGCGGGTCTTGCCGAAGCGGGAGACGAGGTCCTTGAGGCCGGGGACGCGGAAGATCTCGGTCTCATAGTCGGCGAAGGACTGCTCGTCGGAGATCGTCACCGAGTTGCCGTCCGCGAACCAGCGGATGATGCGGGCGTAGGGGCCCCGGTCGTCCTCGCCGCCGCTGCCGACCTCCTTGCCGACCTCGGGGAAGCGGGCGTCGAAGGCCTTCTTGACCGCCTGGCCGATGAGCCGCCGGGCCACCACCTCGGCGCCCTGCTGCTCGCCCTCGTAGACCATCTCCACCTTGCCGGTGACGGCGGGCAGCACCATGTGGAGGTCGCACAGGCGCGGATAGACCGGGTTGTCCCGCGTCGCGAGCGCCCGGCGCTCCAGGTTGGAGGAGAGCAGCTCGATGGCGGAGATCGCGACCCGGGCCGAGACGCCGGACGACTGGTCGATCAGGTCGCTCTCGCGGGCCGCGAAGCTGATCTCCTCGACGAGGACGCGGACCTCCTCGGGGATCACCACGTTGGGCACGTCGCGCTCGGTCCACGCCTCCTGGCGGGTGATGTCGGCCGCGACGTTCACGTCCGGCGGGTAGTGGGTGAGGATCTGCGACGAGATGCGGTCCTTGAGCGGCGTGATGATGCTGCCCCGGTTGGTGTAGTCCTCGGGGTTGGCCGAGAAGACCATCAGGATGTCGAGCGGGATGCGCACGGGGAAGCCGCGGATCTGCAGGTCGCGCTCCTCCAAGATGTTGAACAGGCCCACCTGGATGCGCGGGGCGAGGTCGGGAAGCTCGTTGATGGCGAAGATGCCGCGGTTGGTGCGCGGGATGATGCCGAAGTGGATGACCTCGGGGTCGGCGAAGGTGAGCTTGCGGGTCGCCGCCTTGATCGGGTCGATGTCGCCCAGGAGGTCGGCGATCGAGACGTCCGGGGTCGCCAGCTTCTCGTTGTAGCGCTGCTCGCGGCTCATCCACTCGACCGGAGCGTCGTCGCCCAGCTCCTCGACCAGGCGCTGGCCGCGCGTGGAGATGGGCGAGAGCGGATCGTCGTTCAGCTCGGTGCCGGCGAGCACCGGGATCTCCGGATCGAGAAGGGTGATCAGCGAGCGCAGGATGCGCGTCTTCGCCTGGCCGCGCAGGCCGAGCAGGATGAAGTCGTGGCCGGCCAGCAGGGCGTTGATGACGGACGGGATGACCGTGCGGTCGTAGCCCAGGATGCCGGGGAAGAGAGGGCCGCCGCTGGCGAGGCGCGCCCTGAGGTTGTCGCGGATCTCCTGCTTGACGGAGCGCGGCCGGTAGCCGGCCTCGCGCAGGGCGCCGAGGGTCTTGATTTGGGACGTGGGCCGGGAAAGCGAGCTCATAGTCAGTCGTGCAACTCCTGGAGCCAGCGCTCGGCGTCGATGGCGGCGCGGCAGCCGGCGCCCGCCGAGGTGACCGCCTGGCGGTAGATCGGGTCCATCGCGTCGCCCGCGGCGAAGACGCCGGGCACGCTCGTCTTGGTGGTCGGCTCCTGCACCTTGATGTAGCCGACGTCGTTCATCTCCAGCTTGCCTCGGAAGAGCTCCGTGTTGGGCTGGTGGCCGATGGCATAGAAGACCCCCTGGGTGGGGTAGACGCTATCGAGCCCCGTCTTCTTGTTATGCAACTTCACGGCCGTCACCCCGCCCTCGCGGGCGCCCACGATCTCGGTGACGACCGTGTCCCAGATCCAGGCGATCTTGGGGTTGGCGAAGGCGCGGTCCTGCATGATCTTCGAGGCGCGCAGCTCGCGGCGGCGGTGGACGACGGTGACCTTGCTGGCGAACTTCGTCAGGTAGGTGGCCTCTTCCATGGCCGAGTCGCCGCCGCCGATGACGACGACCTCCTTGTTGCGGAAGAAGAAGCCGTCGCAGGTGGCGCAGGCCGAGACGCCATAGCCCATCAGCTCGGCCTCGCCGGGGATGCCGCCGAGCTTGGCCGTGGCGCCGGTCGCGACGATCAGGGCGTCGCAGCGGTAGGTGGTCTCGTCGGTGCGGAGGGTGAAGGGGCGCTTTTCGAGGCCCACCTCGACGGCCTGCTCGAACTTCACCTTGGTGCCGAAGCGCCGGGCCTGCTCACGCATGCGGTCCATCAGCTCGGGGCCGAGGATCCCCTCCGGGAAGCCGGGGAAGTTCTCGACGTCGGTGGTGATGGTGAGCTGGCCGCCGGGCTGGTTGCCTTCGAGCACCAGCGGCGCCAGGTCCGCCCGCGAGGCGTAGAGCGCCGCCGTCAGTCCGGCCGGGCCCGAGCCGAGGATGATCACCGGGTGATAGTTGTCGACGTTGTGCGGCTGCTCGGGAATGGACATCGGGGCCTGTCCCCTCCTGGGACCATGGAAAATGGGATCACCTCGCGGCCGCGGGGCGATGCGGGAGCGAGTATAGCAGCGGCATCGCGAGGGAACCGGAGCCGGCCGGGGCGGAGGTCCGCGAGGTACAACACGGGGGTGTGAGGGGCCATTCCGGGCAGACCCGCGGAGGCCTCACCCCCTGGCCCCCTCTCCCTGACGGGAGAGGGGGAACGCATGCGAGCGGGTTTGCCGTACCTACTCAGCTCGTGGTCTCAGCCAGGTCCCCCCTCCCGTCAGGGAGAGGGGGCCAGGGGGTGAGGCCTCTACGGGCAGACCGCCTCAGACGGGCACCGCCGTCGGCTCCAGCGCCGCCCGCATCGCCCGCAGCCCCAGCCGGATGCGCGACTTCAGGGTGCCCACCGGCAGCGCGAGGCGTCCGGCCGTCTCCTCGTAGGTCAGGCCGTTGAAGTAGGCCGTCTCGATCGCCTCCCGCTGCTCCGGGGGGACGCGGGCCAGGGCCTGACGGAGGGAGAGGCGCAGCTCGCCGCTCTCCGGGGCGGACGCGGGCAGCCGCCGGCCGTCCAGGGCTTCCAGCTCGACGTTCCCCCCCGACCTCCGCCAGTGGTCGACGAGCTTGTTGCGGGTCAGGGCGTACAGCCAGGCGGGCGCGCCGCCGCGGTCGGGCCGGAAGGTCGCGGCCCGGGTCCAGACGGCGGTGAAGACCTCCTGGGTGATGTCCTCGGCCAAGGCCGCGTCCCGGCAGAGACGGCGGGCGTAGGCGAGGACGCGGCCGGCGTAGCGCTCATAGAAGCTGTGGAAGGCGTCGAGGTCGCCGCGGGCCGTCTCGGCGAGCAGGACCTCGTCGTGGATCTCCTCGATGGTTTCGGTTCTCATCCCGTTCTCCTCTCGGTGGCAACGGGATAGATCCGGTGGAAACGTGGATGGGTTAGCTGCGCGGGAAAAGGAGCCGGCCCCGCGAAGCGGAGCCGGCCAGGGGAGTTCTAGCCCTTGGGGGGCGGCGGCGGATCGGGCCACGGATTGGGATCGGTGGTCGTGGAGCCCGTGACGCCGTTCTGGGGCTCGTGCTTTTTCATCTTGTCCTCCTTCTTGTCCGGATCCTTGGGTTTGTCCTTCATGAGGTCCTCTTTCTGGGTTTCATCCCAGGGTAGATCCCGCCGCCCTGGGAAGGTTTACGAGGTCCGTTCATCGCCAATCGCCCTGGAGGACGAAACCCGCCCAGTAGTAGGGCGCCTCCCAGCCCGGCTCTTGGCGTACGCCGGTCTGCGCCGCCCGCAGCGCCGCCGCGGGCGGCAGGCCGTTCTGGAGCATCTCGCGGTAGAAGCGCCGCATCAGCTCGGCAGTGGCGCGGTCCTCCACCGGCCACAGGCTGACCAGCACCCGCCGGGCGCCGGCGTAGAAGAAGGCCCGGGTCAGCCCGATCAGCCCTTCGCCGCGGACCTCCTGGCCGAGCGCGGTCTCGCACGCCGAGAGCACCACGAGGTCGGCCGGCAGGTTCAGCCGGTAGATGTCGTGCACCCGCAGGAAGCCGTCGCGGGGGCGCCCCCGCTCGTCGACCATGGAGAGCGCGACGCCGGACAGCTCGGGGTAGCGCGAGTCGAGGACGCCATGGGTCGCGAAGTGCACCAGCCGGTACGGCTCCAGGCGCCCGCTCAGCACGCTCTGCCGGCTGGCCGCGAAATCCAGCAGCGGGAGCCCGCGGCCGGGAGGGACCAGCGCCAGGATCTCCCGAGCCTCCTGGCGCGAGGAGAGCAGCCGCTCGAACCGTCCATTGCGCAGGCTCGCCGGAGCGGCCTCGGCTCCCGGGGTGACCCGCGGGTCGGCGGCCCCGAACACCGGATCGGCCAGCACGGCCACGGTGATGGGCGCCGCGGACCGCCTCGCCGGCTCGCGGCGCAGCGCCGCCAGGGCCGAGGCGGAAGGGAGGCTCAGGACCTCATGCTCGGCGATCACGGGGACGGGAGGCCCCTCGCCACGGCCGGGGATCGGCAACGCTGCGAAGGGAAGGGTGTGGAGCGCGCCGTCGCCCACGATCAGCAGGCGCTTGCGGAGCTGGCCGGCCACGGGGCCGAGCAGCCGACGGGAGAGCCTGGCGAGCGTCCTCTCGGTCTCGGCGCGGGCGAGGACGCGGTGGCTGGAGCCGAGCAGGAAGAGCGCCCGGCGGGCGGCTTCCTCGACGGCGGCCCGCGGCGGCAGCTCGAAGCTGGTGAGCGAGGTGGACGTCACGGCCCACAGGAAGCTCCGCTCCCGGCCCAGCGCGTACTCCAGCAGCATCGTGTCCGGATCGAGGAGCCGCTGGATCGCCTGCAGCCGCGCGGGGTGGGCCCGGCTCAAGGCGGCATAGCGGGGAGAGGTCCGGCGGATGTGGTCCCGCAGCTTCTCGGACTCGGCGAGCAGCTCGCGCAGCTCCCGCTCGGCGGCCTCGACCCGGGCCGGCGGAGCGCCGCTCTCCGCCAGGGCCAGGCGCCGCCGCTCGGCGGCGTTCACCCGCTCTCCCAGCTCCGCCTCGCGCTCCAGGAGGCGAGGATCGATCCCGCGCCGGAGGTCGGCCCGCGCCTGCGCCAGGGTGTCGAGCAGGCTGCGCGCCCGCGCCAGCTCGCCGGCTTCGAACGCCCGGGCGTCGTGACCGGCGGTTGGCTCGCGCCGGTCGAGCTCCATCAGCAGGCCCACGTAGAGCTCGTAATACTCCTGCCGGGTGGCGAGGAAGGAGGCGCGCAGCTCGGGGCTGACCCTCTCGGCGCGCTGCGCTTCGACGCGGTCGAGAGCGCCTTCCGCGGCCTGCCGCGCGCCGGCGAGGTCCCCCAGCCGGCGGCGGACGCGGGCGAGCCCCAGCAGGGCCGCGGCCTGGTCCGAACG
>DASWME010000123.1:0-3300 GCA_036399915.1 Thermoanaerobaculia bacterium
ACGCACTGCGCCGTGCCCGCGCTGGCGGCCCGGCTGCGGGAGCTGGCCCACACGTGGCGGCCGGACGTGGTCCAGGCCGAATACCACGTCATGGGCCAGTATCTGGAGGTCCTCGACGGCTGCCCGGCGCGGCGGATCCTCAACCAGTACGAGCCCGGGGTGGGTGCTGCCCGGGAGCTATGGCTCTCCTCGCGCGGCTTCGAGCGCTTCCGCAACGGGCTGGACCTCCGGGCCTGGGAACGCTTCGAGAGGAAGGTGGCCGGTCTGGCGGACGCCGTGGTGGTCTTCACCAGGCGGGACCGGGATGCCATGGCGCCCTACGCGGCCGGCGTCCCGGTCGTGACCATCCCCCTCGGCACGGAGCTGCCCGAGCGGGCCCTGGACCCGGCGGGGCAGGAGCCGCCGGAGGTGCTGTTCACCGGCAACTTCCACCATCCGCCCAACGTGGACGCCGCGGTCCGCTTGGCGGCGTCGATCTTCCCGCGGGTCCGGGAGCGCCGGCCGGACGCCGTCCTGACTCTCGCGGGCGAGGCGCCGCCCGCGGAGCTGCGGGCGGTGGCCGGGCCGGGCGTCGAGGTGACCGGATTCGTCCCCAGTCTCCTGCCCTATCTGGACCGGGCCGCCATGGTGGCCGCTCCCCTCTCGCGCGGCGGCGGGATGCGCGTCAAGGTCCTGGAAGCCCTGGCCGCGGGCAAGGCGGTCGTGGCCTCTCCCCTGGCCGCGGAGGGCATCGGCGTCCGCGACGGCGAGCAGGTCGTCCTGGCGGAGACCGACGAGGAGTTCGCGGCGGCGATCCTCGGCCTCCTGGCGGACCGCAATCGGCGCGTGATCCTGGGAACCCGGGCGCGGGCCTGGGCGGTGGAGAACCTGGGATGGGGGCGGTCGGTGGAGGCGTATGAGGAGTTGTATGACCGATTGATAGACTCGGGAGAGGTATGCCCGCGAGGCCTCACCCCCTGGCCCCCTCTCCCTGACGGGAGAGGAGGGACGCGGCCGAACGGTGTTGCCGATTCGGGGGCACGGCCCAGGCATCATCGCTCCCGTATCGTTCCCCCTCTCCCGTCAGGAAGAGGGGGCCAGGGGGTGAGGCCTTACGGGGAGGACGCTCTGACGGGCATCACCGTCGCCATCGCCACCCTGGACCGCCCCGAATCCCTCGCCCGCTGCCTCGACGCGGTGAGGGCCGGCGAGGTCCTGCCCGAGGAGGTCCTCGTCATCGATCAGGGCCGGGACGAGCGGACGCGCGCCGTGACCGAAGAGAGGGGGGCGGTCTGGCTCCGCCAGGAGCGGCGGGGGCTCGCCGCGTCGCGCAACCTCGCCCTGGAGTGGGCGTCCTGCCCCGTCGTAGCCGTCACGGACGACGACTGCGTCCCCTCGCCCGGCTGGATCGCGGCCCTCCAGCGTGCCTTTTCCTCGCCGGACGCTCCGGACGCCGTGACCGGTCCGGTCCTGCCCCTGGGGCCGGAGGCTCCCGGGCTGTTCGCGGTCTCCTCGCGCACCAGCCGGACGCGGACGGAGTTCCGGGGACGGGCGCTGCCGTGGCTCGTAGGGACCGGTGGCAACTTCGCGGCGCGGCGGGAGTGGATCGCGCGCGCCGGCGGATGGGACGACCGCCTCGGCGCCGGCTCGGCCGGGGGCGCCGGCGAGGACATGGACCTGCTCTACCGCCTGCTCCGGCGCGGCGCGCGCGTCCGCTACGAGCCGGACGCTGTCGTCCATCACGAGCGGCAGCCCCGGGAGCGGCGCCTCGCCAGCCGCTCGAGCTACGGCCGCGGCGTCGGCGCCTGCTGCGGGCTCTGGCTGCGCGGGGGCGACCTCCGCGCGCTGGGGGTGCTCGGCCGCTGGGTCTCGATGCGCGCGGGCCTGCTGGCGCGGGCCCTGCGGCGGGGGCGCTGGGAGACGCTCCATGAGGAGAGCCTGGTGCTGGGTGGCACGCTGGGCGGTCTCCTGTACGGTCTGCGGGGTGGCCTGCGCGGAGGGCGGGCGTGAGGCTGGCCAGCCCCCTGCGCCAGCGCCTGCGGCGCCTCCTGGGACCGGTACGGCTCGGAGTCCTCAACCGCACCCGGCCGCTCAGCGAGTTCTGGGGATTCGACCGCGGGACTCCAGTGGACCGCCACTACATCGAGAGCTTCCTCGCCGAGCACCGGGGGGATATCCGTGGCCGTGTGCTCGAGGTCCAGGACAGCGGCTACACGGAGCGCTTCGGCTCCGGCGTCGAGCGCCGCGACGTGCTCGATATCGATCCGACGAATCCAAAAGCCACGATCGTGGCCGACCTGGCGGCGGCGGAAGCGATCCCCTCGGACACCTTCGACTGCTTCATCCTCACCCAGACGCTCCACCTCATCTACGATCTCCGCGGGGCCCTGGGGCATGCCCGCCGCGTACTGCGGCCCGGGGGAGTCCTGCTGGCAACCCTCCCCGCCTTGAGCCGCGTCAGCCGGCGAGCGGCCGCCAGCGACTACTGGCGCTTCACGCCGGCCTCGGCATCCGTCCTGTTCGGTGAGGTCTTCGGACCGGACCGGATCTCGATCCGCTCCTACGGCAACGTCCTCGCGGGTATCACGTTTCTCGCCGGGATGGCCTACGAGGAGCTCTCGCCGCGCGAACTGGAGGCATACGACGAGTACTTTCCAGTCATCATCGCGGTGCGGGCGGTGAAGGGATGACCACCCCGCTGCGCTCTGTCGCCAAACGCCTGCTCTACCGCCCACCCCTGCGGGGCGTGGGGAGCCGGCTGCGGCCGCGGGCCGCCGTCCTCCTCTACCACCGTGTCGCGGCCCCCGCCCGCGATCCCCACGGCCAGGCCGTCCCGGCAGACATTTTCGAGGGCCACCTGGAGCTGCTGCGCCGCGAGTACCACGTCGCGTCGCTCCCGGACCTCGTCGAGCAGCTCCCCCGCCCCGGCTATCGGGATCGAACGGTCGCCGTCAGCTTCGATGACGGCTACGTGGACAACCTCACTGTCGCGTACCCCATCGCCACGCGGCTCGGAATCCCCATCACGGTCTTCGTCACCGTCCAGCCGGTGCTCGACGGCGCGCCCTTCCGCTGGGACGAGGCCGCTCCGGAGTCGGGGCGGCCCTTGACCCCGCAGGAGCTGCGGCACCTGGCCACCCTGCCCGGGGTCGCCATCGGCTCCCACACGATGACCCACGCCAGGCTCGCGGCGCTCTCCCCGGAGGACCAGCGGCGCGAGCTGACCGCGAGCAAGGCGCGGCTGGAGGAGCTGACCGGCCGGCCGGTGACGCTCTTCGCCTATCCCTTCGGCAAGCCCGGCGACGTCGGGCCCGAGACCCC
>DASWME010000124.1:0-6807 GCA_036399915.1 Thermoanaerobaculia bacterium
GGTCATGACGACCCTGAATGCCTGAATTCTTCTACGGAGCGTGCGGGGGTATCCGAGGATCGTGTCCTACATGAGTCCGATACTGGAGTCTCCACGCCAAGACCCCCCGAACGGGGTCAACCACCCTTCCTGTTGCCGATCTTAGCATCCCTCCGAGAGAAAGAGGACTGCAACCGGGCGCCGCCTCTATTGACAACTGTCAATCTCCGCCATACGCTCTTTGGCATGCCAAGCCTATCGCCCGCAATCCCGCTCGACCAAGGCACCGCCGAGGCGCCGTGGTGCGCGAGGCTCGACAACCTGGAGATGGGCCTTCTTCTCCTCGCCGTGCCGTGGGCGGCGGGCGCGGGCCTGCGGCGCGCCGACCTCGAGCGGCAACTGGCAAGCCTCGACCTGCCCTTCGGACCGATCTACTTCCAGCGCATCAAGCGGGCGGTAGCGCGGCTGGAGGAGATCGGCGCCCTGCGCGGCTCGGGAGAGGGCCGCGCCCGCAGGTTCGTGGTGACCCCGGAGGGCTTCGCCGCCCTGCTGCTGAACCTCTGCGTGCTGCACGCGGACCCCACCCTCGACGGCAGCGAGTTCGAGCTCAAGCGGTCGCTGGTGTCCACGTTGAACCGCTTCTTCGAGCGGCTGTCGGAGCAGCCGGAGGAGGCGCGGCTCTCTCCCGGGAGCGAACGGTTCTTCGACGCCGTGGAGCGGCTCACCGTGCTCGGCGAGCCGGTGATCACCGAGGAGGTGGAAGGGCAGGCCCTCGACGTCCTGCGCCTGATCGCCGAGCAGCGCCGGCAAGTGGAGCTGCTGCTGAATTCGGTGCGGGAGCGCCAGGCCTGGGAAGAGAGTGAGAGTGGGACCTTGAGCGAGCTCGACATGGCCCAAAGGCTCACCGAGGCCGGATTTGGCGAAGCCGTTTCCCTCCTGGCCGCCGATCCGAACGCCCTCCGCGAGCTGGCCACGGATGTCTTCCCGTGGCTCGGCCACTCGGCCACGGTGCTGCGCTACGAGCACTACCTGCGCTATCTCGACGATCTCGCCGCGCTCTACGCCACTGAACTGAAGACGGTCGGGTTGCAGAGTCTCCTGGCGGCGAGGAGGGCCGGATGAGCGAGCGCTGGTGGCGGCAAGCGGATGACAGAGCCGCCCAGAAAGCGCTCGCGCCCTACCTGCCGCGGCTCGACGCCATCAACGCCCTCGAACCGGAGCTGCAACAGCTCACGGACGGTGAGCTGAGCGCGCGGGCGCGGGCCCTTCGTTCACGGGCCCGAAGCGGCGAGGCGCTCGACGCGCTCCTCCCGGAGTGCTTCGCCCTGGTGCGCGAGACGGCCCGCCGGGCGCTCGGCGAGCGGCCTTACGAGGTGCAGCTCCTGGCCGGCGTCGCCATGCACGAGGGCAAGCTGGTGGAGATGGCTACCGGCGAGGGCAAGACCCTGGCGGCCGTCGCGCCCGCCGCGCTCAACGCCCTGACCGGCCGCGGCGTGCACGTGCTCACCTACAACGACTACCTGGCCCGCCGCGATGCCGGCTGGATGGGGCCCGTCTACGAGCGCCTGGGGATCACCGTCGGCTTCGTCCAGGAGGGGCTCACCCCGGCGGCGCGGCAGCGGGCCTACGGCTGCGACGTCACCTACGTCACGGTGAAGGAGGCCGGGTTCGACCACCTGCGCGACGGCCTCTGCCTCGAAAGGTCGAACCAGGTCCACCGACCAGTCCACCTCGCCCTCGTGGACGAGGCCGACTCGCTCTTGATCGACGAGGCGCGGATCCCGCTGGTGATCGCCGGCAGGATCGACGAGCCGGAGATCGACCTCCTGCGCCTGACCGAGGTCGCCCGCCGGCTCGAGCGGGGGGCCGACTTCGACTTGGACGAGTACGCCCGCAACATCTTCCTCACCGACCGCGGCGCGGAGCGGGCCGAGGCGCTGCTGCGCTGCGAGGACCTCTTCGCCGCTGGGAACGTGCGGCTCCTCGCCGAGCTGCGCAACGCCCTCCATGCCGAAGTCCTGCTGCGCCGCGACGTCGACTACATCGTGCGCGACGGCCGCGTCGAGCTGCTGGACGAGCTGACCGGCCGGGTGGCCGAGAACCGCCTCTGGCCCGACGGCCTGCAGGCGGCGATCGAGGCCAAGGAGGGCCTGCTCCTGCAGCCGGAGGGCCGGATCCTCGACTCGCTCACCATCCAGCTCTTCCTCCAGAAGTACCCCCGGCTGTGCGGCATGACCGGCACGGCGCGGCCCGCGGCTGCCGAGCTGGCCGAGGTCTACGGCCTCGGCGTGCTCACGGTGCCGACCCATCGGCCGTCGATCCGCATCGACCACCCGGACGTGATCTTCGGCACCCGCGAGGCCAAGCGGCAGGCCCTGCGCGCGGAGATCGGCCGCGTCCACGCGACCGGCCGGCCGATCCTGGTGGGCACGGTCAGCGTCGAGGAGTCGGAGCGCCTGGCCGCCGACCTCTGCGCAGCCGGGATCTCCTGCCGGGTGCTCAACGCCAGGAACGACGCCGAGGAAGCCGAGATCGTGGCCGAAGCCGGAGCGCCCGGCGCGGTGACGATCTCCACCAACATGGCGGGGCGCGGCACCGACATCCGGCTCGGCGGCTCGGGCGAGCGGCGCCGCGACGAGGTGGTGGCCCTGGGCGGGCTCTACGTCATCGGCACCAACCGTCACGAGAGCCGGCGCATCGACGACCAGTTGCGGGGCCGCGCCGGCCGCCAGGGCGATCCCGGAGCGTCCCGTTTCTTCATCAGCCTCGAGGACGACCTCATGCAGCGCTATGGCATCGAGCGGCTGCTGCCGGCGAAGTTCTTCCGCCAGCCCGCCGCCGACCATCCGGTGGTCGAGCGCGAGGTGGCGCGGGTGCAGCGCATCGTCGAGGGGCAGTACGGGGATCTCCGCAAGCGGCTGCTCGCCGCCTCGCGGGTGCTCGAGCGCCAGCGCTCCGTGCTCCAGGAGTGGCGCCAGGAGGTGCTGGAAGGTCGTGACGAGGGCCTGCTGGCCGGGAGGAGCCCGCGCTGGCAGCGACTCCGCGCCAATCTCGGCGAAGGGGGCGAGGACTTTCTGCGAAGCATCGAGAGGCGCATCGCCCTGATCACGATCGACCGCGGCTGGAGCCGCTACCTGGCCGACATGCAGGCCCTGCGCGACGAGCTCTATCTCGTCCAGCTCGACGGGCGGGATCCCTTCACCGAGTTCTATCGCGCGGCGGGAGCGGCGTTCGAAGCGCTCCAGGAGCGGATCGACGCCGGCATCGTCGAGGTCTTCGAGCGGGTCGAGATCACGGCGGACGGCGTCGACTGGGAGCGCGAGGGGCTGCTCGGCCCCTCCTCCACCTGGACCTACCTGGTGAACGACAATGTTTTCAGCGGCAACACCTTCCTGAGCCTGTCCGTGCGGGCTTCTATCGGCCTGTGGGCGGTGCTGGTCTGCTGGCCCCTGCTCCTCGTCTGGGGACTGGCCAAGCACTGGCGGCGCTGGCGCGAGCGCCTCACCCTTCGCGCAGCGTCAGAGAAGGACTGATCCGCGTGGCGCGCCGCGCCGGCAGCCAGCAGGCGAAAGCAGCGGCGGCGAGCAGCGCGGCCGCGGTCATCAGCAAGGTGAGTGGATCGTGAGCGGCCACGCCGTACAAGACGCTCGACAGGGTGCGGCCGAGAGCCAGGGCGGCGGCGATGCCGCAGAGGATGCCGATGGAGCACATCGCGAGACCCCCGCGCATGACGTGCCGCACGGCTTGGCCGGGCGAGGAGCCGAGCGCCAGGCGGACGGCGAGCTCGCGCGTGCGCTGGCCCACGGAGTAGCCGACGACGCCGGCCACGCCGACCACGGCGAGCACCAGGGCCAGCACGGCGAACGAGGCCACGAGGACGGTGTTGAGCCGCGGCGCGGCCGCGTTCGCGGCGACGACGGTTCGCATCGTCTGGAAGGCGGACACCGGCTGGTGCGGGTCCAGGCGCGCCACGATCCGCCGAATCGGCTGGACGAGCGCGGCCGGATCGGTCCGGGTCCGCACCACCAGCGTCATCGTCGGCAACACGATCCAGGAGGTGGTTATATACATGGTCGGCGTCGGATCCTCCCTGAGCTCGAGCTGCCGCACGTCTCCCACCACGCCCACGATGGTGTAGGTCTGGTTGTTGCCCAGCTTGACCCGGCGGCCGATCGGATCCTGTCCGTCCGGCCACAGCCGCCGCGCCAGTCCTTCGCTCAGGATCATGCTCCGCCGTGGCTCGCGGCCCTCCTCGAACGTCCGCCCGCGGCGGAGCGGGATTTGCATCGTCTGGAAAAAGTCGGCCGTGACAATGCGCCAGTTGGCCTGGACGCTCTCTCCGGGCACGCCGGGGGACCGCCCTTCCGGAGCGACCGGCATCTCGGTGGTCTGGACGCCGAAGGGGACCTCGCTGCTCACCGCCGCGGCGACGACGCCGGGCAGCGCGCGGACCTCCTCGATAAGCGCGCGGAAGAAGTCGAGGTTGCGGCCCATCATTTCTTCGGCGCTCTGGGAACGGGTGAGCTGCGTCGTCAGCAGGTGCTCTGGATCGGCGAAGCCCAGGGCCACCTGCTGCAGGCGGACGAGGCTCTGCGTGAGCAGGGCCGCGCCGACGACGAGAGTCGTGGCCAGCGCGAGCTGCGCGGCGACGAGGACGTACCGCGCGGGACTCCGCCCGCTGGTCGTCGAGCGGCCGGCCTGCAGCGCGTCCTGCACATTCGAACGCAGGGCCATTCTGGCGGGCAGCAGACCCGTGAGCAGCGCGGTCAACACGATGCAGAGGACGGCCACCAGCAGCACCGGCAGGTCGAGGGCCAGCGCCTCGCGGCGCGGCAGCGACGCCGGCAGGAAAGCGGTGGCGGCGCGCACGCCGGCCCACGCGAGCGCGAGCCCCGCGGCCCCGCCGGCTGTCGCCAGAAGCAGGTTCTCGGTCAACATCTGCCGCACCAGGCGCGCGCGGCTGGCGCCCAGCGCCAGGCGGACGCCGATCTCGCGCAGGCGGCCGCTCGCCCGCGCGATCTGCAGGTTGGCGACGTTGGTGGCGGCTACCAGCAGGAGGAGCGCCACCGCCGCCAGGATGATGCGCAGGCGCTGAGCCACCTCGGCGTCCACGATGAAGTCCCGAACTGGGTCCACGACGACACTCCAGCCCCGGTTGGCCTCGGGGAACTCCCGCGCCAGTTGCGAAGTCAGCCCCAGCATCTCTTCCTGGGCCTGTTGCAGCGTGACGCCGGGCGCCAGCCGGCCGAAGACGATGAGCCGCCGATCGCCGCGAGAGTCATCGGCTTCCGGGTCGTATCCCAAGGGCAGCCACACGTCGATGTCGGATGCGAAGCCGACGTCCTGGGGAGCGATGCCGATGATGACGTGGGGGACCAGGTTCACGTCGACCGTGCGTCCGATCGCCGCGGGGTCGCCGCCATAGCGGCGCTTCCACAGTCCTTCGCTGATCATCGCCACCGGCGCGTGCCCCGGCACGTCGTCGGCCGGGAGGAAGGCCCGCCCGGCGACCGGCCGCATGCCGAGCATGTCCCAGAGGTTCGCCGAGACCTTGAGCCCGGACACCTTGATCGGCTCGTCGCCGTCGGTGAGGTTCGAGTCGGCGCCGCGCAGGGCCGACAGGTGAGAAAAGCCGCGCGCCGCCTGCCAGGAGCGGAAGTTCGGCATCGACGACGAGAAGTTGTCGATCCCCAGCTCCGGATTCACGTCCCGGAGGTGGACGACGCGGTCCGGCTCGCGGTAGGGCAGCGGCGCCATCAGCACCGTATGGACGATGGTGAAGATGGCCGTCACCGCGCCGATGCCGAGCGCCAGCGTCAGCAGGGCGGCCGCGGTGAAAGCCCAGCTCGGGCGGCCGGTGAGCGACCGCCACGCGTAGCGGACGTCCCGCGCCAGCATCTCGCCCTGCGACCGCGCAGCCGTCGACACGGTGTCGAGGAGAACGGAGAGCCAGAGGTGCGCCACGCCGAGCGCGCCGCGCGCCTGCCGCTCCTCGCGCCAGCGGCTGCGGAACGCGGCGCGCATCTCGCCGGCGTACTCTTCGCGAAACGACGCCGGGTAGGCGCGCAGGAGAGCCGCGTAGACGCGGTCGGCCCAGGCGGGAACGCGGGAAGTCGAGGACATGCGTCAGCCCTCCTTCCTCGCCAGGCCGGCGCGCCGCCCGAGGGCCACCAGCTCGGTGAGCCGGGCCAGCTCCAGTTGCGCCGCGCGGCGCCCTGAGGGAGTCAGCCGGTAGTACCGCCGGCGCTCATCGTCCTCGTCCGGGTCCCGCCGCTCGTTGAGCTCGACGATCAGCCCCTTCTCAAGGAGCCGCTGGATCGTCGTGTACAGAGTGCCCGGATTGAGCTTCGTCCGGCCGCCCGTCCGCTGCGCGACCTCCTGCATGATGCCGTAGCCGTGGCGGTCGGCGTCGGCCAGAGCGACGAGGATGTGGAAGGTGGCTGGGGGGAGGGGGAGCAGGCTCTCGAGATCGTCTTGGAGTCTCATGAGCCCGACTATATTGGATGTAGATATATTAGATCAAGAGCTATCTTGAACCACATGGACCCGCGGCCGGAGTGGAGGGAGGGACGCACGTCGTGGCCCTCTCTGAGCTGCCAGCCCCTGGCGGCTCAGACGGCCGCCGCGATCGAGGCTGATCACCGGCACGTGTTTTGCTATGCCTTTAATTTTTCATGTACACTCCCCCCATGAGGCAGGACGCGGCCGGCATGCATGAGCACTTCGTTCAGTTCTATGAACAAGACACCTTCCTGATCGACGAAGTGAGCGATTTCATCGGCGCGGGCCTGCAGGCTGGGCAGGCCGGCATCGTCATCGCGACCCCGC
>DASWME010000125.1:0-3243 GCA_036399915.1 Thermoanaerobaculia bacterium
GTCAAACCGCCCATCGGACGGGGCGGGCGGTTTGCCCCGCGGGTCAAACCGCCCATGAGCGTCCGCGGGCGGTTCGCGAACCGCCACCAACCGCCCGTTCATCGCCGTTTGCGTCCCACGGAGCAGGCCCAACCGCCCGCACTGCCCATCAAACCGTCCGCCCCGCAGGTCAAACCGCCCGATGTAGGATCGCGCCCGGAATGCCCGGTCCCCTCCGGACGATTGAAAAGACCATGAGGCCCGCTCTCGCCCTCGCGCTGCTGCTCGCCGCGCCGGCCTTGGCCGCCGAGGCGCCCCCGGCCGCCGGTTTTCCCCGCGGCAAGATCGTCGAGAAGGTCGTCTGCGCCAGCACTCCCGACGAGACCTACGCGCTCTACCTGCCCAGCGGCTACACGCCCGAGCGCGCGTGGCCGATCCTCTACATCCTGGACCCGCGCTCGCGGGGCGCCCTCGCTGCCGAGCGGTTCCGCGCCGGCGCCGAGAAGCACGGCTGGATCCTGGCCAGCTCCAACAGCTCGCTGAGCGACACCACCATGGATCCCAACCTCAAGGCCATGCGGGCGATGTGGGTGGACACGCACGACCGGTTCCAGGTCGACGGCCGCCGGGTCTACGCCGCCGGCTTTTCCGGCACGGTGCGCTCCTGCTGCACCCTGGCGCGGACCGCCCCGGGGACTATCGCCGGCATCGTCGGCGCGGGCGCCGGCTTCCCCTTCGACCGGCCGCCGCAGAAGGGCGATCCCTTCGTCTTCTTCGGCACCGTGGGCGACAAGGACTTCAACTACTACGAGATGATGGACCTGGAGCCCAGGCTCCAGGCCGCCGGCATCGTCCACCGGATCGAGATCTTCGACGGCATCCACCAGTGGCCGCCCGAGCCGCTGGCCACCCGGGCGCTCGACTGGATGGAGCTCCAGGCCATGAAGGCGGGCGTGCGCCCGAAGGACCCCGCGCTGGTCGAGGCGGTGTGGAAGGAGACCCTGGAGCGGGCGCGCGCCTTCGAGTCGGCCGGCGACCTCTTCCAGGCCCACCGCACCTGGTCCGGCGCCGCCGCCGACCTCGCCGGCCTGCGCGACGTGGCCGAGGCCGCGCGCAAGGCCGCCGAGCTGGCGGCCAACCCGGCCCTCCAGCGGGACCTCCAGGAGCGCAAGGCCCGGCTCGAGCGGGACAAGGAGTTCCTCGAGCAGGCGCCGGGCATCCTCGCCGCGGGCGTCACCCCGTCGGGCGAGCCGAAGCCCGTCGGCCAGTTCGTGGCGGCCCTGAAGATCCACGAGCTGCGGAAGAAGGCCGAGTCCGCGCCGGAGCCGGACGAGCGGCTCGCCGCCCAGCGGGTGCTCAACACCCTGGGCGTACAGACCAGCTATTACCTGCCGCAGAAGTTCATGGGCGAGAAGAAGTACGACCAGGCGGTCTTCGTCCTCTCCATCGCCGCCGAGATCGATCCCGAGAGCCCCTTCGTCTGGTACAACCGCGCCGCCGCCTACGCCCGCAAGGGGGACCGCAAGAAGGCCCTCGCCGACCTCCGCCACGCCGTCGACAAGGGCTGGAAGGACGCGGCCGCTCTGGAGAAAGACGAGGACTTCGCGTCTCTGCGGCAGGAAGAGGGGTACAGGGAGATCGTGCGGGCGTTGCGTGGTGCCTCCCCGGCGCCTGGGAAGGGACGTTGAACGCCGGAATCGTTTCTGGATTGCGTTCCCCCTCTCCCGTCAGGGAGAGGGGGCCAGGGGGTGAGGCCTCGCGGGCAGGACGGTCCATCGTCCACGTCCCCCTGATCCTCCTCCTCCCCACCCTCGCCTACGCCGCTCCGCCCCCCGCCCCCGACCTCCCCCGCGGCCAGGTCGTCCCGAAGGTCGTCTGCGCCGCCCAGCCCGACCGGAGCTACGCCCTCTACCTGCCGTCCGGCTACCGGCCGGACCGCAAGTGGCCGATCGTGTACGCCTTCGACTCGCGGGGGATCAAGTACGACCGCGAGCTGATCGAGCTGTTCAAGGCGGGCGCCGAGCGGTTCGGTGTCGTCGTGGCCAGCTCCAACGAGTCCTCGCTCAACGTGCCGAGCGAGGAGAACTTCCGCAGCTTGGGCGCGATGTGGACCGACACGCACGCCCGGCTCTCGCTCGACGACCGGCGGGTCTACGCCTTCGGCTTCTCCGGCCTGGTCCGCTTCGTCACCCTGGCGGCGATCCGCGCGCCCGGCACCCTGGCGGGCGTCGCCGGCGCGAGCGGCGGCTATCCGCTGGGCCATCCGCCGTCGAAGGAGACGCCGTTCCCCTTCTTCGGCATCATCGGCGACAAGGACTTCAACTACTACGAGATGCTGGACGTCGAGGCCCGCCTCGCCGCCGGCGGCGTCCCACACCGGATCGAGATCTTCGACGGCAGCCACCAATGGCCGCCCGACGAGCTGGCGGGCCGTTCCCTGGGCTGGCTGGAGCTGCAGGCCATGAAGCGGGGGACGCGGGAGAAGGACCCGGCGCTCATCGAAGGCCTCTGGAGCGAGGACCTCGCCCGCGCGCGGTCCCTGGAGGCCGAGGGCCGGCTCTGGCGGGCCTGGCGCGCGTACCGCTCCGCCGCCGCGGACTTCGCGGGGCTCCGCGACACCGCCGAGGCGAAGAAGAAGGCCGCCGCGCTCGAAGCCGCCGAGGCCCTCCAGCGCAACTTGAAGGAGCGCGAGGTCCGCGACCGCAAGGACCGCGAGTACCTGGAGCGGGCGCCGCGCCTGTTCAACGCCGTCGGCCCCGAGGTCCGCCCCGACAGCGTCAGCCAGCTCCTCGCGGACCTGCAGGTGCCCGACCTGAAGCGCAAGGCGAAGTCGCAGGACCCCGAGGAGCGCCTCTCGGCCGAGCGTCTCCTCTACGCGGTCTACATCCAGACCGGCCTCTACCTCCCCCGGACGTTCATGGAGAAGAAGCAGTGGGACCGGGCCATCCTCTTCCTCGAGGTCGCGGCCGAGATCGATCCCGAGAGCCCGCGCATCCCCTACCGGCTGGCGACCGCCTACGCGGGCAAGGGCAACCGCAAGAAGGCCCTGGAGTCGCTGCGCAGGGCGGTCGAGATGAAGGGGACGGACCTGGCCGAGGTTGAGAGCGATCCCGCGCTGGCGCCGCTGCGGGAGGAGGCGGAGTACAGGAAGCTGGTCGCCGAGCTGAAGGCGAAGCCGGGCGGGTCGTCGTAGGGAACGCTGTCGTGGGACCGAGCAGTCTGCCCGTCGCGACCTCACCCCAACCCCTCTCCTAAAGGAGAGGG
>DASWME010000126.1:0-26368 GCA_036399915.1 Thermoanaerobaculia bacterium
AGCGTTATGCGGCAGGGGCGGGGGTGGGGGGACGGGTGACGCCGCATATGCTGCGCCACTCGCTGGCCACCCTGCTTCTCGAAGAGGGCTTGGACATCCGTTATATCCAGACAGTGTTAGGACATAGCTCGATCACTACCACACAGATCTATACAGAGGTCAAAGAGGGGATCCACAATAAGCTGATCGCCATGAAACACCCTCGTCGCCGTCTTACAATCTCGTAATCGACCCATGCCCTCTCCATGCTAGGCTAATTGCGTTTTTGTCCCTATGCATTCCCAGATATCCGTAGATAACTGCAAATTATCCTCAGCATAATAGCGAGTGGGAGACGAGAAAAGAATGCCAAACACCGTTCATTATATAGGTTCTTCGCCCAACGAGGGGGCGTGGGATCTTGGCGAGATCACCGGTTCTCGGTTTGAGGATATAGTCGCCAAGGCTGTACGCTGGTACGCCCGTCAAGCTCCCTCATCCGTGCGAGTCAAGAAAACTCGCCGCGTGCATGACGGAGGCAAGGACATAGTCCTTTGTTCAGCGATCCCACTCTCTCTCTTCGGCTTCCGGCTTAGAAGCGAGGATAAGTCCTCCTATACGGTCTACATAGAATGTAAATATACCTCTGCTGACCGTCTGAGCGGGGACTTTCGGCAATATCTAGAGCAGTTTGAGGAAGAGATTCCCGACTACTACATTCTGGCTACAAATAGTACAGTTACTCCTTACAATCAACTCACAGCTGCCTCTGGCTGCAAGCTCCGAAACTGTCGCTTCCTCCTTGCAGACAAATACCTGCTTTATTCATTTTTCCGAGATACTATCGGAGTCGTTGGCTGTTGGGATGGTCCTGAGCCGTCTCCCCTAGTTGTAGAGTATCAGACAGACCGAGATCCAACCCTCAACAACCGCGAGGTTCGCCTCTATCTATCTATCCGTAGCTATCAAATTGAACGAACTCCATGCGACCTACGTCTCGTGACCAATGAGAACTGGACAATCAGAGAGGCTGCAGACTGGGGAAGTGACGAGAGAGTTGTCTTCCTTATCGAGCCATTCGAAGCCTTTACAACGAAGATAACGGCAGAAAAAACCGCCAACATAGGTCTACCTGACCTTCGCATCACGCTGAATATAGGTGAGACTCCAAAAGAGATCAGAGTTCATAATAGTAATCTCGAATTTGACTTTGTACCACCCTTGACCGGAGTTTCACATAGAACCATCATACGCGACTTGGCGAACATACTAGAATCCGCAGCAAAGACTGGGGCGCAGCGGCTATTCATCAGTCTCACCGGATCTGCAGGAATAGGTAAGTCACGCGTACTTGAGGAGCTGCGCAATTCCGACACCGGCTTCAGAATGGACGATATAGTGTTCTTTGGTCGAGGCTCGGAGAAGGTCACCATCGAGAAGCTCATCGAAGCAGTGGGCTTTAGGTCCGTCCAGGCTTCTCCTGTCGATCAGCTAGCCGACTTCCTTTCACACTACCCTCCGGACTTCGAGAATCGAGTCTTCATTTTTGAAGACTTACACCATGCTTCACGCCAAATTATCGACTGTATCAAAGCTTGCATGAACTCAGTTAAAACTTCTACAAATGGTTCCCTTGCGTTCATTTTCACGGGAAGGAATGACTTTACCTTTCCTAACGAAGACTACTTCTCTTTGCTAGAGCTTTTCACCTTGCGCAACGGAGAAGCGGGAATTCATAGCTTCGTAGTCCCACCCCTGACCGATGATGAAACGAGGAGTCTGATTAAGGCAACCATACGCAATATTCCGGAGGCAGCACTGGAACGGATCTTTAAGCTCTCAGAAAATACCCCGTTTTATGTGGTGCAGGTGATCGAATATTTGCTTGAGGTAAAGTTGGCGCGCCTCGTCAATCGCAACACGATTGGGATTACAGAGGTAGAGAAGGTCAATGTGAAAGATGCACTACCTGAAGCAATTCAACAAGTCTATGAAGCGCGCTTCGAGGCGCTGGGGAGCGCGCCTAATGGGGCCGTTATCAGGCAGTTTCTCATCGCCGCCTCCTTCTTTGGATTTATTGTGCCGAAGCTGCTCCCAGATCTATTCTTTGATGGCCTTGACAACGAAACCATATATCAAACGCTACTCGGTCGACACCTCCTGCAGTACCGCATGAATGGAGAGCTGACTTTTTCGCACGAGAACCTTCTCCATTTCTTAAGGGATTACGTCAGGCGGCCTGAGCATCGTCATGATTCCTCCGCAATAATACTGAACCGGCCGTCACTATTCTCTCGCTTATCCCAGCACGAACGCGGAGAAGTGTTCTTCCTCGCAGGTCGGCTCGATGAGTGCATCGCGCAATTCGTTGATATTAAAGAAGCAATTCAGGGGATTAATAACTTCAGCTCTGAAAACCTCGACACTAGCTATTTCCCATACCTTGGATATCTATTCGAGGCTGAGTGTAGCCAGAAGTCTCCACCGGAACTCTTAAGAAAAATCGTTCTCGCCGAGACCTATATGGCTGTTCATAACTTTTCTGTTGATCGCGGCGTAGAAATCTGTCGCCGGGCAGAAGAGAAGGTAAAGAGAATACGACTCCAGCCTCGGGATAGCCGAATTCTTAGCGCCTCGTTGCGGCAGTTGGAGGCACACGGCTTACTGAACGTTGGACGTACGCATGCCGCTTGGAGGATTATGTTGGAGTTGGAGGCAGAGACTCGACTCAGGCCTGATCTGGGTGCCCAGCCAGAATTGCTATTTGATCTTTATGACCGACTCCATGAGCTTTATAAGAAGTGGAATCATTATGCATTGGCCAAGACTTATGGAAAGCTCGCCGAGCACGTTGCCACGGAGTACAATAACAATAAGCTTAGAGCTTGCGGTGCGATCACATGCGTTGGAATGGACCTATATACAAATCCTGAAAAGGCTTACAAAAGCGCAGAAAAAGCTTATTGCCTTTCAAGGAAATATGGAGCATACCGCTTGGGCGTATATACTGGCTTATCTTTGCGCCTTATCCAGGCATTGTTGCTGCGTGATAATACTTCGGCCGTCAGTAGCCTTAAACAACGGATTAGAAAGATCGTTGAGAAAGCCGCGACCAAGAACCTACCTGACTCATTGATGAGATCGCAGCTATTACTTGCAACCCTGACATATTATTCGGAGCCAGAGGATCGAAGGACCCGCGCGTTGGCGAAACAGTACGTTGACGCAGGTCTAAATGCAAGTTTCAAATATGGAAACGGTCTATTCCTGTGGCTTCTGTTTAATCTGAGAGCCATCATTGCCATGGCAGAAGGAGGGCGCGGAGATGACGTAGCAGCTGCGTTCAATAGCGCAATGGGATCATTGCGTCGTCAGTCTTTGCTTTTTCTTGGTAATCTGGATGTTTGCTATCCGAACATCTTTGTTATATCCAATTATATACGTCACCGATTTTCAGAATTTGGTGAAACCGAAGCATACTCTGTAATTAGATATATTGAATCGTACAGCTCTCATGACCTGGCGTCTCCAATCAAAGAAGCAGACACCCTGAGACAACTACTTAAATCCGGTGTTATATTCAAGCCAAAGAACAAATACGCAGTATTTATCGATCCGCTGTCCGGTTATTTACTTCCTGTCCTTTGAGTCGGCTTCGAAACGAGGTAATTTTCTAATACAAGAACATCGATCGGAGACCGAATGAATGTGGAAAGTGCGTCATAAGGGCTTTCTACTATAGGTTCGTCGGCTAGGTTAAAGGAGGTATTAAGGAGAATCGGAAAGCGTGTCAGGCCCTCAAACTGCTGTAGCAGTCGATGAATGAATGCATCTTTATCCTGGCTTATAGACTGTACTCTCGCCGAACCGTCAATATGTGTGATGGCCCTTAGCTCTGAGCGGAATTCTTGCCGCACGGGAGCTGTGAGTAGCATATAGGGGGATTCCTGAGGTAGATCAAAATACTTGAGCTGGTCTTCGTTAGTAACAACGGGGCCAAAAGGCCGAAACGGCTCGCGAAATTTTACAATTTCATTCAAACGATTTCGAGTCTCTATGTGTCTGGGATCGGCGAGAATACTCCGATGGCAAAGCGCTCTAGGTCCGAGTTCCGATCGTCCACGTAGTATGGCAACGATTTTATCCTGCGCAAGTAACTCCGCTACACGTCGTGCTAGTTCGCCATCATCCAGTTGTTCGTAGGGTACGCCGAAGTGCTCTAAGGCTTCCTTGATAACAGGACTTCCGTACTGCAGGCCTAGGAATGGCAGCGGCGCGGGAGAACTTGCGGCTTCGCCATGGAACTGATTGTAGGCGTAAAAGGCAGCCCCGACTGCTTGACCATCGTCCCCAGCGGCTGGGAAGATGTGCACCCGTCGCCAGCCACATTCTCTGAGGATACGGCTGTTTAGGTGGCAGTTTAGAAATAGGCCTCCACCAAGACAAAGGTTCTCTCCTTGAAGCTGAGGACGCAGGTTGGTAAGAAGGTTTGTCACTGCGGACTCAACGAATATTTGCCCCGTCTGCGCAATATCAGCTCGCATGCTGCTGACGAACTTATGATGAGGGAGCCCGTAAGAAATCCTAACCTCTTCGAGCTCTTGCAGAAGATCTCGGAATCTAAGGCTGAACCACAGGTTGTCGAAGTGCCCAAAGGGCTCTACAAGTGTCCTTCCGTAGGAGGCCAATCCCATGGTTTTTCCCGCATCACCATGTCGGAAGCCGATGAGATAAGTAATCTGCTCGTATTTTCTCCCTAAGCTGATCTGCTTGTCCTTGTCTACTTCATGCATGTACGCATAGTTAAATGAATTGCGGCGCCACATATATGTTAATCCAAAGTCTTGAAAGCGCCTAGCTACGAGTCGGGTTCGCATGTTATCAACCCGATAAAGAGACTCTGCTTCTAGTAGGCTACCAACAATATCCCCTGCACCATCAGCAATGAAAACGTCAGCATCCTGGAACCCAGACGTGTGGAATGCTGCGAGTGCATGGCAAATGTGATGACTGACACCAAAAATAGGCATTCCCTCTACGTCATATAGATCGCGAAATTCGGTGGCAATCTGATCAATGATGCTATCAATGGAAACGTTGGTATAGCTGATGCCGACGGCATCTATGTCGTTCAAGCGAATGCCGGTCACCCCTACTAATGCCTCGATGGCCTGACGAGGGATTTCCGGAGAGGGTGAGTGCTTGAGGCGGTCGACTCGCTCTTGGGCTATGGCATACCATAGAACTCCATTCCTGACGAGAGCTGCACCTCGGTCATGGCCTAAGTGCACGCCAAGCACGATCCGGTCTCGACTCATGATAATTTGCAGTTCTCTTGTTGACAGTCCAGGCACTGCAACTCCGAGTAGTCTGCTCATCGGGCTCGTACTGGTGCTATCGAACAGTAGGCCGCCATCTCATCGATCCAGCGGGAAGATTGCACCGTTTCGGGCACTTCCAGTCCTCTCCTCAGCCTATAGTTAGGGTAGTTTGGCCAAAGTGGGCACTGATTCCAAAGGAGTTACGGATACAACTTGGCCACTGAAGACACCCTTCTACTTGGGTACGTCCTCGTTTCGGTCTACAATTCACCTATGGCTTCAGTGACTGAGGATGTAGAGTCCATCGTCTGGAACTGGAGGTTCTGGATGGTCCAACTCATTACGACCATTAGGCTGATCCTGTCCATAGCTTTCCCGCTCGTTGGCATTACGGCCACGGCGCGCGTGACACTGCTCGTATATCTTGCTGCGATTATCACAGACATTGCAGATGGCGCACTCGCACGTCGCTGGAAGTGCGCGACACGCGGCGGTGACTGGTTCGATGCCTTCGCCGATCGGATGCTCACGACAATGTCGGGCGCGTACGGGCTACTGATCGGAGGCTCGGCGTTGGCGTGCTCGCTAATCATCAGCCGCGACCTCAGCGCCGCATCTATGAACGAGTTGCAGTCCGAAGGCTCCAACCAACGCGCTCGCTTTCTCGGCATCGTCACCGTCACGCCAATTCGCGTAGTGACGCTCTACATACTCGGTGCCAGACTCTACGATTTAGAGATCGGGGGAGTGTCGCTGCTGTACTGGGTTTGCGCGGCCATCGCATGGTCAACGTTCGCGGTGAATGCGTGGTTGCGCCGAGCCACTGTGGCGGCACGTTTCCGCGAGCCGGACGTGGAGAAACTGCTTCGCTGAGCGCTGATTGAGGTCTGGTACTTCTCCTCCCTGTCACGGTGAGGGTGAAGGCGCGATCCTGGCGCGTGCTGTCGGCCGTTTGGGCCAGAGATCCAGGAGCTCCAACGGTACATTTAAGGTTTTCAACGGCGCATTGGAGCCTTTCAATGGGCCAGGGAAGGGTTTCATCGGCCCGTTGGAAGCTTGCAACGGGATGCCGGAACCTTTCGGCGTGTTGTTGAAGACCTCGGCGATACGGCGAGCGTCTTGTGCAGAGTCGCCCGATGCGGCTCGAGCTGCGGAGCCTCGGAGGCGTCGACGGGTCCACCCTGTAACCTTTCCCACCCGCCCACGCCTCATTACCTGTACAGCAACCGCTTATCGCAGCGGGAACGCGGGTTCCCGATCCGAGGAGGATTTATGCCTGAATTCGTCGCGTATCACGGTAGGACCGGCAACGAGCATCAGCAGCAGTTCGACGATCTGTCGAAGAAGGGCTTCCGGATGATCACGCTCAGCGTCTATGGCGATCCAGACGATGCCCGCTATGCCGCCGTCTGGGTCAAGGAGGCGGGCCCGGGCTATGTGGCCGTGCACGGCCTGCCGATCGGACAGTACCAGGCGTGGTTCGATACCCAGGTCGGCAAGGGTTTCGCGCCCGTGCTGCTGAGCGTGACCGGCACCGGCAATGACGCGGTGGTCGCGGCCGTCTTCGAGAAGGGCGTGAAGGCCGGATGGTTCGCCAAGCATGGCCTCATTTCCGGGCAGGACGACAACCCCACCACGATCCAGTTCTGGTGCAGGAAAGCCAGGGAGGGCGGCCAGGTGCTGCGCTCCGGCGCCATCTACGGCACGCCCACGAACAAGCGGTACGCGGGCGTCTGGCACCCGGAGCCGACGGTGAAATGGAACTGGCGGACCGCCGAGACCGCCGACGGCTACCAGACCTGGTTCGACGCCCTCACCCAGATCCCGCAGCGGCCGGGCTTCGTCACGCTCTCCGACGCCCAGCTCTACTTCGCCGCCTTCCGCGACGACGCCATCGGGGAGTGGGTCGCGCGCCACGGCATGACCAGCGCCAAGTACCAGCAGGAGTTCGACACCTTGACGGCGAAGGGCTTCTACCCGATCTGCGTGCAGGGCGGAGGGGAGGGCTCGAAGACCCGCTACGCCGCGATCTTCGCCAAGCGGCACACGCCGCTGCCGCGAGTGTGGACCGTGCGCGGGACGGCCGCTTCCGGGCTGAGCGCTTTCGACAAGGCGGTCAAGGAGTTCATGCAGGCCAACGGCGTGCGGGCCGGCGAGTTCACGATCCTGAAGAACGGCGCCGTCAAGCTGCAGCGCGCCTACACCTGGGCCGAGCAGGGCTACCCCATCACCGAGGTGGCCAGCCCCATGCGGCTCGCCAGTTGCAGCAAGGCGTTCACCTGCGCCGCCATCCAGCGCCTGTACGACCAGAAGGTCTTGAAGGCCGGCGACAAGGTCTTTCCCACGCTCGGCATCACCCAGAAGGCGCTGGCGAGCCAGACGCCGAGCGCCAACATCAACAAGATCACCGTGCAGCACCTGGTGGACCACGCGGGCGGCTGGGACAGCGGGGCCGCCAAGTTCGACGCCGTCTTCTCCATGCGCAAGATCGCGCTGGACCTCGGGCTCTCCGGGCCGCCGTCGAAGACGGACCTGGCGCGCTACATGTTCGGCGAGCCTCTGCAGTTCACGCCGGGCACCAACTCGAAGTACTCGAACCTCGGCTATGTGCTGATGGCGCTGCTCGTCGAGAAGAAGACCGGGAAAAAGTTCAGCGACTACGTGCGCGACGAGGTCCTGGCGCCGGACGGCATCACCGACGTCTTCCTCGCCCGCAGCCGGCGCGATCAGAAGCGCGCCAACGAGGTCTTCTACGACGATCAGAGCGTGGGCCTGACGGCGCTGGAGCCGCAGAAGGACAAGCTGGTGCCCTTCTGCTACGGCGGCGAGGGCTGGGCCATCGAGAGCATGGACGGCGGCGGCGGCCTGTGCTCGACGGCGACGGCGCTGGCCCGGTTCATCAACGGGCACGCGGCCTGGGGCCTGGGCGGCCGCATGCCCGGCGCCGCGCGCACCGGCGGCATGGCGGGTGTCGCCAGCCGCGCCCAGTCGCGAGGGGACGGCGTGGACTTCGCCTATATCTTCAACACGCGCAACCTGCCGTGGATGCCGGTGGACGACCTCGGAGACAAGGTCAACCAGTTGCTGGACTCGACGACGCTGTAGCGAGGCGAAGCGTCCGCCTGGCAGGAGACGATGCGCGCGGAACGGCCGGCACCGCAGCAGCGGACAGCGCCGTTGCACGCATCCACGTCTCGTCGTACGCGTCCTCAGAGGCGTTGCACGCCTGCAACGGCTCGCGATACGTGCCACCCACTTAAGAGGGCACCGGGCGGTCCTCTTCTCCGACAGGCTCTGATGCAGAGCACCCCACCCTCCCGGGATAAGCCTTCTTATCCGTCACTGATAACGTTCCGCAGCCGTCGTCCCGTTGCAGGGCTCTTATGTAGAGGTAGAGGTTAGACGGCCTGGGTACGTCGAACGTAAACTCTGGTAGTGCTACCCGACTGTGGAGGGTTCCATGCGCCAAAAGCTAGCTATCGCCGTCGTAATCGCCAGCACCGCCTGCATCACGAGCATCGCCTATCCCGCAGACGAGACTCAGGTTCTTACCGTCACCTTGAGCCACGCGACCAGCCGTGAGGCTGCGACGGTTCTGCGCACGATCGTGGGGGTCAAGAAGTTTGAGGCGGCTGACGACCACACCATCACGGTTCGCGACACTCAAGAGAACCTCGATCTGGCTGCAGCCGTCGTCAAGATGCTGGACACGACCGACGGCACAGCCGACACGACTCCTCTGCCCGCCGGCGACGGTTCAGTGATCGCGGCCGTCGTCCTGGACCGCGCCTCATCGGTGGAAGTCATGGACGCGCTTCGGCTGGAGCTTCGGATTGCGAGAATCGCGACAGCGGGTGAGAAGAGGGTCTTTCTTCGCGACACCGACAGCCAAATCCAGGCAGCTCTGAAGGTGATCGGGAGGGTCGAGGGCGATCACGAGCACCCCTAGAGGGATAGGACCGGACGTTTGTTGCACTGCGGGCCGACAGTCCGCGATAATGCCTGACGGCATGCCGTGTTCGCTCATGATCCTCCTCTTCGCGACGGTCGCTGCTGCTTCCACGGTTCCCGCCCAGCTTGACGCGATCCTGAAGGACTACGGCCGCGCCGATGCGCCGGGGGCCAGCGTGCTCGTGGCGCAGGACGGGAAGATCCTCTACCGCAAGGCATTCGGCCTCGCCAACCTCGAAGAGAGGACGCCCATCACCACGGCCACCAACTTCCGGCTGGCCTCGGTCACCAAGCAGTTCACCGCCACGGCCGTGCTCCTCCTGGCCGAGCGAGGAAAGCTGTCGCTCGACGATCCACTGACCCGCTTCTTTCCCGGCTTCGCCAGGGCCGCGCACGGGGTCAAGGTGCGCCACCTGCTCGGGCACACCTCGGGGCTCCTCGATTACGAGGACCTCATCCCGCCCGGCACCACGGTGCCGCTCAAGGACAAGGACGTGCTCGACCTGGTCGGCAGGCAGGACAGGCTCTACTTCGCGCCGGGCAGCCAGTTCCGCTACAGCAACACGGGTTACGCCCTGCTGGCCCTGATCGTCGAGAAGGTCTCCGGCCGGTCGTTCGCGCGGTTCCTCGAGGAGAACATCTTCGACCCGCTGGGAATGGCCGGCACCGTGGCCTACGAGGAGGGTGTCTCCAAAGTGGCGCGCCGGGCCTACGGGTATAGCGAGAAGGGCGGCGAGAGGGACGGCCGTTTCGAGCGCACCGACCAGAGCCTCACCAGCTCGGTTCTGGGGGACGGCGGCATCTACTCGTCGGTCGAGGACCTGTGGCGCTGGGACCAGGCCCTGTACGGCACGCGCCTGCTGCCAGCCGAGACCCTGGCGATGGCCTTCCAGGCCGGCACGCCCACCTCGGACCAGCCCGGCAGCGGCTACGGCTATGGCTGGTACGTGGCTTCGCACCGGGGGACGCGCAAGGTCTGGCACTACGGCGAGACCATCGGGTTCAGCACGTACCTGGCCCGCTACCCGGACAAGCGGCTCACGATCATCATGCTCACGAACCGGAACGACAACTTCCTCGGACCGACGGTGGATCGCATCGCCGATGTGATCCTCGGCGCCAGTGATTAGCCTCCGTGGCACGGTGATCGCGGCCGCGCTCCTGGCGACCGCCTGCGGGCGCGACGCCTCCCCCGGACGCTTCCCGGGCGCGCCGGTGATCCTCATCTCGGTCGATACCCTGCGTGCGGACCACCTCCCGGCCTACGGTTACCGCCAGGTCGAAACACCCAACATCGACGGACTGCGGCGCGACTCAGTCCTCTTCGAGCGCGTCTACAGCCACTGCCCGATGACGCTCCCTTCGCACGTCTCGATGTTCACCGGGTCGCTGCCCACCGAGAACGGCGTGCGGAACAACATCGGCTACCGGTTCGAAGGAGCGAGGTTCAGAACTCTCGCCGAGGAGCTGCGCGAGCGAGGCTATGCAACGGGCGCCGCGGTGTCGTCGTTCGTTCTGCGCTCCGACACCGGGATCGATGACGGCTTCGAGTTCTACGAAGACTCGATCGCCGTCGCGACGGCGGGTGCGACGAGCGAGCACCAGCGCTCGGGCAGGGAGACGCTGAAGCACGCGCTGGCATGGATTCTGGAACACCGCGAGCAGCCTTTCTTTTTCTTCCTCCATCTCTACGAGCCGCACGCCCCCTACGAGCCACCCGAGCCGTTCAAGAGCCGCTACCCGTCTGCCTACGACGGCGAGATCGCCGCTGCGGACGCCATCGTCGGCGAGCTGGTCCGGTCGCTCAAGGCTGCCGGGCTCTACGATCCCGCGATCATCATCTTCACCTCGGATCACGGCGAGGGCTTGGGGGACCACGGCGAAGACCAGCATGGGATCCTGCTGTATCGCGAGGCGCTGTGGGTTCCGCTCCTGGTCAAGCTGCCGGGCTCGCACCAGCCCGGTTCGATCAGCCGGCCCACGCCTCTGGCGCACCTCTTCGGCACGGTGCTGCGCCTGGTGGGCATCGACCTGCCTTCGCACCCGGCTTCGTGGTTCGATGTTGGAGGCGGAGGCGAGGCTCGGCCCATCTACTCCGAGACGCTCTACCCGCGCATTCACCTCGGCTGGAGCGAGCTGCGGTCGCTGATCGACGGCCGCTATCAATACATCGAAGCGCCCCGTCCCGAGCTCTACGACCTGGAGCGCGATCCCAGGGAAGCCACGAACCTGATCGCGATCGAGCGCCGGGAGGCGTCACGGCTGCGGAAGGAGATGCAGGCCTATCCCGCGACGGCCGCGGCACTCGGCGCGATCGACCCGGAGGAGGCCAGGAAGCTGGCCGCTCTGGGATACGTGGGGACGCCGCGCGAGCGCGGTCCAGGGCCGCTGCCAAACCCGCGCGACGAGGTCAAGAACCTCGCTCGCATCAAGGCGGCGTTCCGCTTCGCGGACGAGCGCCGGTTGGATGAGGCGATCGCGGCCTTGAGGAGCCTGCTGCAAGAGAACCCGAAGCTCATGGACGTGTGGTCGAAGCTGGGAGAGGTCCTGGTGGAATCCGGCCGCTACGACGAAGCGATCGAGGCCTATCGGTCGGCGATCGCTCACGCCGAGCGTTTCTCGCCCGACCTGGCGCTTGGCCTCGGCTTCGCCCACCTCCAGAACGGCGAGACCGCCGCCGCCGCGGACCATGCCCGCCTCGCCCTCAGGAGCCATCCCCGCGAAGCGAACGAGCTCCTCGCCCGGGTCGCGCTCGAAGAGGGGCGCTTCGCTGCCGCGGAGGAGCACGCGCGATCCGCCCTCCGGCACGGCGACGGCCAGCCGGCGACGTTGTTGTTGCTCGCCGATGTCGAGCGCAACTCCGGAAAGCTCGAGGCGGCGCTGCGCACGGTCCAGGAGGCGGAGCGGCGCGCGGCGCAGCTCGGTGTCGGGCGCCTGCAGGGAGCGGACTATCTCCGCGGCGACCTGCTGGCGCGCCTCGATCGCCCGGAGGAAGCGGCCGCCGCCTACCGGCGCGAGATCGCGGCGTTTCCGCAGCACCTGCAGGCCTACGCCAACCTGGCGGTGATCCTCATGATCCAGGGCAGGAGCGCGGAGGCGAACGAGCTGCTCGAGCAGATGGCGCGGAGCAACCCGCACCGCGGGGCGTTCCTCCTGGCGGCGAAAACTCTCGAGGTGTTCGAGGACCGCCAGGGCGCCGCGCGCTGGCGTCAGCGCGCGGCGCGGCAGGACGACTCAGCTCGCTAGAACCTCAAACCGACGGAGAGGCGGTAGGTACGGGGTGCCGCCGTGGGCCGCCCCCTTCTGCCAGTGCACGGGTCGACGACGCCTACCACGTGGTTCTCTTCCAGCCGCGAACAGGGTCATGACCCGGATTCGCAAGGCGGCGCGCGATGACCCTTTCACGAAGGGCCCCAAGGTTCCCTGGAAAGAGACGCCTCATGGGCTGAACAATTGTGAAAAGCCCGCTGTCGCCGCCAGGGCCAGACCTAGTAGTCTGTCACAGCCAAATTGCTGGATTCCGGTATCATGTCCTTTCTTGAGAGATAATAAGCGGTCTTTCAAGGGAGGCCCTGTCATGCGCAAGAGTTGCGTGGTGAGCCTTACGCCCGAGGAGCGCGCGCACTTGGAGAGGCTGGTCAATTCAGGCCGCACGAGTTCCAAAAAGCAGACCCACGCCCGGATCCTCCTCAAAGCTGACACCAACCTGGAGGGACCCGCTTGGCCCGACCGACAGATCTGCGAAGCTCTGGAGATCAGCTCCTCTTGTGAGGAGCGGGTTCGAAAGCGCTTTGTGGAGGAAGGTTTGGAGGCGGCTCTGAACCGCCGGGTCTGCCGTCGCCCGTCCCGCCGTTTGCTCGACGGTGAGCAGGAGGCTCGTCTGTTGGCTCTGGCCTGTAGCACTCCTGCCCAAGGGAATGGGGCCTGGACTCTGCGGCTGCTCACCGACCGAATGGTGGCCCTTGAGTATGTAGAGTCGATCTCCTATGAGACCGTGCGCCGGGTGCTAAAAAACGAGATCAAGCCTCACCTGAAACAGTGCTGGTGCATTCCTCCGGCCGGCAATGCCGAATTTGTCTGTCGCATGGAAGACATTCTGGAGGTCTACACACGGCCCTTGGATCCTCAGCGCCCCGTCGTTTGTATGGACGAGACCAGCAAGCAATTGTTGGCAGAGACCCGCATTGCACTGCCGCCGCAGCCCGGCCAAGTCGAGCGCTACGACTACGAGTATAGCCGCAACGGCGTGGCCAACCTTTTCCTGGCCTTTGAGCCCCTTTCGGGTTGGCGCCATGTCGAAGTGACGCAGCAGCGGCGGCGACAGGACTGGGCTGAGTTCGTCCGTGATTTGCTCGACGGACGCTATGCCTAGGCCGAGCGGGTGGTTTTAGTGATGGACAATCTCAATACCCACTCCGGTGCTTCTCTATATGAGGCTTTTCCTGCCGAGGAAGCCTTCCGCCTGCTGCAGCGCTTGGAGATCCACTACACCCCCAAGTATAGGAGCTGGCTGAATATGGCAGAGGGTGAGCTCAGTGTTTTTACAGCAGCAGTGTTTAGATCGTCGGATGGCGACGGTAGAATTTCTGGAGCAGGAGATCGCCGCATGGGAGGAAGACGAGCGCAACGCGAAAGCTGTGGGCGCGAACTGGCGATTCACGACCCAGGATGCGCGGATCAAGCTCCGGAAACTTTATCCGTCATTTTAGCTGTGACAGACCACTAGAGCCGGTGCGACACCCCCGCGCCGCTCAGCATGGCTGATCTGTCCACCACCAGATCGAGCAAAAGAACGGGCCGCTCCAGCAGGTGGAAGTGCTTCTCGTACATTCTCCGCATCCGATCTGGCGCGTGCCCTCGCAGCAGAACCACCACTGCCTGTACCATCCCTCTGGGCACGCGTAGTTGGACTTGTCGCCATAATAAGTACACTCCGGCCCGTTAGGTAAAGCCAGATGGCAACGCTTGTCGTCGCCGGGTACCGGCTCCTCCTCATAGGGCCGTGACTGCTCACCGTAGCGGGGGGCAGACGATTCCCCGTACGGGTCGTCGGCCAACTTCGAGAAAGAAGCCAGCAAGCTGATCTCACGACTTCTGTCCTGACCGACTTTCAGCCATAGGTTGGGACTTCCAGGTGGCTCGTGATGATGATCTACCCTCCTTGAGCAATTTACCCTACGTGTCTGAGCCGGATAGGCTCCGGCAGGATTGAGGTGAAGTATCGGGATGACGGAACGGTCGTCGCGCCGGTGGGCACGCCATTTTCCACGCAAAAGCCGACGGGTGTCGTATCGAGACCGATACGGCCGGCGATCTCGCCCGCCACGTCCACGACGATGCGTCCATCTGGCGCGATGCCCGTAAGGCCATACGCGTCGAGAAAGGCCGCGGCGGAACCGGTATTTCTGGCCTCGAGGACGACCCAAAGCCCTGTCGGCAGCGGCCTTCCCAACCCGGCTGCCAACGAACGGCACGTCCCACAGCGCTCAGAGAGAAAGAGCACGATAGCCGAAGTCGCAGAGTCGAGCGCCCAAGGCAGGCCATGAGCACTGGGCCTCGTACCGGTCACAGGACCGATGTCGACGGTCAGGGGCCGATCCAGGATTCCGACCGCATCGCGCAGTTGGCGTACATCTCGATTCATCTCCAGCAACGCACCGAACAAGACGGCGACGAGCAGCGCCAGCACCGCAACGGCGATCAATGCGACTGTAACCACACGTACATCTCCTGCGCGGATCGGCGATCACCGCGCGCTTCGAGCTGGGCCTTCCAGACGCGGATTGCCTGGGCGGCCGCAATGGCCAACGAGGTGGCCGCGATGTAGGCTGCGCCCTACGGAAGAGGCGGAGGCTCCTGGAACCCGAGTCGCAGGATTGCCGCGCCAGCGAGCCACGGAAAGAACGCAATCAACTGAGTCACTCCCAGGAAACCCTTACCGCCTATGCCGAAGCAACTACAGCGAATGAGCTCGTTGCGGCGAAGTGCAATCAACCCGGCGAGCGCAAACAGTCCGGCCATCAAGATGATGCCGAGATGGATCAGAGCTGGGTCGGGCCTAAACAGTCCGGCGATCGCCAGAGCGATCTCTGCGGCCGCCACCAAGAGTGCCGCAGGCCAGGCGATCCGGCGCGGCAATCCGAGGCTGTGGATCGTCGTAGCCATGGGGGCTGGATTGCGGGCCTTCTCCAGGGCGGCCCAAAGCAGCACCGCAGCCATGGCCAATGCTACTGCTGTCGCGATGAGAGGCACGGCGCTCTGCCGCGACTACCGGTCGCGCCGAACGGCAATCACCTGTTCCGGACCGGTGGCCGAGCCAGAATCCACGACCCAGACGACATACGGCCCCCCTCCTCCCTCGTCCTCTCGAATCGTACTTTCCTGCGACGCGAAGCGCTGGTTGCCCGCCCGCAACTCGCCGGCGGCTTCCTCTGGCCCGGCGCTCAGCGTCACCGCACGGACGAGAGGCCTTACCGCCAGACCGATTTCGTCGTTGACCAGCACGACCCTCTCGCCTGGACGAAGCGTGAAGCCCGGGGGGAAGCCGATCATGGGACGAGATGAGAACTCGATCTCCTTCTTGCCGCGTTACTTCCGCTACCTGACCCGATTCTCCAGCCCATGATGACCCTCCAAGAGTTAAGAGGGTTTGTATCCTGTTCTTGACGGCGGGAGACTGCAGCCGCTCAGCCTCCGTCTCGCAGGGCACGGAAGGTTTGGGCGAAGACGAGCAGCTCAAGGGCGAAGCGCTCGACTCTCTGGAGAATCTCTTCAGACCCGAGCACGGGCTCGTTCTCCGAGGTATGGTAGTCGGCAGCCGCTGTACACACCTGGGCAGGAATGGCCACACCCAGCAGCCCGCGGACTACGATCCGCAGGTGGTCCACCGCCTGGCTGCTGCGGTTTCCTCCATGACTTGCCAACCCTACGGGCTTGTATCGGAACTGTGCGATCGTAAGGTGATCCAGGGCGTTCTTGAGCACGCCGGAGTAGGAGTTGTGATAAATCGGGGAGGCGAGCACGAACCCATCGCTCGCCTCCGCGACGGTCACGAGACTGCGGACGACTTCGTCTGGATGGTTCCTCGGATCATTGTGGAACGCCGGATCCGCGATCGGCAGCGTGCTCTCTCGCAGATTCCAGAAGGTCGTCTCCACCCCTTGTCGGTGGAGGGCCCTCTGGACGGCGCGCGTGAGAACGCTGGTGTAGGAAGGCTCCCGGGTGCTGCCGCTGAGCAGCAGGATGCGGAGCAATGGGCTCATGCTCGGTCTTCAGAGGACAGGCCCATCGGACACCTGCGGATCGGACCCTGTCACCATGGCAGACGGCTCAGGAAATCGGTGAGCGCTTCGAACCCGCGGGCTACCTCCTCGCGTTCGACGGCGAAGGAGGCCCGTAGGTACACGGGGTGCTCGATCCCGAAGGCGACTCCGGGCTGGACGACGACCCCGGCCTCGGTCGCACAGGCCCGCGCGAGCGTCCGTGAATCGATCGGGCAGTCCAGCACCTCGATCCAATAGAAGATGCCAGCGGGCGGAGCGGTGAACCGGATACGGTCGCACTGCGCCAGGATACCGCCGACGAGATCGCGCAAGCCGGACAGTTTGTCCCGCAGCTCCCGGATTCGCCGCAGCGGATCTGTCCTTATTCCAGCGAGCGCCATGGCCTGGGCTGCGGCCGGTGGCGACATCGCCAGGAGCCAGTGGCTCCTGCAGATTCGGCTCAGCCGGTCGGGATGGGCGATCACATAGCCCAACCGCTCTCCCGCCATCCCCAGGACTTTCGAGAAGCTCCGTACGCGGACCGTCCAAGCGGGGCCGAGGGCGCTCCGCATGTCGGGGAATACCGTGCCGCCATAGAGGAAGTCGGCATAGACCTCGTCGCTCAGTACCAGCAATCCGGCGCCCTGGACGACCTCTCTTACCACGGCGAGGGTTTCTGGATCGGGGACCGCTCCGGTGGGGTTGCTCGGGAAATTCCATAGCAAGGCCCGTGTATCGGCGCGCAGGAGGCCGGGGAGATCTGCCGGGTCCGGCTGCCAGCTGCGCTCCCGGTCGAGGTCATAAAAGAGGATCTCGTGACCCAATAGCTCGGCCAGTTGGGGATAGGCGGGATAGAACGGCCGCGGACATAGGATAGAGCAGGGGCGTTGCAGCCCTGCCAGCGCCGCGACGATGCCGAGGGAGGCGCCGGTCGTGATGCAGACCTCGTCGATCGGCACACCTTCCCACGCCGCGACCGCTTCCCGCAGGTTTGAAAAGCCCTGAGGGGGTCCGTACTCGCCGGCTGCGATTCCTGTCGGGGCTCCGATCCGCAAATGCCCAAGCCCCAGATCGGCGATCTCTTCCATGCTCATCGCACCAGAGCAATGGAAAGACCACAGGGATCCACGGGAAGCACCCAGACCCCGGCGAAGAGGCCGGAGTTGCGCACGAACCGATGATAAGAGGCGAAGTCCTGCGCGAAGCGTGGCACGCAGGGGTCGTGAGCGAGGACCAACGCACCCGGCTGCAGATGAGGGATCGCGGTCATGAGCACGTCCTGATAGCCGGACTTGCCCGTCCGTTCGTCGTCGAGGTCGAGGTAGAGAAGGTCGACGGGGCGGTTCAGCCCCTCGAGTGCCGTCACACCGTCGGCATCCAGGAAAACGATGCGTTTGCCGTGCCCGAGCGCCGCACAGTTGCGCGCCGCCAGCTGATTGGCTCGGGAGTCCACGTCGATGCCGATTGCGCGATCGAGAAAAGGACCCGTTTCCGGGTCTGCGCGATCGCGCAGCAGCCAAGACCATGCATAGCCCACATAGGTGCCTACGCCGACGGGGTAGCGCGGCCCGGCGGCGAACCCCAACCCGAACAGCAGACGCCGCATCATGGGCGTGACCGTCGTCGAGGGGATCTCGTATCGGGCATGGATCCGGTCAGAGAGCCGCAGGAAAGCACCCCAGGGGACCGGGCCGCTAGCCGGTAGGCCCCACGTTCGCCGGAAGAGATCGATGAGATTGTCCACGATCTCCTCGTAGGTGAGACCCTCTCCGGGCGGAGTTCCATGCGGTGCGGCGGCCATGGCTCAGAGCCTCCGGGCCTTGACGAGCAGCATCTCGCTCAAGGAGGGAAAAGAGTCCAGCAGGACGTGCCAACTGGACTGGTTCATCCCGACGACCACTTCAGGCAGGAAGCCGGTCCGCTGGAGGAGCTGATCGACCTTGGCGCGGTTGAACACCCGGATATGGCCGCCGTGCTGGTCTTTCGGGAAGGCGCCCCACATCGGCAAAGGCCGACCGAGCAGGACGCGCAACCGGTTCCCGAGACTGTTGAGGTTCGGCGTGCTGAGGATGAGGGTCCCCCCTGGCACCAGGACCCGGTGCAACTCGCTGAGAAATCCCTCCGTGTCGAACAGGTGCTCGAGGATCTCACAGGCGTGGACGACGTCCATCGACTCCTCCAGCAGGGGCAGCGGCTCCTCCAAGTCGTGCTCGAGGACTGCGATTCCACGAGCACGAGCCTCGCCCGCCAGCCTGGCGTTGAGCTCGATGCCTGTCACCTGATGACCCAGCTTCTGAAGCAGGAGGGCGATGTAGCCGCTGGCGCAGCCCACGTCGAGGACGCGCCGCGGCGGCGGCCCCGCATGATCGATCAGGAACTTGCAGCGTCCTGGAAGGGAGAAGAGCAGTTGCTGCACAGCAGGCGAGAGATAGGCCTCTTCGCTGCGGACGAAGTCTGTTTTGTTCATGCGCCGGGCGCGGTCGAACGGCTCACCATTCGAGGACCGAGCGCAGCTGCTCTTGCAGGCTGCGGACCTGGGGGTTTCCGGGAGCGATTTCGAGGGCCCGAGAGATCTCCTGCAGGGCGCTTTCGAAAGCCGCCACCGCCTCTTCCGCCCATCCCGAGGCGTTCCGCAGCCGGCCTAGACCCAGCAGTGCACAACCCAGATTGGCGTGGAGGTCCGCGGAGTCGGGTGCCTTCTCGAGAGCGAGCTTGAGCACGGCGATGGCTCGCCGGTAGCTCTCCTCGGCTTCGGCGGGCTGTGAGATCTCGCACCGCAGCTCGGCGGTGCGGATTAGGGCGTTGCCGAGGTTGGAGAGCGCCAGGAGGTCCTCAGGTACCCGAAGAAAGAGCTCTTGGTAGGTTGCGGTGGCAGCCGTCAGAGCTTCCACAGCCTCCACCTGACGTCCCCGTGCAGCCTCGAGCCGGCCGAGGCTGAGCAGGCTGCTCCCCTTGCCGGCAAAAATCTTGGGATCGTCGGGGCTCTGTTGCAGAGCCGCCTCAAGCAAGGCGATCGCCCGGCGGAAGCTCGCCGCCGCCTGCTCATTCTGGCCGAGCTTCGCCTGCAGGCGGCCAAAACTGGCAAGCGTACTCCCCCCGTGGAGGCAGGCTTCGACGTCGCCGGGCCATTCGTCTAGCAGCTGTTGGGTGAGCTCAGCAGCCTGCCGATAGCGCTCGGCCGCTTCTCCATACTGCTGCAGGCCGGCATGGAGCCGGCCCAGGCTTAGGAGGACGAAAGCCCGATGATGGCGCGCCGTGGCGTCTGCGGCAAGGTGCAGCAGAATTTCCTCATGAGCGGCGATGGACCGCTGGAAACTGTCGCGGGCCTCTTCGCTCCGGGTCAGGGCGCTGTGCAGTCGACCCTGGGAGAGCAGGGCCCGCGCCCTGAGCCATTGAGCGTCGGGATCCCTCGGCCGGTCCTGCAGAATCCCGTCCGCGCCAGCGAGGACGTGCTGGAACGTCGCGAGTGCCTGCGAGTACCGGGCGAGCCGTGCCTGGGCCTCGCCCTGGGCCAGGAGGATGGAGAGGTCTTCCCGCAGCGGACGCGTATCGATAGGGATGGCTTCGGCCATGGTATACCTCCGCAGGTTCGGATTATGGATCGAACAGAGCGTCGAAACGATCCGCAGACAGCGGCGGCACGCTGGCCAGGGCCAGGTTCTCCCGAACGTTTGCAGGTCGGCTCATGCCGACGAGCGCAGTCGTCACACCGGGGGCGGAACGGGCGAACTGGAGCGCCCGTTGTGCGTCCGTGCCGTCGCCGTCGAGGATGAGCGAGTGGAGCTCGGGGGGAAGACCCCGAGCGAGTCGGGCCTGGTGCAGGGAGGAGCCCGCAAAGACGGTCAGACCGAGGTCGGCCGCCGCACGCAACAGGGGAACGCCAGGAGGCGAGTCGGAGAGCCGCTGGTTCGAAAGGGCGAAAGCCTCCGGCATCGCCAGGTTGAACGGCACGAGGAGCACCCGGAAGTGGTGGTCCGGGCCGCCGGCCTCCTCGGCGTAGCGCACAAGATCGCGCAGCTGCAGGTGGTCGGGCGCGTCCGGCAGGCTGCGTAATCCGCTCCACGTCGAGACGCCATACCAGCCGATCCAGCCCTCGACCAGCGCGCGCTCAAGCGTGGCGAAGGCCGCACGCATGCGGGCGTGGAACTCCGCGCGGTCGATCTCCCGGAGCTGGGTCTCCGGGTTGTGGAGACAGTAGATGTCAAGAGTTTCGCAACCCAGGTTCTCGCGGCTGGCTCTGATTTGGTGCAGGAGGAAGTCGGGCGACAGACAGTGTCTGCCGGCGGCGATGTCGGCCGGCTTCACGATGCCAGGGCGCAGGAACGTTTCCTCGATGTAGTGCTCCACGCTTCCGTCGTACGCACTGTCGAAGGGAAGGAACCCGGCCTTGGAAGCGACGACCACGGCATCGCGCCGTAGCCTCCCGGCAGCGATGAGGCGTCCGAGTGTCCTGCCCACCGCCCGTTCGCTGCGCTGGTCGCGGTACGCCGCGGAGGTATCGATGACGTTGCATCCGTGCTCCAGCGCCTCTTCGAGAGCCGCCTCATAGCCGGCATCCGTCTCGTCGTCGGCATTGCCAGGGAAGGTGCCCAAGCCGATGGAGGAGACGGTCAGATGCTGAGCGGTGCGGAAAAAGCCCGATGTCCGAGGGAACCGCGCAGCGAACTGCCGCGTGCCTTCCGCCGTCGCCCGTCCGGCGAGGAGGCTCACGGCTCCCTCCGGACGGCCGCTCGGTACGCGTTCTGTGCGAGCTCCCCCGCCAGCGCGGCAAGACCGTTGCTCACCGCGCTCATGTCGTCGCGGTGTCGTCGCGGATCGGCGACGATGACCGGGTTGCCGACCAGCCGGGCTCCGGTGGCGAGGAGGATCGCCCGCGTCTGCTCCGCCCCGGCCTGGGCGCTTGCCGTCTCCGCCCCGATGACGAGAAAGCCGACCGGCTTGCTTGAGAAGACCGTCGCGGTGGGGCCCTGCATGTCATAGGCCGGACCGCAGAGGACATCGACGAGGTTCTTGAAGACGCCCGAGACACCCGACCAGTACGCCGGGACCGAGATCAGGAGCGCTCCCGCCCGTTCGATGCACGACGCGAGGAGCTGCACGATAGGGTCGTCGTTCTCTTCGGGCATACGCCCGTCGAAGAGCGGCGGCGGATGGTCTCGCAGGTCGAGGAGGCTGACCTCGGGGTAGACGTCGGCGACGAGGTCGAGCGCGTGGATGAGGAGGGACCGCGCCGCGGACCGGCCTGCACGCCCTGGAGCCGGCTTGAGGCTGGTGCAGAGCCCGAGCAGTGTCTGCGCGCCGATGTCCTCGGCGCGGTCGACGGACCGGATACCAAGGAGTGTTTTCATGCGGCGCAACCCTCCACGTCCCGAAGGTAGTCGCAAAGGCCGGCAGCGAGGTCGTAGCGCGGCTGGAACCCGAGGACGGCGCGGATGCGGTCGATCTGCAGCGGGACGCGGGTGCCGCCCTGGTCCCCTCTCTCCTGGAGTGTCACGCGGGCGGACGGCACGGCGCAGAGCAGGGCCCTACGGAGGTCCGGCAGGGTGGTCATACGGCCGGTACCAACGTTGAGCACCGCGTCCTCGCGGCCGGAGTCGGCGAGCGCCGCAAGCGCCACGGCGTGCCCGAGATCCTTGACATAGAGGTACTCGTCGAGCCCGCCGGGAGGTCCCTGGAGCGAGAGGCGATCGCCGCTCAGGCAGTGCGCGAGCAACCGATCCATCAGTTCGGCGGAACGGCTGCCGGTGCCGGGGCGATGCGGGCCGTAGAGGCCACAAGGGCGAAGGATGCAGACGCTCAGCCCATCGTCGCTGCGACGCAGCAGCACCTCCTCCGCCGTTGCTTTGGCCCGGCCGTATGCGGACCGGGGCTGCACGGGCGCCGTTTCAGAGATGCGCTCCATGGCCGGCCGGCCGTATACGGCGAAACTGCTGAGGAAGACGAGGCGCCGAACGCCTGTCTCGACCGCCGCTTGGCCGGTGGCGCGCGCGCCGTCCACGGTGACCTTCCAGAGAGCGTGCGGGTCTGCGGTACCCGCCATCCCGGACAGACCTGTGGCGAGGACGACCCGGTCTACCGTATATGTCTCGATCACGGAGCGTAGCGCAGCGGGATCGAGGGCGTCGAGCTGGAGGAGATCGCCGCCTCCACGCGGTCCGAAGCGGGCGTAGAAGGCGGCAGCCGGGCAGAGGTCCGCCGCGACGACGCGGACTCCCAGCTCCGCCGCGGCCCACGCCGCGAAGGTTCCGACTTGTCCGGCGCCGAGCACGAGCAAGGCTCCCATTCAGTCCCTCCAGGGGATGCGCGTCAAAGCCGTCTGAAGCGGAGCCTTGCCGAGGAACCGATTGAGGTCGGCGGCCGGCATTCCTTCGAGGTCGATCTCCGGGAAGTAGGCCGGCAGCTTGGGGGATGGGAGGCTCGGGCGCAGTGCACCGGGGTCATACAGCGAGCTAGGCGCCACCGCCGGCAGGAGCACCAGACCTTCCTCGGAGGCGAGGCGGTCCAGCAGTTGCTGGGCGCGGGGCTTCTCTCCCAACGCCAGCAGTGAGGCCGCCAAGCCGCGACCGTGCTCCCGGACGCCTTCTGCAAACCGCGCCTCGCGGCAGAGGTGCAGCCCGCGGGAGAAGGTCGCGACGGCTTGCTCGGCCTTGCCGAGATCGAACTCGATGAGGCCGAGGGCCCGCAAGATACGTTCCTGGGTCGCCCAGTTCTCCGTGTGCGCGTCCTGCTGTGCAGCGTCAAGCAGGTATCGCCGGCCTGGCTCCAGGGCTCCGGCGCGGAAATGGAGCACTCCAATCCGATAGGCGAGGGTGCTGTGCCAGCGCTCTTTTCTATCGGATGCGTCCTCCGTCTCGACTGTGAACGTCTTCTCGAGCGTATCGATGGCGAGCTTGTAGTTGCCCTGGATCTCCATCAGGAAGGCGGAGTTGGCGAGGAGATTGAAGCGGAGATAGCTCCTTGCGGGATCGTCGCCTTCCGCCACGAGATCGAAGGCCTCGCGCTCGAGTGCAAAGGCCCTGGCGAAGTGTCGTCCGCCGTCGCCGTTGCGCCGCCCTAGAAGCGCCTCGTTGAGAGCCAGGCCATTGAGCAACCAGGCCCGTTCTAGTGGAAGATCCTCCTCCTGCCGGCCACGCCCGAGTGCCGTCAGCCCGCGTTCATAGTGGCGGTTGCTGGCGGCGAGGTCGTAGCCTCGCTTGGCCTCGATCAGGCCTTGCAGATAGCAGAGATGCGCGCGCCGGCTTGCCAGGTCCGCCCTCGCCTCGGCCGAGCGCAGCAGCTTCAAGGCCTCGCGGCTTTTGCCGATGTTGACCATGGCCAGCGCCAGCAACCGCAGATGTTCAGCCACCTCAGGTCCGTTGCCACCGGTTCGCGACGGGCTGGTCCAGAGGAAGCAAGCGTCGTAGTTCTGCATCACCAGCGCAGCGCTGACCTGGTACGTGGAGACCGCAACGGCATGTCCAGGCGGTGACCTGAGCAGCTCCGTCTCCCCTTTCTGGACGAGCGTCGGAGCCAAGAGGCCGACGAATTGCCGCAGGAGTTGCTGGCGTGAAGCGCCGAAAAGGTCCTCGTCCCCTTGCTCTTGCGAGGGGCCGAGCGGATCGCTCGCCGAATGCCAAACCCAGGAGAAACTGTGCCTTGGCTCCAGGAGCAGAACGGCCCGGGTGAAGGCCTTGAGACTGGGGCGATCGAGCCGGTCCACGGCGTTGACGTGAACCCGCAGGCAACCCGGGATCCGGCAGAGAACCTCGTTCAACCACCGTGCGCCGAGGTCGATAACACGGGCGGTATAGAAACTCTCCCGGCTGATGCGACGCATGATGGCGAATGCCACCGAATCGGCCAGGAGGCGGCCGTGGCTCGTCGGGGCACCCGCATAAGGCTCTGGGCAGGCCTCCCGGAGATAGCCACGGAGCCTTGTGAGCTCCCAGCGTTGCTCCGGCTGAGCAAGGTCCGCGAGCTGATCCAGGATTGCTCCGAGCGAGGAGAACGTAGCATGATCGTCCGGACGGACCGTGAGCCAGAGATCCGCGGGCCGCCGGTCCACCTCCAGAGACGACCGCTGGCTGCCAATGCACCAGATCCGCTGGGCAGGTTTCGACCGTGGCGGAAGCAACTGCTGTTCGAGAGAGGCATTCATCATGACCGCCAGTCGGTTCATGGATGGTTGGTGAAGCCAGCCCGCCGGCAGCCGATTGGACCGGCGGGCTCTGGGGGATCTGCTCAGCCGCCAGGGGCTACCAGGCGACCGCCTCGAGGGACAAAGCGGCCCTGCCCTCGATCCTTCCTCCGCGAGCCGCCTTGACCATCGACTCAAGTGCATTGATCAATTCATCGTTGACCTGCGTCTGCGCTCGCACGATCTGTTCCTCGGAACGCTCATTGAACACGGCGAGCGATCTCTCTGGAACGATGCAGAAGCGCGGGCGGCGCGAAGCGCCTTGGCTCTCGCCATAGCTTTTTTCCTCTGCCATGCTGACTCTCCTCTGGGGGTCGGTCCAGGGCTCCATGCACTGGACGCAAATGTCTAATTTTCAATGCGCATATACTTCTTATCTAAAAGTATTGCGCCGACGGGGGTGCTCTGTCAAGCTGGCGGGGAGGGAGATGTCATGTCGCGAATCGATCATGCCTTGGTCGTAGGCGGGACAGGAATGTTGTGCGGTGTCTCCCTTGCCCTCGCTCGACGCGCCAGGATCGTATCCGTCATCGCCCGTCACCCACATCGACTCAAAGATCTGCAGGAGGAGGCAGGGGCCTTTGGCGGGCTCATCCATCCTGTCGCCGTCGATTACCGCGAAACCAGACGCTTGATCAGCTCACTTCTCGAAGTGCGTCAGAGCGTCGGAGTTTTTAGTCTGAGCGTCGTCTGGGTCCACTCTACGGCGCCGGAGGCCCCCTTGGCCATCGCAGGGGTGGTGTCGAACCCGGTCGATTCATGCCCTTATTACCATGTGCTCAGCAGCGCCGTCGTCGCTCCCTCTTCCGCGGTGAATCGGTGGCGCACGCGTTTCGAACTTTTTCCGGGCATTGAGTACCATGAGGTCATCCTCGGTTTCACGCCGGATCCGCGGGGCTCACGCTGGTTGACCCATGAAGAGATCTGCAAAGGGGTCTTGGAGGCGATCGAGCTCCGAGTGCCATCTATGGTTGTAGGTACGGTTACACCTTGGTCCGCGAGGCCATGACTGCATAAGTCGTATAGGGAAGCATCCTGGCTCAAACCGACCAGGTCGATTTCGCTTGGGCGGTTCCTGGGAGCGCGGGCGTCTCGCTCGCTCTAACCCGAGCCGGCGATTGCGCAACTGCCGAGCGCTTCTCGCCGGATCTCGCGCTCGCCCTGGGCTTCGCCCACCTCCAACACGGCGAGACCGCCGCGGCCGCAGACCATGCCCGCCTCGCCCTCGCGGCCCACCCCCCGCGAAGCGAACGAGCTCCTCGCCCGGGTCGCCCTCGAAGAGGGCCGCATCGACGCCGCGGCGGAGCACGCGAGGTCCGCCCTCCGGCACGGCGACAGCCAGCCGGCGACGTTGCTGTTGCTCGCCGAGGTCGAGCGGACCGCCGGCAAGCTCGAACGAGCGCTACGGAGGATCCAGGAGGCGGAGCGCCGCGCGGCGGAGCTCGGTAGTGGACGACAGGGCCGGCTGCAGGGAGCGGACTATCTGCGCGGCGACCTGCTGGCGCGCCTCGATCGGCCGGAGGAGGCGGCCGCCGCCTACCGGCGCGAGATCGCGGCGTTCCCGCAGCACCTGCAGGCCTACGCCAATCTGGCGGTGATCCTCATGATCCAGGGCAGGAGCGCGGAGGCGAACGAGCTGCTCGAGCAGATGGCGCGGAGCAACCCGCACCGCGGGGCGT
>DASWME010000127.1:0-130304 GCA_036399915.1 Thermoanaerobaculia bacterium
TGCGCGCCCTGGCCGGCGAAGATCAGGCGCGTCTGCTGAGTGCCCGCCTCTCCCGGCTCGCCTCCGGTCTGAAAGGGCTCCAAACGGTCGAACCAGCCGAAGATGCGGCCGAGCTGCCCGGGCTCGAGCCGTCCCCGGACGTCGCGGTCCCAGCCGCACGCGGAAGCGACCACCTCGCCGGTGAGGTAGAGCGCCAGGTCTTCGCAGCCCCCCGCCGGGCCCGCCTGGTGCCACGCGAGCAGGAGCCCGTAGGCGGCGCCTGCGCGCCCGCCGGCCGCCTCGGCCGCCACCCGGCGCGACCACTCCAGGATCATCCGCCGCTCGGCGAGGCTCGGCTTCGCCCTGCCGCGCCCCCGGAAGACCAGCTCCCCCGCCGGAGTCTTCATCTGAAAGGGCGCGTAGGTCCGCAGCAGGTACCAGGCCTCGTCGGAGCGGCGGGGCTCGGCGAAGAGCTTCCACACGAGCGGCCCCTCGGTCGGCCCGATGGCCACACCGTGGAAGCCGATCCGCACCAGCTCCCGCGGCTCCTTGCCCCGCGCCAGCTCGATGCCGGCTTCCGGCGCCGCGAAGACCGGAGCGGCCGCGCCCTTGCCGGGCCGGGAACCCGCGGCCGGCCCGGAGGGAGCCTCCCCGCCGCAGGCGGCCGCGCCGAAGAGCACGAGCAGCAGGAGAGCCAGCCGCCTCATGGGAGCCAGGAAGGTCAGAGCAGCTTGCCGCGCAGCAGGAGGCTCGCGACCGTGAAGTAGATGACCAGGCCGGTCACGTCCACCAGCGTCGCCACGAACGGCGCCGAGGCGCTCGCAGGGTCGAAGCCGAGCCGGCGGAACAGGAACGGCAGGCTCGAGCCGGCCAGCGTCCCCAGGAGCACGACTCCGAGCAGGCTGCAGGCCACGGTGACACCGATGGCCAGGGAGTGATCTCCGTAGGAGCCGAACGCCGCCTGCGCGATCAACACCCGGCCGAAGCCGAGCGCTCCCAGGATCCCCCCCAGGCACGTCCCGGCCAGGAACTCGCGGCGGAACACCCGCCACCAGTCGCGCAGCCGCACCTCGGAGAGCGCGAGCGCCCGGATGATCAGCGTCGTCGCCTGCGAGCCCGAGTTGCCGCCGCTGCTGATGATGAGCGGAATGAAGACGGCCAGCACCACGGCGCGGGCGATCTCCGCCTCGTAATACCCCATCGCGGTCGCGGTGAGCAGCTCGCCGATGAACAGCGCCGAGAGCCAGCCCGCCCGCTTCTTGACCATGTCCAGCATGCCGACCTGGAGGTAGGGGGCCTCGAGCGCTTCCGAGCCGCCCATCTTCTGGATGTCCTCGGTCGCCTCCTGCTCCACGACGTCCACGATGTCGTCCCAGGTGACGATGCCCTTCATCCTGCCGTCGGCGTCGAGCACCGGGATGGCGATGACGTCGTGGCGGGCGAGGAGCTGGCTAGTCGTCTCCTGGTCGGTGTCCTCGGAGACGGTCACCAGGTCGGTGTTCATCACCTCGGAGACCTTTTTGTCTCCTGGCGCCGTGAACAGCTCGCGCAGCGACATCACTCCGAGCAGGCGCTGCTGGGAGTCGAGCACGTAGGCATAGTTGATGGTCTCGAGGTTCTGCCGCGCCTGCATCCTGAGATAGCCGATGGCCTCGTCGACCGTCATGTCCGGCCGCAGGCGGGCATAGCGGGGGCTCATCAGACCGCCGGCGTCATCCTCCTCGTAGGCGAGCAGCGCCGTGACCTCGCGCCGGGTGGCGGGGTCGAGCAGGGCCATCAGCTCGGTCCGCTCCTCCGGCTCCGCCTCTTGGAGCAGGTCCGCGGCGTCGTCCGGCGCCAGCAGGCGGAGCCACGAGCGGCGGATCGCCGGCGGCGACTGGCGCACGATCATGAGCTGATCGGCGGGCCGCATCTCCAGGAAGAAGTCATGAGCCTCCTCCGGCGAGAGGAAGCCGAAGCTCTCCACACGCTCCTCGGGCGACAGCAGGCGCCAGGCTTCGTGGAGCTCGTCCGAGCTGACGTTGGCGGTGGCCATGGGATTTCCCTCGCGGATGGCCTCCGGCGGCACCCCGGAGGCACGGCGTAACATACCGCAGCGTCAGCTCCTTGACACGCCGGCCTTGGTCCGGGCACAATTTGAACGATGGTTCAAATCTCCGCCGCGCGCCGGCCAGAACCCCATGCAAAGGTCTTGGAGAAGAAGCGCGAGATCCTCGACGCGGCGTCGCGGGTCTTCCGCCGCCGGGGGCTGCACGCCACCGGGATGCGCGATATCGCGGCGGAGCTGGGGATGGCGGTGGGTAACCTCTACTACTACTTCGAGGACAAGGAGGCGCTCCTCGCCTTCGTCCAGGAGGACGCCCTCGCAGGGCTCCTCGATCTGGCCGCGCGGGCGCGGGCGCGCGAGCTCCGGGCAGACGCCAGGCTGTTCCTGCTGATCGAGGGGCACGTCGTCCTCCTGAACGAGGGGACGCCCGGATCGCTGGCCCACCTGGAGGTGGAAGCCCTGGGCGAGCCCTGGCGCGCGGCGGTGCAGGCGCGGCGCGACGAGTACGAGGGGGCGTTCCGCGAGATCCTTGAGGAGGGGATCGCGGCCGGCGTCTTCCGGCCAGCCGATCCCAAGGTGAGCGCGCTGGCCATTCTCGGCGCCGTGAACTGGACCGTGAAGTGGTTCCGGCCCGACGGCGGCAAGAGCGCCCGCGAGATCGGCCGCGAGTGCGCCGAGCTGCTGGTGCGGGGGGTGCTGGCGGAGAGGGTCGCGATGGAGAGACCGGAGGAAGCATGCACGACGGCCTGACCACCCTGAGGCTGCGGATCAACGGCGAGGACCGGGCCGTGGTCTTCCCTACCCATCACACGTTGCTGGAAGTGCTGCGGGAGGAGTGCGGCCTGACCGGCACCAAGCACGGCTGCGAGCTGGGCGAGTGCGGCACCTGCATGGTCCTGGTGGACGGTCGGCCCGTGCTCTCCTGCCTCGCGCTCGCCGCCGAGATGGAGGGCCGGGAGATCGAGACCGTCGAGGGCCTGCAGACCGGCAACGATCTGCACCCCCTCCAAGCCGCCCTCGCCGACCTCGGCGCAGCCCAGTGCGGCTACTGCACGCCGGGCATCCTGATGGGGGCCAAGGCCCTGCTCGCGGAGAACCCCAAGCCGAACCGCGACGAGATCCGCGAGGCCCTGGCCGGCAATCTCTGCCGCTGCACCGGCTACCACAAGATCCTCGAAGGGGTAGAGTGGGCCGCCGCCAAGATGCGCGGCGAGGACTGGACGCCACCCAGTGAGGTTTTCTACGGCGCCGGCGATCCCGGCGCAGCGGGCCGGCCCGGACCCGAGGAAGTCAAGACCCGGATCCGCGGCGTCGAGGCCGACCGCGGCCACCTGCCACCCGAGCCCCGGCCGGTGTAGGAGGACGAAATGGCCGAACCCATCCGCATCCCCGAGCCCGAAGAGGAGCCCCGGCGCGAGCCGAACATCATCGGCAAGCCGTTCCGCCGCGTGGACGGCCGCGCCAAGGTGACGGGCGCCACCAAGTTCGCGGATGACCTCGCGTTCCCGCGCATGTGCCACGTCAAGCTCGTCCGCTCGCGCGTGCCGCACGCGATCGTCAAGGCGATCGACGTGTCCGAGGCGGAGAAGGTCCCCGGCTTCCTCGGCTATCTCACCGGCCAGGAGATGCCGATCCCCTTCGGCATCCTCCCCGTGTCGCAGGACGAGCACGCCCTAGCCCCCGACAAGGTCCGCTTCGTGGGCGATCCGGTCGTGGCGGTCGCGGCCACCACCGAGGACGCGGCCTACGAGGCGGCGCTGCGTGTGAAAGTCGAGTACGAGCCGCTGGCCACCATCTCCTCCATCGAGGAGGCGCTCGCCACGCCCGAGCCGCGCATCCACGACTATGGCGACCACGGCAACGTCCACAAGGTGGTCTCGATGACCTTCGGCGATGTGGACGCGGGCTTCGCGGAGGCGGACGAGATCTTCGAGGACGTCTTCTTCTACGAGGGCAACACCCACCTGCCCCTGGAGCAGCACTCGGCGGTGGCCGTGCCCGAGGACGACGACCGGGTGACCCTGTACTCCTCCACCCAGACGCCGCACTACGTGCACCGCGCCTTGGCCAAGGTGCTGGAGCTGCCGGCTTCCCGCATCCGGGTGGTGGCCTGCCCCAACGGCGGCGGCTTCGGCGGCAAGAGCGATCCCTTCAACCACGAGATCGTGGCGGCGAAGATGGCCTTGAAACTCGGCCGGCCGGCCAAGGTCACCCTGAACCGCGAGGAGGTCTTCTACTGCCACCGCGGTCGCCACCCCGTGCTCATGGCGGTGAGGACGGGGGTGAAGCGGGACGGCTCCCGCGCGGCCATCACCGCCCAGCGCCTGCGCACCGCGCTCGACGGCGGCGCCTACGGCAGCTACGGCGTGGCCTCCACCTACTACACCGGAGCGCTCCAGACCGTCACCTACAAGCTGCCGGCCTACCAGTTCGAGGGCGTGCGCACCTTCACCAACAAGCCCCCCTGCGGCCCCAAGCGCGGCCATGGCACGCCGCAGCCGCGCTTCGGCTTCGAGGTCCACCTCGACAAGATCGCCGTCAGGCTGGGGATCAACCCGGCCGACCTGCGGCTGGACATGCTGGCCGAGCCGGACACGGTCACGGCCAACTGGCTGCGCATCGGCTCCATGGGCCTCAAGCGCTGCATCGAGGCCGTGGTCGAGGGGAGCGGCTTCCGCGAGCGCTGGGGACGGCTGCCCGCGGGGCGCGGCCTGGGTCTCGCCTGCGGCTCCTACCTCTGCGGCGCGGGCCTGCCCATCTATTGGAACCACATGCCGCAGTCGGGCGTGATGCTCAAGCTCGACCGCTCGGGCGGCGTCGCCGTGTTCTGCGGCGAGGCCGAGATCGGCCAAGGGTCGGACTCCATCCTCGCCGCCGTGGTCGCCGAGGTGCTCGGCGTCTCCCTCGCCGACATCCGCCTCTGCGTGGCCGATACGGACCTAACGCCGGTCGATCTCGGCAGCTACTCCTCGCGCGTCACCCTGATGGTGGGCAACGCGGCACTCCAGGCCGCCGAGCGGGCGCGCGAGATGATCGCCCAGGCCGTCTCCGAGCAGCTCGAGGTGCCGGCCTCGCGGCTGGTCTTCGCCGAGCGGCGGGTGTTCGACGCCTCGGAGCCGGAGAAGGGGCTCACCTTTCAGGACGCCATCATTGCCGCCGAGGCGCGCTTCGGCACGCTCGCCACGGCGGGGAGCTACATCCCGCCGCGCTCGCCAGGCCGCTACCGCGGCGCGGGCGTGGGCCCCTCCCCCGCCTACTCCTACACGGCCGCGGTGGTGGAGGTGGAGGCCGATCCCGGGACCGGCCTCTGGAACCCCGTTCACGTCTGGATCGCCCACGATGTCGGCAGATCGATCAACCCGGTGCTAGTACTGGGGCAGGTCGAGGGGAGCGTCTACATGGGTTTGGGCGAGGTGATGATGGAAGAGCAGGCCTTCCGCCGCCTGCCGCGCCACCTCTCCGCCGCCTTGGTGCACAAGCACCCCTCGATGCTCGAGTACAAGAGCCCCGCCTTCCCCGACATGCCGCCGGTGACGACCTACCTCATCGAGGACCCGGACCCGAGCGGCCCCTTCGGCGCCAAGGAGGTGGGTCAGGGCCCGCTGCTGCCGGTGATGCCCGCGGTGGCGAACGCCATCTTCGACGCCGTGGGCGTGCGGGTCGATCAGGTACCGATCCATCCGCACATGGTGCTCAAGGCGCTGCAGGCGAAGGCGCAGGGGGCGGAGCCGCGCTTCGGACCGAAAGGTTTTCCCGCGGTGGACTTCGGCGAGACGCTGATCGTCCCCACCCCTGAGCAGGGGGGCGACGGCACGGCCATCAACGACTACCGCGAGAAGCTCCGCTCCGGCATGCGCTCGGCCTCGGGCACGATGATGACCCGTGAGGAGGCGCTGCGGAAGAAGAAGCTCGCGGCGCTGACGACTGATTTGAAGGGGGCGAAATAATCATGCTGCGTCTGCCTTCCTTCAAGTTCCACCGCGCCCGGACCCTCGCCGAGGCCGCGGCCGTCCTCGCCGGCGAGGGCGCCGCCGAGGGCGAGCTCGTCCGCCTCGTGGCGGGCGGCACGGACCTGTGGCCTAACATGAAGCGCCGCCACCAGAAGGCGACGACCGTGGTAAGCCTGATGGGCATCCCCGGGCTGGCGGGGATCGGCGCCAACGGCGGCGTCCACATCGGCGCCACCACCCTGCTCGACGACATCGTCCGCCACCCGGCCGTGCGCGAGCGCTACCCCGCCTTTGCGGCGGCCGTGCAATCCATCTCCTCGCCGCCGCTGCGCAATATGGGGACGATCGGCGGCAACCTCTGCGTGGACACGCGCTGCACCTACTACAACCAGACGGAAGATTGGCGGCGCTCGATCGACTACTGTATGAAGGAGGAGGGGACGATCTGCTGGGTCGCCACCAGCTCGCCGCGCTGCTGGGCCCACACCGCCTCCGACTCCGCCCCCATGGCCTGCGCCCTGGGGGGCGAGGTGAAGCTGGTCTCCGCGCAGGGCGAGCGGACCCTCCCCGTCGAGGATCTCTACAGGGACGACGGCATTCACTACCTCGCCAAACGTCCGGACGAGATCCTGACCGGCCTCCACCTGTCGGCCGCGGCCGGCGCGGACCGCTGCCGCTCCGCCTTCTGGAAGCTCCGCCGCCGCGGCTCGATCGACTTCGCCGTCCTCTCCGTGGCCGCCGCTGTCTGGACCGATCCGGAGGGAACGGTCACCCAGGCGCGGATCTACCTGGGCGCCGTGGCCTCCTATCCCCTCCCCGCCCTCGAAGCCGCGGGTTTCCTTATCGGCAAAAAACTGACCGAGGAGACGATCGCCGAGGCCGCGAAGCTCGCCCGCAAGGTGGCGACCCCGATGGACAACACCGATTTCCAGACGCAGTGGCGCGGCGTCATGGTGCAACGCTATGCTGAAGCCGCGTTGCGCGATGTGGCTGGAATGGACCCGGGCCGGCTGGCGCCGAAGCACGGGCTGACCGTCATAGAATGAAAACCGGTTCGATGAGCTCGAAAAACGCTCCTGATCTCCTCGACCTCGAAAGGGACATCCCCACCACGCCAGAGGATGTCCGCGCCCTGCAGAAGAACCGTCCTCAGCCTGAAGGTGACTGGTGGGATCTGCTCACGAAGCTCGCGCAGCAAGTTCCCAACCTCAAAGAGCTCCGGCGCCGCCGTCCCACCTTCGCCGGCTGCGAACCCTTCGAGCTCTGAACTCCTGCCTAGAACCCCTCCAGCAGGTTCGTCACCAGAGTCTCGGCAAAACGCTTCGAGGCCGTCTCGATCGCCTGGTCCTCGCGGTCGAAGTAGGCGGCGGACGCGGGATCGACGGGGTAGTTCTCGCGGAAGGTGTAGCGGTCGCTCTTCCAGAGCACCTGGCCTTCGCTGCCCGTGCGCTTGAAGGTGACCTGGGCGGTGATCGAGATCTCGTACTCGGTGGCCCGGCCCTCCTGGTCGAAGGTGACCGGGGTCACCCCGAAGCCCGTCACCGCGCCCAGGATCTCGGCGTTGGCGTCGGTCTCGCTGCCCACCACCGAGAAGCGCTGGCGGGTCACCAACTCGTCCGCGATGGCCCGGGTGAGGAACTGCTCCACCTGCGAGCGCTGGGTGCGGTTCTCCAAGGGCTGGAGATAGACCGCGCGGATGTCCTCGGGGATGTTGCTGCCGCGCCCGACCAGGGCATAGCCGCAGCCGGCGAGGGATAGGATCAGGGCCGCGAGGGCCCCGGCGAGCAGCTTCCTCTTCATGCGGACTTCCTCGTCACCAGATTGATCAGCCGGCCGGGGACCAGGACGGCCTTGGCCACCTCCCGGCCCGCCAGGTGCTCCTTCACCTTGGGGCTGGCCAGCACGGCGGCCCGCACCTGCTTCTCGTCCGCCGCGGCGTCCACCTCCACCCGGTCGCGCAGCTTGCCGTCGACCTGGACCACGAGGTGGATCCGCTCGCGGCGCAGCTTCTTCTCGTCGTGCTCCGGCCAGGAGGTCTCGAGCAGGCTCTCGGTGTACCCCCGGCGCTCCCACAGCTCCTCGGTGATGTGGGGGGCCATGGGGTGCAGGAGCTGGACGAGCGTGTCGAAGGTCTCCTCGCAGCGCAGCCGCGAGGCGGTCTGCTCCTCCAGGGCGCGCGACAGGCTGTTCGACAGCTCCATCAGCGCCGCCACCGCGGTATTGAAGGAGAAACGCTGCAGGCTGTGGGTCACCCGCTGGATCGTGGCGTGGCGCTCGCGCTCCAGCTCGGAGTCGGCCGGCGCCGTAGGGGGCGCCTCGGGGAGCCGCTCCAGCATCCGCCAAATGCGCAGCAGGAACCGGTTGGCCCCGGCGACCGCCTCGTCGCTCCACTCCGCCTCCTTCTCGGGCGGACCGATGAAGAGGGTGTAGACCCGCTCCGTGTCCGCCCCCATCTCCTCGATCAGCTCGTCGGGGGAGACGGTGTTGCCGCGCGACTTCGACATCTTCTCCACCCGGCCGGACTTCTCCGCGTAGCGGGTGATCATCCCCTGGTTGAACAGGTTCTGGAACGGCTCCTCCACCGCCACGTACCCGAAGTCGTGCAGCACCTTGCAGATGAACCGCGCGTAGAGCAGGTGCAGGATGGCGTGCTCGATGCCGCCGATGTACTGGTCGACGGGCATCCAGCGGTTCGCGAGGTCGGGATCGAACATCCGCGCCGGATCCCGCGGCGAGAGGTAGCGCAGGTAATACCAGGAGCTGTCCACGAAGGTGTCCATGGTGTCGGTCTCGCGCCGGGCCGGCCCCTTGCACTTCGGGCACTTCGTCTCCACGAACTCCTTGGAGCGCGACAGCGGGTTGCCCTCGCGGCCGGTGAACTCGACGTCGTAGGGCAGCTCGACCGGGAGCTGGCTGTCCACCACGGGCACCGCTCCGTGCTTGCCGCAGTAGACGACGGGGATGGGCGTTCCCCAGTAGCGCTGGCGCGAGATCAGCCAATCGCGCAGGCGGTAGGTGACCTTGCCCTGGCCCCAGCCCTTCTCCTCCAGCCAGTCGATGAAGCGGCGGATGGTCTCCGGGCTGTCCCTCAAGCCATCGAAGGGCGGCGCGTTGCGGATCACCCCCTCGTGGAGGATCGGCGCGGTGAGGTCGGCGGGGTCGGTCTCCCGGTCTTCCAGGTGATAGACGAGCCGCACGGGCAGCCCCTCCTGGCGGGCGAACTCCAGGTCGCGCGCGTCGTGCGCCGGCACGGCCATGATGGCGCCGGAGCCGTACTCGGGCAGCACGTAGTTGGCGAGCCAGATGGGGATCTCCTCGCCGGTGGCCGGGTTGATGGCGACCACTCCCGTGTCGCGCCCCTCCTTGGGGGTCGTCTCCCCCTCGCGCTGGATGCGCGGCGTGTTGCGCACCTTCTCGATCCAGGCCTCGATCTCCTGGCGCTGCGGATGGTCCGCGATCAGCTTCGGGGTGAGTGGGTGCTCCGGGGCCAGCACCAGGAAGGTGGCGCCGTGGACCGTGTCGGGCCGGGTGGTGAACACGGTCACCGCCTCGCCCAGGGCGGGAATCTCGAAGCGGATCTCGGCGCCCTCGGAGCGGCCGATCCAGTTGCGCTGCATCACCTTGACCTTCTCGGGCCACCCCTCCAACTGGTCGAGCCCGGCGAGCAGGCGCTCGGCGTAGTCGGTGATGCGGAAGAACCACTGCTCCAAGTCGCGCTGCACCACCGGCGTGCCGCAGCGCTCGCAGGCGCCGTCCACCACCTGCTCGTTGGCGAGCACGGTGTGGCAGCTCGGGCACCAGTTGACGGGCGCCATCTTCTTGTAGGCCAGCCCCTTCTCCAGCATGCGCAGGAACAGCCACTGGTTCCAGCGGTAGTACTCGGGGAAGCAGGAGGCGATCTCCTTCGACCAGTCGTAGAGGATACCCCAGCGCCGGAATTGCTCCTTCATCACCTTGATGTTGGCGAGCGTCCAGTCCTTGGGATGGACGCCGCGCTGTATGGCGGCGTTCTCGGCGGGCAGGCCGAAGGCGTCCCAGCCCATGGGGTTGAGCGCCCGCTTGCCGTTCATGCGCAGGAAGCGGTAGAGGGCGTCGCCCAGGATGTAGTTACGCCCGTGCCCGACGTGCAGGCGGTCCCCCGACGGGTAGGGGAACATCATCAGCATGTAGTACTTGCCGCGGGCGTGGCGCAGGTCCACCTCCGCCATCCGCTGCCGCTCCCAGCGGTCCTGCCACTTGGCCTCGACCGCCTTGTGGTCGTATCCGGTGCTCATCCCTCTCTGCTCTCTCTCCGGTTCCCGCGCAGACGCCGCGCGCCGTCAGGTCAGGCTGCCCGGGAAGGTGTGCTGCTTCAACAGGCCGTCCAGGAGGCCGTTGACGAAGCGCCCCGACTGCTCCGAGCCGAACTTCTTCGCCAGCTCGATCGCCTCGTCGAGCACCACGAGCTTCGGCGTGTCCCGCTCGTGGAGCATCTCGTAGACGGCGAGGCGCAGAATGTTGCGGTCCACCGCCGGCATCCGCTCCAGCCGCCAGTTGTCGGCCTGGCCGCGGATCATCTCGTCGATCTTCTCACGGTTCTCGAGCGTGCCGCGGACGAGCGCCTGGGCGTACTCGAACGCCTCCTGCAGCCGCTCCCTGCGCCGCGCAAACTCGGCGCGCTCCTCCATCGTGGCCAGCCCCCGCTTCTTCTCGGGAGAGACCTCCCGCGCCGCGTACTCCGAGAGGTCGAACGTGCTGAAGATGTGGGGCAGCGGGCTGCCTCCGAGGTCGCTCTGGTAGAGCATCTGGACCGCCATTTCCCGCGCCGTGCGCCGCTTTCCTGCCGTCATGAAACCTCGCCTCAAAGACCCCAGTAGAAGCCGTCATCGAAAACAAGGGCCGCTCCCGCGATCCGGGAACGGCCGCTTGGGTCCGGCAATCATAGCGGGGGACGCGGCTCGCCGCTAGCGGCCGGAACCACGCAGCCGCGCGAAGAGGTCGGCCATCTCGAGCGCCGCGAGCGCCGCCTCCCACCCCTTGTTGCCCGCCTTGCCCCCGGCGCGCTCCTGGGCCTGCTCGGAGGTGTCGCAGGTCAGCAGGCCGAACCCCACCGGCACGCGGTGCCGCCTGGCCACCGAGGCGATGCCGCGGCTCGCCTCGGCACAGATGTAGTCGAAGTGCGGCGTCTCGCCGCGGATCACCACGCCGATCGCCACCAGCCCGTCCACGCCCCCGGCCGCGGCCAGCTCCTCCAGCGCCTGCGGGACCTCCCAGGCGCCGGGCACCGACACCAGGTGGATGCCCTCCGGCTCCACCCCGTGCCGTCGCAGGCAGTCCAGGGCGCCCGCCACCAGCAGGTCACCGATGTGCGAGTTGAAACGCGACGCCACGATACCGAACCGCCGGCCGGCGCCGTTCGCAGCCCCTCGGGTCTCGCGGATCTCGTTCAAGGCATTGGCCTTCAAAGGCCGGGGAAGTATAGGAAGGGGCTCCAGGGGAGTCAATCGGCGGCGGCGTTGGCCGGACATTTGCACCTGTCTACTCACGGGACGCGTCGGACGGGTGCAGGAAGGAGGAACACCATGAAACGACGTCACTTCATCCGGCTCACGCTCCTGGCGCTCGCCTGCGTGCTCGCCCTGGGGACCCGGGCGCCTGCGCAGGTGGCCGGCCGGCAGGTCGTCTGCCCGCCGGGGCCGATCCCGCAGGGCTGGATCAAGGTCGACGTGGTCTCGACGCCGGCGACCTGCGGCGGCAACGCCTGGGTGCTCGAGACCTTCACCAACAAGGCCCCGGGCTCGGCCATGGTGATCTGCGCCGACCAGCTCACTCCGGAAGGCTGGCAGACCCTGGGGCTCGCCACCAGCACGGGCCAGTGCGCCGGCGACACCTCGGCGGCCAACAACGTCAAGGCGATCCGGAGGATCGGATAGAGCTCGCCATCTGCCGCAGGAAGAGCCCGTAGGAGGGCGCGCAGAGCGCCTTGATCGCGATGTCCGCAAGGATGCCAGCCAAGGCGAGCGCCATCAGCCGGTACTCCCGGAGGCTGAAGGGCCAGGCCCGGCGCACCAGAAGCGGCCGGGCGAACAGGGTCCCGAGCAGCACGAAGGCGAGCACCCGGATCACCGACCAGGGCACCCAGGCGGCCACCGAGCCGAGGAAGGGGTGGCCGCTCGCCGCCGCGTAGCTCCCCACGAAGTAGCTCATGTAGGCCACCAGCGCCGCCCCCAGGGCCAGGCCGAGGTAGCCGCCGCTCGCCCAGGTCAGCACGATGAAGACCGCCAGGTGCAGCAGGTGCTGGGGGATGAAGGCGCCGGGGTCGTTCTCGCGGCCGGCGCCCGTCGCGATCCAGCCGAACATCTCCCGGCGGTAGGTCTCCCCGTTCCAGATGCCGGCCCGGGCCGCCTCGGGCATCCAGAAGACGAGCACGATCACGCCCAGGCTGAGCAGATACGCCCAGACGATGCCGAGGATCCAGGCGCGATAGTAGTCCCCTTCCCTCACCCGCTCGCGGAACGCGAGCCAGAGCGTCAGCGGCGCCGCGAGCGGCAGGGCCCAGCGCCCGCCCGGCACGAGCGCCAGCAGGGGGAGGAACGGCGTCAGCAGCAGGGGCCAGGTCAATTGTCTGCCCTCAAAGGGCCCCCCCGGCCGGCCCCAGATGGACCTCCTCCACCAGGGTCGAAGGATCGGCGTCGAGCACGTAGCCCAGGGCCCGCGCCACCTCGCGGGGGGGGACCATGGAGGCGCGGTTCCACTCGCCGGGGAGATGGTCCCAGATCGGCGTGTCGGTCGCGCCGGGGTAGAGCGCGGTGATCCGCACGCCGGTCCCCCGCAGCTCCTCGCGCAGCGCCGCCACCAGCCCCCGCAGCCCCCACTTGCTGGCGCAGTAGGCCGACCAGCCGGGGAAGCCCCGCCGGGCGGCCACGGAGAGCAGGGGGATGATCCACCCCCGGCCGCGCTCCTTCATGGCCGGCAGCAGCGCGCGGATCAGCAGGAACGCTCCGGTCAGGTTGGTCTCGACGATGGCGGCGAAGTCGTCCGGCGAGGTCTGCTCCACCGGCGCGATGGCGGCCACCCCCGCGGCCGGAATTACCAAGTCCGCCGCGCCCCAGCGGGAGCGGATCTCCTCAGCGCACCGTTCCAGGGCCACGGCGTCGCGCACGTCGCAGGGAAGGAGAAGGCCGCGATCGCTCTGCCCGGCGAGAGCGAGCGTCTCGCGAAGCGGCGCCTCGCGGCGGCCGAGGAGTGCCAGGGCGTAACCCCGCTGCGCCAGCTCCAGCGCGATCTCCCGGCCCAGGCCGGAGCCGCCGCCGCTCACCACGGCCACGCTCGTGTTCTCTGTCATCGAGGCCCCTGCATGCAGGGGCGGAGCATATCAGGCCCAGATGCAGGAGCCTGCGCGGCAGAAAGGCCGGAGCAAGGACGTCAAGGAAGCCGGTCGCGAACCGCCCTGGATTGTCGACCGGCCTCCTCCGGCCGGTCGACAAACGGCACGGCTTCGCGACCGGCCTCCAGGAATTTGCGACCGACCTCCCCAGCTTCGCGACCGGCCTGCGCAGGCCGGCCGACAAACAGCGCTATTTCGCGACGAGCCGCTCCAGTCTGGTCGAGAAACGACGCTACTTCGCGACCAGCCTGGGCTATTTTGCGACCAGCCTGGGGAAACTGGTCGCAAATTCCGGCCGGCGGGAGGGCTTTTTCTCCAGGCAGGTCGCGACTCCGCGGCGCGTTCCCGAGCTGAGCGGCGACGAGAAGCTGGACCTTCGTCCCCCGGTCTCGATCGCGTGCGGGCGGGGGCGCCGAGTGCCCGTCATGGCCGCGGTCAAGAGGGTGGTGGTGGCCAAGGCGCCCGGCGAGCCCTTCGGAGCCCGGGGCGTCATCGCCGAGGTGAGCCGGCGCTTCGCCGAGCCGTTGCGGGGCGCCCTCTACCGTTCAGGGGAGTGAACAGGGGTACGCAAGACGGTCCGTTCAGACCCGCGCATCGCATCCAGGCTCCACGGTCCCGCGCCGGCGGCCGAGAAGTAGAGCCAGACGAAGCAGTAGAGCGCGGCGGGTATGCCACCGTTCATGGTGGGCCAGAAGCCCTGGGGGGCGTGGAACTGCCAATACGCCACCGCCATCATGCCGGACAGAAGGAACGCGATGGGGCGAGTGAAGAGGCCGAGGAGGAGCAAGCCGCCGCCGAACACCTCGAGAATGCCGCCGAGCCCGACCTGCGACATCAGCGGGGCGGTGCCCCCGTCCGGAGGCATCCCGGCCGGGAACGCGAAGAGCTTCATCGTGCCGCCCAGAATGAACATGAACGCCGCCACGATGCGCAGCACGCTCAGCAGGTACGGGGCCAAGGACGACCACTTCGTGACGAGGTTGGGTGCGGTCATAATGCCTCCTGTGGAGTTCTTTGTCGCGCGGCCAGCATACCGCTCGGATCAGCTCTCCTTCTCGCAGTTGACCATCCATGGTGTGCCGAACCGGTCGACGAGCATGCCGAAGCCACCGGCGGCCCAGAAGGTCTTCTCGAACGGCATCTTCACCGTTCCGTTTTCCGCCAGGGCCTTGAAGATCCGTTCCGCGTCCGCCGGCTTGTCGACGTGGATCGACACGTACAGGCCCTGAGGTTTCGCGTAGTGCTCGGGCGGACTGTCGGACCCCATCAGGACCTGGTCGCCCACGGTGAGGCGGGCGTGCATGATCCGCTCGTGCCAGTCCGGTGGCACCTGGTCCGCGATCGGCGATTCGCCGTGAGTCATCATGAGTTCGACCTTGCCGCCAAGCACCTGCTCGTAGAGCCGGAACGCTTCCGCGCACTGGCCGTTGAAGTTGAGATACGGAGTGAATTGCATGGTGTGCACCTCGCTTGTTGATGTTTGGATTCGGCTAGCCGCCGGCCATGGCCCCGATGACGAAGAGGGGTTCCGCTCCCGACGCGACCGCGTCGGGCAGCGGGGAATCGAGCGGCTCGTGGGAGAGATCCTGCTCGCCGGCGAAGAACCGCAGGAACGGCCGGCGCTGTTGCGTGACATGGTCGCGGATCGTCCCCCGCAGCATCGGATAGCGGGCCTCGAGCGCATCGAGGACCGAGCGCAGCGTCGCCGGACCCTCGACCTGGAGCTCCACGTCGCCCGCGACGCGCGCCAGCGTCCGCAGGTGGGCCGGCAGCACGACTTTTATCATGGCAGGCATCATGGCAGGGTCTGCACCTCGACGGACAGGACGGGCGGAAGATCCCGGACGATGGGCGCCCAGCTATCCCCGGCGTCGGCCGAGGCGTACACCTGCCCGCCGGTGGTGCCGAAATACACGCCGCACGAATCGAGCGCGTCGACGGCCATGGCGTCGCGCAGCACGTTGACGTAGCAGTCGCTTTGCGGCAGGCCGTTCGTGAGCGCCTCCCACTCGTTGCCACCCGTGCGGCTGCGGTACACGCGCAGCTTCCCCTCGGGCGGGTAATGCTCGGAATCGCTCTTGATGGGGACGACGTAGATGGTTTCCGGCTCGTGCGCGTGAACCTCGATCGGGAACCCGAAGTCGGAAGGCAGGTTGCCGCTGACCTCGTTCCACGACTCGCCGGCATCGTCGCTACGCATCACGTCCCAGTGCTTCTGCATGAACAGCACGTCCGGTCGCGACCGGTGCATCGCGATACGGTGGACGCAGTGGCCGACCTCGGCATCCGGGTCGGGAATGCCTTCGGACTTCAGCCCACGGTTGATCGGCCGCCACGTCTTGCCGGCGTCGTCGGTCCGGAACGCGCCGGCAGCCGAGATGGCGATGAAGATGCGCTCGGGATCGCTCGGATCCAGAAGGATCGTGTGCAGGCACATCCCACCGGCGCCCGGCTGCCAGTAGGCACCTGAGCCGTGGCCGCGCAGTCCGGGGAGCTCCTGCCACGTCTGCCCGCCGTCGGTAGTGCGGAACAGGGCGGCGTCTTCAACCCCGGCGTAGACGGTGTCCGGATCGGTCAGCGAGGGCTCGAGATGCCAGACGCGCTGGAACTCCCAGGGGTGCGGCGTGCCGTCGTACCACTGGTGAGTGCCGGGGACGCCCTCGTACACGAACTTGTTGCCCACGGGCTCCCACGTCCTGCCGCCGTCGTCGGAGCGCTGGATCACCTGTCCGTGCCAGCCGGTGGACTGCGACGCATACAACCGGTTCGAGTCAGCGGGCGAGCCCTTCAGATGGTAGACCTCCCAGCCTCCGAAGAGGGGGCCGCTGACCTCCCATCGCTCGCGCTTGCCGTCCGCTGTCAGCACGAACGCGCCCTTGCGTGTACCTACCAGAACCCGTACTCCGCTCATCCCTGCCTCCTTCCCAAGCGTTCCGAAACGCCGCCGCGAGCTCCCGCCTCGTAATCTAGTCGAACGCACCGGGGCCAGATCGACATCCCCGACCAACAACCGGCCGGGTTCCCCTCCGGCGCGATTATAGTCCGGAACTGCATGCCGCGGGCCGCCCGCCAGGTGTCCGGAACCGGGAAGCGCTTCTTCGCCGGATCACTTCCTTCGGAATGTAGACCCGTCGAACCGAGCGGCTACGGGCACCGCGGCGGTGCCCGTAGCCAGTGGACGCTCGGTGCTCGCTGCGGAGGCCTCAGCGGGGCTCGCGGGGCTCCTGTGGCTCCCCTCTTCCTGACAGGTCGAGCGGCGGCGCGCCCGGCGTCCGCAGCGAGTAGGCGAGGACCTGGCGGCGGGACACGACCTGGCGCCCATCCGCTTCAAAAACCCGGGAATGGGAGATCACCTGCAGCGGCTCGATCAGGGCGGTGTCGACGTTCTCGGGCATCACATACATCAGGCGGCTCCAGGCCGTTCGGGCGTTGGGCACATCGCGCGAGAAACGCCCCTCGACCTCCGTCCTGGAGACGGCTCGTTGGAACCAGCCGCCGCGCCCCAGGGGCTGCTCCTTCGTGCCTTCCCGCCGCGCAGCGACTTCGGCTCCGCCCACGCGGATCGACGCGATCCCACCGGTGCGGTGGACCGAGATGCGGACTCCGGCATTGGCAAAATCGATCCCATTGACCTGGCGCAGGAGGCCGAAGCGATATTCGGTGATCTCCGGCACCGCCTCCAGGTCGCCGCGCGCCATGCCGAACTTCGTGTATCCGACGTCCACCTTGGCAAGATCGAACTGTTCGGCCTTCACGATTCCCGCGGCAGCGAGGCGCTCGAAACAGTCCTCGAATCGCTCCCGGGCCGCCGCTTCGCCGATCGCCGGGGCGAACGGGAGCTCGTCTGCAAGGTCGGTGTTCGCAAGGCGGAGGTCATCGTACCGCGGGTCGTACTCGACGTGGAGATACGGCACAGCGGCACTGGGATGCTCACCCCACGCCTGCGCCGCCTTGGCGTGCCGCTTGGCGGCAGCCATGAACGAGTTGAGGGAGAGATCCTTGCGCTCCAGGAGGACCTGGGCGACCGCGTGGGCGCGAGTTGCGACTTCGGCAGGCAGCCGCTTCGGCCAGCGCGCCTCGAAGACACCCAACCTCGCTCCCGCCGGCTCGGCAGCCGCCGGTCCGGCGCCGCCGTCCGCGCGAATCCCGGGCGGCCCGCCGGCGAGCGCGAGGGCGAAAGAGAAAGTCACGACAAGAGCGGTCTTGGTGTTCATCGGCAACCTCCGTCTCCATGGTCGTAGAAGGTGTAGACGTAGTAGAACAAGGGTTGGCCACCGCCGCAGCCGGGACCGCCCGGCCGCGGTGACGTGTAGATCTGGCGCTTGAGCGCGGCGTCGTTGTGCACCGCTAGGGCCTCGCTCGCCGTGGCGCCGTAGCTGACCACGATGGGCGAGTTGTCGCCCGTGAACCAGCCGGGCCGGTCTTCCATCGCCCCCAGCCACGAGTTCTTGTTGGATTTCGAGCCGGTGCCGTTGAAGAAGTTCTTGGCCCCATCGCCATGCACCGATGGCGAGTTGTGGTAGCCGAACTGCTGTCGCAGCCATTGCCAGTTGCCTCCGTCCACCAGCGAGCTGGTGTGGAGCGTGCAGCTCGTGATGTATATCCCAAAGCCGCTCGCCGCGCCGCTCATCGCGCCCAGACGCATGTTTTTCGAGAAATCGATGGTGCACACGCCGTCACGGGGATATCCCCACTGCAGGAGCCCCTTGTTGCCGTGTCCGGCGTATACCGACAACAGGGCGGCGTCGGCGTAGATGCTGTCCAGGCCGCCAGCGCCGTACAAAGGAGAGCAGGACTCGATGAAGTCCTGCGGCCAAGCGTTCGCGTCGACCCAGCGCGTGCCCGCCCACCCGGCGCTCCTGAGCGCATCGCAGAGCTGGCTCGTGACGTCGTTGAGATCGGCGTTCTGGCACCCGTTGCCGGAAAAATCGAGCGATTCGTCGATATAGAACGTGCTGGCAGCTCCTGCGGGTAGACTCCCCATCAGGCACAGCCAGACGATCCACTGCAGACAGAGTCGAAAACGCTGTGTGTTCTTCATGTCTTTCCTCCTTCGTTGGATGGTCCAAACTCCTCAGTACTGCGAAGAGGTCCAGTAGCCGTGAATGTCGTGGTCCGTCGAGCTCCAGAAGTGCTCGTACACCCACAAGGCGCAGCGCGAGCCCGGCGCCCCGGTGCAGGCGAGCGGGCTCGCGAAGCTGGTGGTGAGGGGATCGATCCTCGTGACCGCAAGCTGGACGTAGCGGTCGTTCTTCGCGTCATCGGTCAGACGGGTGGTGGAGCCGAGCGTGCCACTGGCGAAAATTTTGCGGGTGTACACCTCGCCATTCCCACTTCCTCTGACGTAGGCCAACTCGAAGACGCCCTCATAAGGCCAGTACTCTGTCGCTGTATGGGAGCCGGCGAGCGAGTACTCGGGAAGGGCGCTCGCGGGAGTCGCGAACTCGCTCAGCGGTACTGATACGGCGGTCACCAACGACCCGACCGGGACGAGAGGTTCGAGTCCCGGGCTGCCGGCGAAGAGCTGCCCGCGGAGCGCCGCCGAGGTCCCATAGGGATTGGAGATGATGGTACGCCAGAACACCGCCCAGCGATCGCTGGCGTAGCTGTAGGCGAGCACCGGCGGGCCGTTGGACGACGAGGTGACGACAATTTTGTCCTCGTCCTTGTCGGGCGTGCCCCCCACGACACTGACCTTGCGCACGACGATCTGGCCATTAGGACGGCGGTAGGCCAGGACATAGTAGTCGTCGTTGTAGCCGTCGCTGTTGCTGGCGCTGTGCCCATAGGCGATCTGCGGCGCGGATAGCGGCTGATCGCCGGCGCCCAGCGATTCGACCAGCTTCTCGCTCCATGCGCCGCTCGCGTCGTTGACCATCGCCAGCCGGATGGATGAGAAAGGGTCCGTGGTGGTACCAAAGCTGGTGGCGCGATAGGCCAGGAGGTGCGGGTACGGACAGGCAACGGTCAAGCCGCACGAAAAGCCGACGTCAGGTTTGGTAGCCGCCGAAGGATCCCGCAGGGTGAGGCCTGAGAGGGCGATCTTCCGGGGAGCCATCGTCGGGTTGCCCGCCCGATCGAGGATGCGAAAGCCGAGCGCGCCGTCGGAGCGCTGCCAGGCGACAAAGTAGCTCCGCCGCGGCGCCGTGATACTCCCGAACTTGAACGCGACGGTCGGCTTGGTGTGAGCCACCGCGCCGTCGGCGGAGATGTTGAGCGCCCAGTCGTAGACGGAATCACCAGACGGTATTTCGATCCTTTCTCCGTCCCACTGGATGAGCTTGCCCCAGACCTGCTTGGCAACCGGGAACGTGTCTGCCTCGAAGGCGACGAGGTAGCGGGCGTGCGTCGCGCCCGGCACGCTCGGGCTGCCGCCGAAGTCGAACGCTGCGGCAGGACGGCCCTGGAAGTATCCGTTGGTCTCGATGGCCGGGGGGTCGCCGGCTTCTCCCGTTACCGGGAGCACCAGCGCCAGCAGCGCGGCCACGATGGCCGCGCGCCTGAGAGGGTACCCATGCGACTTGCTCTGGTTCATATGTTTTCTCCTTTCACCGGGTAAGGCGCAGGCGGAAGGAAAACCGGCTGACGACGAAGTGACGGCGCCTCTGCGCTGAGGAGAAAGGCGTACAATGGCTGAAACGCCTTCGCCCTTGACGCCACTCATGGGTGCGGTCTGTCTCGTGGACGTCCGATGCCAACCCCTGTGACCGAGCTCCTCCGCGACTGGCATGGCGGCGATGAAGCCGCCCGCGACCGGCTCATCTCGCTCGTCTATGACGAGTTGCGCCGGCTCGCCAGCGGCCAGCTCGCGGGCGAGCGCGGCGGCCATACGCTGCAGCCGACGGCCCTGGTCCACGAGGCCTATCTGCGGCTGGCCGACCACCAACGGCTGGATTGGCAGGGCCGGACCCACTTCTTTGCCATTGCGGCCATGACCATGCGGCGGATCCTGGTCAGCCACGCCCGCAAGCACCGAGCAGCCAAGCGCGGCCAGGGCGGGATCGCCGTGACCCTCTGCGAGGACCAGGCGGTCGACGCGGGCCGGAGCGTCGATCTGCTGGCTCTCGACGAGGCTCTCGCGGCGCTGGAGCGGATCGATCCCCGCCAGTGCCGCATCATCGAGCTGCGCTATTTCGGCGGGCTCACGATCGAGGAGACGGCCGAGGCGCTGGGGATCTCCCCCGCCACGGTCAAGCTCGACTGGAGCCTGGCCCGCGCGTGGCTGTTCCGGCAACTCTCAAGGAGGTAGCCTATGAACGGCGATCGCTGGCAGCGGGTGCGGGAGATCTTCCAGACCGCTCTCGAGCACGATGCCATGGAATGGCCGGCCGTCGTGGCGGAAGCCTGCGGCGGCGACGCCGACCTGCGGGTCGAGGTGGAGTCGCTCCTGGCGGCGCACCGCGCGGCGGAGGACTTCCTGGCCGGTCCGCAAGGAGACGACCTGGAGATCCGTTCCCTCGTCGGGCAGAGGATCGGACCCTACCAGGTCGCGCAAAGGCTGGGCAGCGGCGGCATGGGAGTGGTCTACCTGGCGTTCCGCGCCGACCGGGAGTATCGGCGCCGGGTGGCCCTCAAGGTGCTCAAGCCCGGCCTCGATTCTGAAGAGGTGATCCGGCGCTTCCGCGCCGAGCGCCAGATCCTGGCGGCCCTGGATCATCCCAATATCGCCCGGCTGCTCGACGGCGGCACCACGGAACAGGGCCTCCCCTACTTCGCCATGGAGTACGTGGAGGGCCAGCCGATCGATGTCTACTGCGCCGAGCGCCACCTTTCTGTGGACGAACGGCTGGAGCTGTTGCGCACCGTCTGCGCGGCGGTGGAGCACGCCCATCGCAATCTGGTGGTCCACCGCGACCTCAAGCCGAGCAACATCCTGGTGAGCGCGGACGGGACGCCCAAGCTCCTCGACTTCGGCATCGCGAAGCTCGTCAATCCGGAGATCTCGTCCGCGACGCTGGCGATAACGGCCCTGGGCCTTCAGCCTATGACACCCGACTATGCCAGCCCGGAGCAGGTCCAGGGGGAGCACGTCACCACGGCCAGCGACGTCTATTCTCTCGGGGTCCTGCTCTACGAGCTGCTCACCGGCCGCCACCCCTATCGCTCGCGGGCCTCGAGCCTCGCCGAGATGCGGCGGCTCATCAGCGAGGAGGAGCCCGAGCGGCCGAGCCTCGCCGTGATGCGCCGTGACGAAGACGCCGGGGAAGCCTCCGGCGCGGCTGCGGCCCGCGGCCCGGCGCCAGCCGGCGACCGCGGCCGGCTGCGCCGCCAGCTCGCCGGCGACCTCGACAACATCGTGCTCAAGGCCCTGCAGAAAGATCCGCGGCGGCGGTACGGCTCGGTGGAGCAGCTCTCCGAGGATCTCCGGCGCCATCGGGAACGGTTGCCGGTCACGGCGCGGCGGAGCACTCTCGCCTACCGCGCCGGCAGGTTCATCCACCGCCACCGCGTCGGGGTGGCCGCCGCGGCGGGCCTGCTCGTGGCGATCCTCGGCTTCGGTATCGCCATGGGAGCGCTCGCCGTCCAGCTCTCCCGCGAGCGGGACCGCGCCGAGCAGGTGACCTCCTTTCTCACCTCGATCTTCGAGGTCTCGGATCCCTGGCGCTCCAACGGCGAGACGATCTCCGCCCGCGAGATCCTCGACGCCGGCGCCGCCCGGCTGCGCACCGAGCTGGCGAACGAGCCGCTCGTCCGCTCGAGCCTGATGGAGACCATCGGGACCATCTACCAGCGCCTGGGGCTCCTGGACCGCGCGCAGCCTCTGCTCGAAGCCACCCTCGCGACTCGCCGGCAGTTGCTGGGAGAGGAGGCTCCCGAAGTGGCCGACGCGCTGAGTGCCCTCGCCACGGTGCGGGACGAGAAGGGCGAGACCCAGGCGGCAATCGACCTGGTTTCCAAGGCGCTGGCGATTCGCCGACGCGTTTACGGGCCCCGGCACCAAACGGTAGCGAGTAGCCTGCACGAGCTCGGCCTTCTGCTGCGGCGGCAGGGAGATCTGGCGGCAGCGGAGGGCAAGCTGCGCGAAGCGCTGACCTTGCGCCGCGCGCTGTCGCCACCGGCCCGGCGCGATGTGGCCGACAGCCTGAACGGTCTCGGCATCGTGCTCTGGGAGCGGGGAAGATATCAAGAGGCGGAGCTGGCGACTCGCGAAGCCCTGGCCATCCGCCGAGAGGTGCTGGGTCGCAACCGCGTCGAGGTCGCCGGGACCCTCAACCTGCTGGCGGTGATCGCGGTCGCCAAGGGCGATCTGGACCAGGCCGAGTCCCTGCTGCGCGAGGCCCTTGCCCTGCGCCGCAGGATCTTTGGCAGCGAGCATCCGAGGACCGCGGAAAGCCTCAACAACCTGGGAGCCCTGCTCAAGGACCGGGGGAAGCTGGACGAAGCGGAAGGTTTTTTGAGGGAGGCACTCACGATGCGCCGCAAGCTCCTGGGTGAGCAGCATTTGAGTGTGGCGACGACCCTGGAGAACCTCGGATGGCTCGCGCTCGAACGCCAGGATTATTCGACCGCCGCGCGCCTGCAGCAGCAGAGCCTGGCCATTCGCACCAGAATGCTGGGCCGGAACCATGGGCTGGTGGCCGACAGCCTCGTGGCCCTTGCCATTGTCCTGGAGCGGCAGGAGAGCTTCGACGAGGCCGAGGAGGCGCTGCGGGAATCGCTCCGGATCCGGCGGGAGGCGCTCGGAGACCAGCACGTCCTGGTGGCCGTGAGCCTTCAAAGTCTCGCGAGCCTGTTGGCACGTCGAGGCAGGTCCGCGGAAGCGGAGAGGCTGGCGGTCGAAGCCGTGAACCTCGTTCGCCGCATGCAGCCGGTCATTCCGGCACGCCTCGCTGAGGCCGAGCGCGTCCTCGCCAACTGCCTCGCCGCCCAGCGCCGGTACGCCGCGGCGGAACCGCTTCTGCTGAAGAGCCTGGAAACGCTGAGGTCCGAGCTCGGCGAGGCGGCTCCCACCAGCCGGGAAGCACTCGCCGATCTCGTCGCCCTCTACGAATCCTGGGGAAAACCCAAGCAGGCGGCGGAGTGGCGCCGAAAGCTCGTGCGGTAGCGCCCCGTCAGCGCATCCTCACTCCCGGTATCTATGGTTCGCCCGCGGATTCCATTTCAGGACCGGACACGTTCCAGCCTAAGATAGGGGCATGGCAACGATCCGACCTTTCCAGGCGTTGCGCCCGGCGCCCGAGGTGGCGGCCCGCGTCTCTTCCGTCCCTTACGACGTGGTCAGCACCGAGGAAGCCCGGGCGCAGGCGGACGGCAACCCGCTCAGCTTCCTCCGCGTCACCCGGCCCGAGATCGACCTGCCCCCCGGCACCGATCTCTACGCGGGCCAGGTCTACGCGCAGGCGGTGCGCAACTTCGAGGAGCTCAAGCGCGCGGCGCCACTCCTGATCGAGCCCGAGCCGAGCCTCTACTTCTATCGCCTCCGCGCCGGCGGACACGAGCAGACCGGACTCGCGGCCTGCTACTCGCTCGACGAGTACGAGCAGGGCCTGATCAAGAAGCACGAGCACACCCGGCGCGACAAGGAGGACGACCGCACGCGGCACATGATCGAGCTGCGGGCGCAGACCGGGGTCGTGTTCCTGACCTATCGCGCCTCGGCCGAGGTCAACGCGATCGCGCGGCGCGTCTGCGCGGCACCCCCGCTCTACGACTTCACGGCCGAGGACGGAGTGACGCACACCCTCTGGCGCGTCGGCCGGGACGACGGAGCCGCCCTCGCCGCCGCCTTCGGCCGCGTCCCCGCGCTCTACATCGCCGACGGCCATCACCGGGCGGCGAGCGCCGCGCGGGCGCGGGCGGTGCTCCGGGGAGAGGGCGGCGCCACGGGGGAGTTCGACACTATGCTCGCGGTCGCCTTCCCCGACGAGCAGGTGCGGATCCTGCCGTACAACCGCGTCGTCAAGGACCTGGCGGGCCTCTCGCCCGAGGCCTTCCTCGCGGCGGTCGAGGCGAGGCTGCCGGTGCGCCCGGGCGGGCCGTCGCCGTCGCGCAAGGGCGAGGCCTCGATGTACCTCGCCGGCCACTGGTACACTCTCGACCTCGGCGCGGCGCGGCCTGCCGGCGGAGACCGCGACGACCGCGCTGACCGCATCGAGGGGCTCGACGTGTCGATCCTGCAGCGGGCCGTGCTCGCGGACCTGCTGAAGATCGGCGACGTGCGCTCCGACCCGCGCATCGACTTCGTCGGCGGCGCGCGCGGCACGGCAGCGCTCGAGCAGGCCGTCGACGGCGGCCGCGCGACGGTCGCGTTCTCGCTGTACCCGGTGACCGTGGACGACCTGCTGGCGATCGCCGACGCCGGCGGCATCATGCCGCCCAAGTCGACGTGGTTCGAGCCCAAGCTCCGCGACGGCCTGATCGTGCATTTGATCTAGTGGGGGGAGTCATGCGATGAAAGTGCTGATCGCCGACAAGTTCGAGAAGAGCGGGGTCGAAGGCTTGAAGGCCGCCGGATGCGAGGTGGTCCACGAGCCCGATCTCAAGGACGAAGCGCTGACGCGGGCGATCGCCGAGACTCAGGCCGACGTCCTGGTGGTGCGCAGCACCAGGGTCACCGAGGCGATGCTCGACGCCGGCCGGCTCTCGCTCGTCGTGCGCGCTGGCGCGGGTTACAACACGATCGACGTGGCGGCGGCGTCGCGCTGCGGCATCTACGTGTCGAACTGTCCCGGCAAGAACTCGATCGCGGTCGCCGAGCTGACGATGGCGCTGATCCTCTCGCTCGACCGCCGGGTGCCGGACAACGTGGCCGAGCTGCGCGCCGGCCGGTGGAACAAGAAGGAGTACTCGAAGGCGCGCGGGCTCCATGGCCAGACCCTCGGCCTGCTCGGCGTCGGCAGCATCGCCCGCGAGGTGATCCGCCGCGGCATCGCTTTCGGCCTCGACGTGGTCCTCTGGAGCCGGCGCTTCGACGGCGAGGACCGGCCGCTCGCCGAGGAGGAGGCGCAGGCGCTGGGGCTCGACCCGGCCGCGCCGATCGCCCTGGCGCCCTCGCCCGCCGAGGTGGCGGCGCGCTGCGACATCCTGAGCGTGCACCTGGCGCTCAAGCCCGAGACCAGGGGCCTCCTCGACGCCGCGCTGCTCGGCAGGTTGAAACCGGGCGCGATGGTGATCAATACCTCCCGCGGCGAGGTGGTCGACCACGAGGCACTGGCCGCCGCGATCAAGGAGAAGGGGCTGCGCGTGGGCCTCGATGTCTACGCCTCCGAGCCGCCGGCCGCGACCGGCGAGATGGAAGACCCCATCCTCGGCCTGCCCAACGTCTACGGCACGCACCACATCGGCGCCTCGACCGACCAGGCGCAGGAGGCGATCGCCGCCGAGACGGTGCGCATCGTGCGCACCTACATCGAGACGGGCAAGGTCCCCAACGTCGTCAACCTGTGCAGGAAGACGCCCGCCTCGCACATGCTGGTGGTGCGGCACCGCGACCGCCCGGGCGTGCTGGCGCACGTGTTCGAGCACCTGCGCGAGGGGAACCTGAACGTCCAAGAGACCGAGAACGTCGTCTTCGAGGGGGCCGAGGCCGCCGTGGCGCGCATCAACCTCGACGACGCGCCCGCGCCGGCGCTCCTCGACAAGATCCGCGGCGGCAACGCCGACGTGCTCGACCTGCAACTGATCGCGCTCTAGCAGCTCTATCCTTTCGCAGAGGAGATCCGCGATGACCACCCTGTCGACCATCAACACCAGCGCTCGCATCTACAACTTCTCGGCCGGGCCGGCGATGCTGCCCCTGCCGGTGCTCGAGGAGGCCCAGCGCGACCTCGTCAGCCTGCCGGGCGTCGGCATGTCGGTGCTCGAGATCAGCCATCGCTCGAAACCTTTCGACGAGATCATCCAGGGCGCCGAGGCCGACTTCCGCGCCCTGGCGCGCATCCCCGAGGGCTACCACGTGCTGTTCCTGCAGGGCGGCGCGAGCACCCAGTTCTCGATGGTGCCGATGAACCTGTTACCCCCCGGCGCGACCGCCGATTACATCGTCACCGGCTCGTGGTCGAAGAAGGCGCTCAAGGAAGCCAAGAAGGTCGGCGCGGTCAACGTCGCCGCGACCACCGAGCCGGAAAACTTCGCCCGCATCCCGCGCCAGGACGAACTCGCGCTGACGCCCGGCGCCGCCTACGTCCACTTCACCTCGAACAACACGATCTTCGGTACCGAGTGGCCCTCGGAGCCTGAGGTCGGCGACGTGCCGCTCGTCTGCGACGCCTCCTCCGACATCTTCTCGCGGCCGCTCGACGTCGGCCGCTACGGCCTCATCTACGCCGGCGCGCAGAAAAACCTCGGGCCGTCCGGCCTCACGGTCGCGGTGATCCGCGACGACCTAGCGAAGCAGGGCGCCGAGTCGCTGCCGACCATGCTGCGCTATGCGACGCACGTCGAGAACAAATCGCTTTACAACACACCGCCGGTCTTCGCCATCTACATCCTGCGCCTGGTGCTCCGGTGGCTCATCGCCAACGGCGGGCTCAAGGCGATGGCGGCGGCGAACCAGCGCAAGGCGGGCAAGCTCTACGCCGAGATCGATCGCACCGGCTTCTACCGCGGCCACGCCGCCCGGGACAGCCGGTCGCTGATGAATGTGACCTTCCGGCTGCCCTCCGAGGACCTCGAGAAGCAGTTCGTCCAAGAGGCGACCGCGGCCGGCTTCGACGGCCTCAAGGGTCACCGCTCGGTCGGCGGTCTCCGCGCCTCGATCTACAACGCCTTCCCCGAAGAGGGAGCCGAGGCCCTGGTGGAGTTCATGCGGGAGTTCGAGAAGCGGCGCGGCTGAGGGCGGCGGGTCTGACCGGCCGATCCTCGCCCCCGAGCGCGACGCGTGACCTCATCGAACCACGCGCGGCAGGAGAACCTCGCCGAAGAGGGTCGGGAGGAGTTCGAGCTGGCCGATTCGAGCCAGCGAGATCAGCGGACCTGAAGTGAAATGAACCTCCGTCCAGAACAAGAGCGAGCTCTCGCCTACGCTCGTCGACGTGGGACCGAGGCTTCGCTCGCCGATATCAAGTCTCGGGTGTCGAGCACATACAGCGATTTCGAGGCTCTGGTTCGGCCCATCCCGCCAGGCATCGCCCGCACAAGGCCCTCTCCTTCCTCGTGGTCCGTGCAAGAGGTGGTCGACCATCTCGTGGTCAGTGATCGGCGTGCTGTCGACCAGCTCACCGAGCTGATCGCCGGCGAGTCCAGCGAAATTCCGACTCCCGCCTCTCTTCAATCGCCTACTCCGCTTGACGCCGACTGGCACGCCCTGGTTGCTGATTTCGCGCTTGTCCACCAGCGCGTCCTCGCCTTGCTCGACGCTGCCTCTGACGACATTCCTCTGCTTGCCACTGCTCGCGTCGAAATGGTCGTTAAGTGTGCGACCAGTGAGGGCACCGTCACAACGGTTCACTGGGTTCAGCGTTTTGACTGGAAAGCCTATGCCATTCTTCTCCATGCGCACAACCGCCAACACATCGCACAGGTCCAGCGCACTCTCACCTCCCTTGCCAACGCTGAACGGGGTGTCGGCTAGCCCCCTTGCGGTGGAGGTAACTGAATGAAGACTATCTGCATCACTACGTGGTTACTTGGTTCCGTCTTTCTCAGCATTGACACCGCTGAAGCTCGTAGTTATGGCGACATCTCACGGAGAGATCCTCGATCGCTCAGCGAGGCCGAGCGCCGCCAGGACCAGCTCGGGAGTCATCTCGACGACCGGCACTTCGCGAACGCGGTGAAGCAGCTCGGCAACGCCGTGACGCCGCCGCCGATGAGCTGGCTCATCATGCGATGCGTGACGAGCCTCCACCGGAGGCTGCCTAGAGGCGGAGAGCGGCTGACGTCTTTTCCCAGTTTGTCCCGGTGCCCGCTTTCGTTTTCCCACTCAACTACGGGAGAGCCGGAAGTGCTTTCTTTTCAGCGGAAATTGGTCGGGACGCCGGGATTTGAACCCGGGACCCCCTGAACCCCATTCAGGTACGCTACCAGACTGCGCCACGTCCCGACCGGAAAGCTGTCACGGAGACTTCGGCCCCAGAAGCGCGAGAATCTCGCGGGCCTCCTGGAGGGCTTCCTCGATCCCCGAGACGAGACGTTGTACCCGCTCGCCGCCGTCCGTGTCAAGCGCGGCGGGCCTTGACGCCAAGGGAGGCGGGGGCTCCGGCGGCGGGGGCGCCTCGACCCGGGGCTCCGCGGTGGCGGCTTGCTCCTCCTCACCGAGGCCGCCAGCCGCCAGTTCCGCCTCGAGCTTCTTCTTCGCGCCGGCGATCGTGTACCCCTCCTCGTAGAGGAGCTCCTTGATCCGCCGGATGACCTCCAGCTCCTTCTCGCTGTAGACGCGCTGGCCGGAGCGGCTTTTGCTGGGCGTGAGCGCTGGGAACTCGGTCTCCCAGTAGCGCAGCACGTAGGGCTGGATACCGAGGGCCTTGCAGGCCTCGCCGATCTTGTAGTAGAGCCGCTTCTGGACCCGGGCCTTCGACACCATCCGGGCTTACTCGGGCTTCCTGACCATGGAGTTGCGTAGCCGCCGCGCCGGCTTGAAGCTCAGCCCATTGTGCGGCCGGATGAACATCTTCTCGCCGCTCATCGGGTTCACCCCCATCCGCCCTGGACGGCGGGTGACCTCGAAACAGCCGAAGTTCTTGATGCGGACCGAGCGGCCGTCGGCGAGCGAGGTCTTCACGGTCTTGAAGATGGCGTCGACGATCTCCGCCGCCTCGTCCTTGGTCAGACCGCCGTGGCGGTCGTAGACCACGTCGACGAGATCGGCCTTGGTGACACCGGGACGGGGAGTTTTTTTCATGGCCATGGGCATCGCGAGAAAGAGGATCCGTTTTTCAGCAGCCCGGGGGCTGGAGCGGTGCCTGAAGTATATGGAATCAAGCCGGCACCGGCAAGGGCGGAACGGGGGCGGTCAACGCCGTCGCATACCCCTCCCGGTGCCGCGCCGCCACCGCGTCCCAGGTCAGCTCGCTCTCCGCCTTCCGCCGCCCTCGCTCCCCCATCGCCCTCGCCGCGGCGGGGTCCGCCAGCATCCGCCGCAGCGCGCCGAGGAGCGCCTCGGGGTCACCCTCGGGGACGAGCAGCCCGGTCGCGCCGTCGTCCACGGCCAGGGGGATGCCGGAGATCCGGGAGGAGACCACCGGCAGGCCGCTCGCCATGGCTTCCAGGATGACGTTCGGCAGGCCGTCCACGTTCCCCCTGCCGTCGTGCACGGCGGGAAGCACGAAGACGTCCGCCGCCCGGTAGAGGTCCGGCAGGGCGTCCCGCAGCACCGGGCCGGGGAGGTGTACCCGGCCGCTCCAAAGGTGCACCGCGGCGCGGAACCGGTCGAGCAGGTCCCCGCCGCCCGCGAGCACCACCCGCAGGTCTGGCCGCTTCGCGAGCAGCGCGGGCAGGATCTCGATCAGCACCTGGAACCCCTTCTTGGTGGCCATCCGCCCCACGCCCAGGAGGAGCGGCGCAGCCGCCGGGATGCCGAGGCGCTCGCGCCAGACCGTCCGCCGCCCGGGCGCCGGAGAGAAGGCCGCCGTATCCACCCCGTAGGGGATCACCCGCGAGCGTTCCGCCGGGAAGCCCAGAGCCCGCACGCGCTCCACCAGCTCGGGCGAGCAGCCGGTGAGCAGGCGTGTCCGCGCGAGCGCCCGGCGAGCAAGGAGCCGCACGCCACTCTTCTCGGCCAGGAACACGTCGCTGCCGTGGAGACCGATCGCCAGCGGCACGCCGGTGCCCGCCGGCACCGCCGCGGCGGCCGTGATCCCGTTGGGCACGATCCAGTGGGCGTGCACGAGATCGAACCGCCGCCTCCGGAGCTGCCGGCGAATCGCCTGGCACCCCGCGAGGAGGTAGAGCGGCGCAGCGAGCGCCGCCCGGCCTTTGATCCGCTCGTCCGCCTCCAGCGTGCGGCCGTAGCCCAGCACCTCGTGCCGCTCCGGCGCATAGCGGAAGGTGACCACCTCGACGCCGCCGTCGTTCCACGCAGGCGCCACCCCCTCGGCGTGCGGCGCCAGTACGGTCACCCGGTCACCCCCGCGGACTAGCGCCTGCGCCAGGTCGCGGATGAAGGGCCCCGCGGCGTCGCCCGCGAAACGGGGATAGGTCTGGGTAAGGAAGAGGAGGCCGAGACCGCGCCCGGCCGTCAATCCAGCCATTCCTTGATCGAATAGCTGTCGCGACGGCGGAAGTTCTTGAAGGTGATCATCTCGCCGATCAGGCCGGTCGTGAGCACCTGGATGCCGAGCAGCATCAGCAGGATGCCGAGCAGCAGCAGGGGCCGGTTGGAGAGGTTCTGCCCCCCGAACCAAATCCAGGCCAGATAGGCGTTGATGCCGAAGCCGGTGGTCAGGAAGAGCAGCCCGAAGGCGCCGAACAGGTGCAGGGGCCGCCGCGTGTAGCGGGTGATGAAGAGGACCGTGATCAGGTCGAGCAACCCTTTGTAGAAGCGGTCCCAGCCGTACTTGCTCACCCCGTGCCGGCGCGGGTGGTGGGTCACCTGGATCTCGCCGACCGAAAAGCCGCGGCGGCTCGCCAGCACCGGGATGTAGCGATGCAACTCGCCGTAGACGGCGATCTCGGCCAGCACCTCTCGGCGGTAGGCCTTGAAGCCGCAGTTGAAATCGTGGATGTCCACCTGCGCGAGCTGCCGGGTCACCCAGTTGAACAGGCGCGAAGGGAGGCGCTTGCTCGCGGGATCCTGGCGCCGCCGCTTCCAGCCGGAGACGAGGTCGAGGTCCTCCTCCTCCAGAGTGGCGAGGAAGCGCGGGATCTCCTCCGGATCGTCCTGGAGGTCGCCGTCGATGGTGATGATGACGCGCCCGTTCGAGTGGTCGAAGCCGGCGCACAGGGCCGCGGCCTTGCCGAAGTTGCGCCGCAGCCGCACCAGCTTAATCCGGGGATCGCGCGCCCGCGCCTCGCGCACCCGCTCGACCGTGCCGTCGCGCGAGCCGTCGTCGACGAAGAGGACCTCGAACGTCTTTCCCAGCCGGTCGAGCACCGCCGCCACCCGTGCCGCCAGCTCCCCCACCGTGGCCGCCTCGTCGCGCACCGGGATGAGGACGGAGACATCCAGCTCCGCCGGCTCGGGCGCAGGCTCTACAGACGGCCGGATGGGGATCGGCTGGATGGTCATCGGGCGGTATTGTAGCAGGCGGGGCCTATAATCCCTCGCCATGCAGCGCTTCGGGAGCTGGGCCGTGCTCGGCCTGCTCCTGGCGGCGACGCTGGGGGGGGCCCTCACCTTCGACCGGCGGAGCTGGCCGGGGCTGGTCGGCGACGAGGCCACGTACCTCATGCAGGCCCAGAGCCTGGCGTGGGATCACGACCTCCGCTACTCGCGGCGGGATTACGACCGCTTCGTCGCGCAGTGGGGCGTCCGGCCCAACGGTCTGATCCTCCAGAGCGGCGACGGCGGACGCACCCTCGCCTACAGCAAGCCCGCCTCCTACGCCGCCTGGATCGCTCCCTTCTTGCGGCTCTCGCCCATCCGCGGCGCCGCCGTCGCCAACGCCCTGCTCCTCGCCCTGACGGCCGTGGTCTCGGCGCGCACGCTGGAACGGCGCCTCGGCCCCGCCGCGCCCCTCTGGGTCGCCGCCTGGATCTTCGCCTCGGTCGCCTTCGCCTACGTCTTCTGGGCGCACTCGGACCTCTTCCTGATGTCGCTCACGGCCCTCGCCCTGGCGCTCACCTACGGCGCGCCACGAAACGGCGAGCGGGAGGAGAGCCGTCTCCGGGCGGCTCTCCTCTGGCTCGCCGTGGCCGGGCTGCTCCTGCTGGTCACGATGTCACGCCCGTTCTACGGCGCCCTGCTCGTGCCGGTCGCACTGGCGGTTCCGCCCTCGCAGCGGAAGCTGGGCCTCTCTGCCCTCGCGCTGGCGGCCGGCGTCTTCCTGGCGGTCTCCTTCTTCGCCAACCTCGCGGAGGGCGATGCCTGGACGCCCTACGGCGGCGAGCGCCAGAGTTTCGACTCCCACACCGGCTTTCCCGAGGTCGAGTTGTCCGCGGAGAGCTGGAAGGCCCAGATCGCCACGCACGGGAACCGTATCTGGAAGCCGGCGGACGAGTTCGAGCCCCGGCAGACGGCGTGGAACCTCCTCTATTTCCTGATGGGCCGGCACGTGGGGGTCCTGCCCTACTTCCTGCCGCTCCTCCTCGGCCTCGCGGCCTTCCGCCGCGGCGAAGGACGGGGAGCGCTGATCCTGGCCGTGCTCGCCGCAGCGGCCGCCTTGCTCGTCGCCCGGCCGTTCAACTTCTACGGCGGCGGCGGCGCCATCGCGAACCGCTATTTCCTTCCCCTGTACCCGGCCTTCTGGTTCGCCGCGGCGCGGCCGGTCCGCGCCTCCTGGGCCCTGCTGGCAACGGCGCTCGCTGCGCCCTTCCTCGCGCCTCTGTGGACGCACCCCCGCGCCTTCTTCCTCGACGAGCACAGCGGCTACCGGTACGTCTCCGGCGCCGCCCGGCGGCTGCTCCCATACGAGACCACCCAGTCGCACTTGAAGCCCGGCGGCGCCGAGGACTTCGTCCACAACGGCCTGTGGATCAAGCCGCTGACCACGAGCCTGCGCGCGGAGGGGGACGGCGCCCGCATCCATCTCGGCCCCCGGGGCAGCGGCCAGATCCTGCTAGGAAGCCCGCAGCCGCTGGACGGCGTCCGGCTGACGCTCCTCCCGCCAGCCCCGTCATCCATCGAGATCTCCGGCGCCGAGACGGTGACTAGCCTCCCCCGGCCCGGCGGCGGCACCATCCGCCTCCTCCATTTCCGGCGTCCCCGCGCCGTGCACCGGATGTGGTGGACGCGGGACCTCTGGTATCTGTACCAGCTCGGGTTGGAGGGGGACGGGGGATTCTCGTTCCAGCTTCAGCCGATCGTGCACGAGGCCTCGGAGGACAGGGGTGCATGAAGAAAAAGCTCGCCCTCTCCGCCGCCTCGGTCCTGCTCACCCTGCTCTTCGCCGAGGCCGCGCTGCGCCTTCTGGGGATCGGGGCCGCCGGCCGCGGCTCCGCCTGGTTCGCGGGCGGCAACCATCCGCGCTTCCTCTTCCAGCCGGACCCGGAGAGCGGCTACACGCTGCGGCCCGGGTTCCGCGGGCGGGAGATCGCTCCGGGTGGCGAATTCGACGTGCTCGCCGCCATCGACGCCCGGGGATTGCGCGGCCATCTCCATACGGCGCCGCCCGAGCCATGCGTGCTCGCTGTGGGCGACTCGATGACCTTCGGCGAGGGGGTGCCGGCGGACCGCTCCTACGCCGCCTGGCTGGAGCGGACGGCGGGCGTGCGGGTCTACAACGCCGGCGTGCCCGGCTACGGCAGCCGGCAGATGCTCGTCCGCCTGCGCCGGCTCCTCCCCGCGCTGCGGCCGGCCGTGGTGGTGATGACCCTCTCGCCGCTCTGGGACCGCCAGCGCTGCACCGCCCCCTTCATCTACAAGGACGGCTACATCGTGGCCCAGGGCTACGCCGACCGCCTCGTCCTGCTGGGCGGCAACCTCTACTTGAAGGAGACCCGCCTGCCCGTGCTCGGCTCCGCCACCGCTTACGCCAAGCGCTCCTCGGCCCTGATGCGCCTCGCGATCCCGGCCCTGGCCGGCGCCGCACGGGCCGTCCTCCACCGCTCCAGGCAAGAGGACACGGCGCTCGCGGACCTGGAGCCCACGGCCCGCAACCTCGCCGCGGCCCAGCACCTCGCCGAGAGCTTCGGAGCGAGCTTCCTCGCCGTGCTCGTCGACGACCGGGGAGAGGAATTCCAGCACGACCGCGCCCTCCTGGAGGCGTGGCTCCGGCAGCTCGGAGTCCCCTATGCGACCGCCGACGAGCTCCTCCCCCGCGCCGACTGGCCGCGCCTCCGCTTCGCCCGCGACGGCCACTGGAACGCCGCCGGCCACAAGGCGGTGGGCAAGGCGCTGGCGCCGCGGGTGAGGGCGCTGCTCTGGCCCCCAGGCGCGCGCCGGTGATGATGGGGGCTCGCCTGGGCTCCGGCCTCGCCAGGCCCTGGAGCTGGAAGATGGCGGTGGTTGTAGGCGCCCTCGCCTTGCTCGTCCGGGTGCCCAACCTCGGCCAGTTTTCGATGTGGCTCGACGAGGTCCTGGAAACGCTCATGGTGCGCGGGTCCTTCGCGGCTTCTCTGGCGGCGCTCGCCAGGGACGCCGTGCATCCGCCCCTCGAAGGGGTCCTCTCGTGGGTCCTCGTTCATGCGGGCGCGACCGAGACGCTGCGGCGCTTCGCCAGCGTGGGCTTCGGCATCGGCACGGTCCTCGTGCTCTGTCGCTGGGTCGGCGGGCGCTTCGGCGCTCCTGAGGCCTGGGTCGCCGGTGTGCTGGCGGCGCTGTCTCCGGTCCATGTCCACTACTCCCAAGAGCTGCGCCCGTACTCCATGGGACTGTTCTTCCTGGTCCTGGCCTTGTGGCGCTTTGACGTGCTCCTCGCGAAGCCCACATACCGCAACGCGAGCCTTCTCTGGCTGGTCTGCCTGGGGTGCCTCTACAGCCTTTATCTCAGCGCCGGGATTCTGCTGGTCCTGGCAGGCGCTGCGATCCTGGCGTCTCTGGCGCGTGACCCGGCCCGGCGTCTCGTGGGCCGTCGGCTGGTCGCCGGCCTGCCCGGGTTCACGGCGGCGCTCATGGCCGCGTACTCGCCATGGATCGTCGCGGTGTGGTGCCTCGCGAACCAGAAGATTGCGGCCGGGCCTTCCTCCTGGTCTCTACGGTTCTGGGGAGCGCGCTGGCAGTTCCTTACCGTCGCCGGCAAAGAGGGGGAGGCTCTGCGCATCGGAGCGGAACTGTGGCTCGTCCTATGTCTCGTCGGCGCGGTGCTCGCCGTGAGCAGGCCAGCAGCTCGCCTCGTGGTGGCGGGTGCACTGGTGGGAACGCTCGGGATGGAGATCGGCCTGGTCGTCGCAGGCCACTGGAGCAACGGGCGATACGACCTCACGGGCTGGCCCTTTCTCATCACCCTGGCGGCGCTGGGGATCACGGCCCCGGCAGCGGGACTGGCGCCGCGCCCTCCACAGCGCCGGGTGCCCCGCCATCGCCTGGCCGTCTCAATCCTTCTGACGGTCGTGGCGGCAGCGGCGGAGGTGCAGGGTCTCGCGCGGTACTACCGCTCCGGCAGGCCTCATTGGGACCGGGTTGCAGAGTTCGTCCAGAGCCGGCGTCGTGATTACGCCGCCGTCTTCGCGTCCAACGAATGGACCCGGGCGTGCCTCGACTACTACCTCGACGAGCGGTGGCCGCGCGGTCTGGCAGAGGAGCGGATCGAGCCGGTGAGTCTGAACGGCTCTCCCGCGCGGTTGCGAGAAGCGGCACGGAAGGGAACTGCCAGCCTTGTGGTCGTCGGCGGCTACCCGCGGTCGAGAGCGCTCCAGGCCGAGCTGCGCAAGCATCCCAGGATCGCAAGGTTCGGCTCTACGGGAGTCAGAGTGTTCGCCGTCCTCCCGGCATCCCAGCAAGCTCCCCTCAGCCGAGGTTATGGAAGACCTTCTGCACGTCCTCGTCCTGCTCGAGCCGGTCGACCAGGCGCAGCACCTCGGTGGCCTGGTTCTCGGGCAGCTCGACCGGCGTCAGGGGGAGGTACTCCGACTCGGCGGAGAGGGGCGTGATGCCGCGGTCTTCGAGCGCCTTCTGCAACTGGCCGAAGTCGGCGAAGGCGCAGCGCACCAGGAGCTGCGGCTCGCCCTTCTCGCCGGTGCTCTCGCCCATCTCCTCGAGCCCGTGGTCGATCAGCTCGAGCTCGAGCTCGTCGGGCTCGATGCCCGCCGGATTCAGGCGGAAGACGCCCACCCGCTTGAACAGGAAGCCGACGCTGCCGGGGCCCCCGAGGTTGCCGCCGCCCTTGTTGAAGTGGGAGCGCAAGTTCGAGACGGTGCGCGTCGGGTTGTCGGTCGCGGTCTCGATCAGGACGGCGACGCCGTGCGGGGCGTAGCCCTCGTAGAGGATCTCCTCGAAGCTCTCCGCCTCCTTGCCCGAGGCGCGCCGGATCGCCGCCTCGACCTTGTCCTTCGGCATGTTGACGGCGCGCGCGTTCTGCACGACCCGCCGCAACTGCGGATTGTTCGCGGGATCGGGCCCGCCCGACTTGACGGCGATGGTGATCTCCTTGCCGATCCGGGCGAACTGCTTGGCCATCCGGTCCCAGCGGGCGAACATCGTGTGCTTTCTGGTCTCGAAGATGCGTCCCATGGGGGTGAATCTAGCCCGTCCCTGGAGGTCAAGTAAAGGGACGTCTGGCGAGGGCGCCCAGGCCGGCACGGGTCCTGCAAGTTTCCTGGTCGAGAGGGGGGAACGGACCCCAACAGGAGGATACGACGATGAGAACGATCCGATGGACCCTCTTCCTGACCGCGCTCGCCGCCGCCGCCATCCTCGCCGGCTGCGGCTCGACCGGCCTCGACGACGTGCTCGGCGGCGGCCGCGGTTCCGACAACACCACCTACAAGAGCGTGGGCGACGTGCAGGGCACCGTGGCGCGCGTGGACACCCTCGACCGGCGCATCGTCGTGGATCTTGAGGGCACCGGCTATCGCAGCAACCTGCGCAACGGCGACGACGACCAGGTCTCCCTCTACTACGACGACAGCACGCGGGTGGAGTTCCAGGGCCGCAACTACCGGCCGCAGGACCTCGAGCGGGGCGACCGCATCCGCGCCGACGTGGAGCGCTCGGGCGACCGCCTGCTCGCCGAAGAGATCGAGGTGCTCTACGACGTGAGCGGCGGCACCGGCACCACTCGGGACGACGACTATCTCGGCACCTCCGAGCTGCGGGGGACCGTCCGCTACGTCGACACCCGCGACCGCACCCTGGAGATCGAGCCCTCGCGGAACGACTCCCGCTACTCGACCGGCCGCTCCGGCGTGGTCGTGGTGCACTACGACACCAGCACCACGGTCGAGTACCAGGGGCGCCGCTACCAGCCCGAGAACCTGGAGCGGGGGGACGTGGTGGAGATCGAGCTGCGCGACCGCGGCGGGCAACTGACGGCCGAAGAGATCCTGGTGGTCGGCGAGGGCGGCTCGATCACCCGCTGAAGCCGTCCGCAGCGCCTCCCTCTTTCCGCCATGACGGCCCGCCCGGCCGGGGACAACCCCGGCCGGGCGACTCGCCTGCGCCCCAGCCCTCTCAATAGGGCGGGAACTGCTGATCCTTGGCCACCGGGACGCAGAGCTTCTCGGTGTCCGTGACGTAGACGTACTCCGGGGGCAACCCCATCTCGCGCAGCACGGGATTGAGGTGATCCAGCCGCAGGTTCGCGTTGAGCGGCTGGCCTCTCAGCCGGTAGCAGAGGACGTCTGAGTACTGGATGTGGCGCAGGACCTCATCCGGAGGGTACTTCTTGTTCTTCGCCACGGGAACGCACAACTGCAGGGGCGATGCCCCCTCGATGAAAGCGGCCTCCGGGGGCAGATGGCTGAAGAGCGGATTGAGGTGGGTCAGCCGGATGGGCCCGCGGTCGACCCGGTAGCACTTGACGTCCAGCCACTCGATGAGCCTCAGGATCTCCGGAGGCGGGATCTTCTGGTCCTTGGCCACCGGGACGCAGAGTTGCTGCGGCTCGCGGACGATGACCTGCTCGACCGGGCCGATCATCCTCACGATCTCGCGGTTGAGGTGGTCCAGGCGCAACGGCAGATCGAGCGAAGGGCCGTAGATGCCGTAGCACTTCCAGTCCACGAACTCGATGAACGGCAGGACGTCCGGAGGAACGATCTGGGCGTTCTTCTGCACCGGAACGCAGAGCTGCTGGGGCTCCCGGAGAACGACGTCCTCGTAGGGCAGCCCCTTCGCCACGAAGACCGGATTGAGGTGATCCAGCCGTAACGGCACGTTGATCGGTGGCTGGTTGGGGATCCTGTAGCAGCGGACGTCGAGATTCTCGACGAAGCTCCGCACCGGCGGCAGCGGCTGTCCCATGGCCGCTGCCGGGACCATCATGAGAGTCAAGAGGAGAAAGCTCCCCAGAGTCGCCTGGCTGACCAACCGTCTCATATCCACCTCCTTGCTGTGGAAAACGTCGGTTTTCTTGCTCTAGGGGATCCCCAGCCTTATTGCGCGCATCTACTAATATACTGTGTGCGTGATGCGCTTTCCGGGACAGCGAGGCTCCGCGTCCGCGGCGGCTTCCCCCGCTCTTTCGATGGGGTGCTGTCCGGCCTCTCCCTGAGCTCTCTCAGCCGACGATCGCCGTCATGGGAGAACGGGGGGACGCAGCCTCGGGTAACGAAAAGGGCCATTGCCTCGCCCAAAGGTAAGGAATCAGGAGGGACAGCGCTATGCGCTATCTCCAGGACGAGTTCATCAGGTATCCGCGCCGCGGCTCTCGGACACTGTACGACCCTTGGGATCCTCTCTCCGGCGAGGCAGCCTTCGAGGTCGAGCCGGAGGTGGCCAGCCGTCCAATTCCCGGCCGTTTCTACGCCATCCAGTTCGGCCAGGGAGGCCTGCTGAAGACAGCCGAGCGGGCCTACCAGACGACCAGCAACGCCGAGCGCCTGCAGCGCGCCCGGGAGATCAACAGCCATCCTCTGAACCGCCGATTCTGGCGGCCACCCGGCAACGACTTCGAGGGCAGGTACTTCCCCGAAGGGATTATCTCGTTCAACAAGGTCTTCACTTGCGGACCGGACCAGGGATTGGCCCGCGGCAACGAGAGGAGATGCTACGCCACGATCTGGATACCGCCAGAGGCGGCCATCGCCCACCGTAGCCTCGGCAGGGGAGCGTCTCTCCCGGCCACCGACTTGTCGCTCATGGCCACCTCGGATGATTGGTGTTCCGACCAGCTCCGGGACCGGTGTGGCATCTTCGGCGAGGACACCAGGGCTCAAGTCCCCGATACGACCCAGGCACCCTACCGGTGGATATGTCATCTCTCTTCCGTTTTCGAGGATGAGATGAGTCCCGGCTTCGTCATCTTTCGTCCAGCGACCGGCCTACTGATCAGCGATTGGCATGTCGTGACGGCAGCACATGTCCTCTACGATCATATTGAATATAAATACATGGAGGAAGGGCAAACGCGGATGCGGGTGTATGAACAACAGGCCATCGCAGTGATCATCACTCCCGGCCGGCAGGGAACTCCCGGTGAGGTGAGCGAGCCGTTGGACGGCTCGGCTTTTCCTTTTGCAACGTTCATTCCGGATGACACCGACAGCGACGACTCGTCTGGTACCCCAGCCATCTTCAAGGTGCCGACGGAGTGGATCAAATCGATTGGGCGTGCAGACCGCAGTCGGTACGACTATGGCCTGATAAAGATCTCCAAGGCAGATCGCTTTTCAACAGACCCTGCTCTGCCTCGGCCCAAGGGCTTTTGGGGAGCGTCTCACCCTGGCGGCGCGCTCCAGAGCGTCATCCCGGCACGGCTGGGCAAGCGGATCAACTTCTCGAGTTATGAGAACAAGGCCATCCATGTCGCCGGCTATCCGGAGGATAGATCCTGCACGCAGTGGGAGGCCGAAGGGCGGGCGCTTGAGGTCCTCTATCCCGGCAGGGAGAGGCACAACGTCTTGACGCATGACATGGATATTGTCGGCGGCATGAGCGGGAGTCCGGTCTGGCACAGGAGAGAGCTCATCGATCGGCGGGGCGTGCCGGTGACTCGCCTCGAGCTCCTTGGGCTTGTTTCCCACTGTGTTGAGGAAGAGACTGGCGATGGTGTCAAGATCGTCAACGAAGCTACCCTGATCACGCCGGGGGTGTGGAAGAGGCTCAGCGACTGGATGGCTCAGATGAAGTGAGAAGCCGGACCGCCTCGCTCCCTACGCGGGGCTTTCGATCAAACCGTGGCGACCATGAACAGGCGGCGGAACGGATAGAGCGTGCGGCCGTCGGCCCTGGCGGGATACGCTACATGCAGACGCCGTGCGTATTCCGCGAGGAAGATCTCCCGCTCCTCGCCGCCGAGACCGTTGAGGATCGGCCGCAACCCCGTCCCCTTCACCCATTCGAGCACGGGATCGTCGCCTTCCAGGACCTGCAGATACTCGGTTTCCCAGATGTCGAGGCTCCTGGTGGACCCCACGAGCAGGTCATAGTACACCTCGGCATCCGCGACCCAGTTGCGGGCCACCGCTTGCCGGAGCTCTTCGCCGCCGAGGGGCCCGCCGCCGGGACCGCCGTTTGCCAACGTCTCCCGCATGAGACGGTGCGAAGGGGCGTCCCAGCTCAACGGCATCTGCACCGCAAGGCCTCCTCCCGGCTGCAGAAATCCGACCAGACACGGGAAGAGCTCATGGTGCTCTTCCACCCAATGCAGCGTCGCGTTGGAGTACAGCAGATCGGGAGGCTCGGCGGGCTGCCAGTGGCGGACGTCCGCCTCGATCCAGTGGACCCGGCCGGGCTCGGCAGCCGCTCTGGCGAGCATCTCCCGGGAATTGTCGAGCCCGTAGACCGTTGCGGCAGGCCACCGCTCCGCAAGAAGGCGTGTCACCTCCCCCGCACCGCATCCGAGATCGTAGATCACCCTGGGGGATGCGAGAGGAATGCGGTCGAGCAGCTCGAGCGCGGGTCGCAGCCGGTGGTCCGAGAACTTGAGATACAGGTCCGGATCCCACCGGGTCCCGGCGATCCGCCCCTGGTGCGCATGCGCTGACATCGTTCACCCCTTGCTCTGGCGGCCAGCCTGGCGAATACCCTATGCCGCGCGAGCGGCACGATCAAGGTGCACCGATGCGGTTTCTCCTCTCCTCCTGAGAGTGCTACCATCTCCGCCAGCTTCGAGGAGCCATTATGCCCAGGACTCGCACCGGCCAGACGGTCGGCGATTGGATGAAGCTGATTCAGGCGGACACCCCGGAGGCCGTGGCCGGCATTCCCCATCTGGAGCATGCGCGCGAGAAGCTCCGGGGGCATCTCGACGAGATCCAGAGGCTCCTCGCCGAGCGCGACTTCCACGAGGCCCGCAAGCAGGAGGCGAGCCAGCGGATCCAGGAAATCCTGGAGGAGGGGCGCCGGGCGGCGACCGCCCTGCGGGTCGTGCTCCGGGAGCATCTCGGCCCCAGAAACGAGCAACTGGCCGCGGACGGAAACGCCGGCCGAAGCCGGAGTCCGGGGATTCCCCGGAAAGCCGGGATGGGAGCGAGCCGCAACGCTCCGGCGATCCCTCGGCCTAGCCGCCGTCCCGCTCTTTCACCTCTCCTCCCGAGGGAAAGCCGTCTTCCCTCCTTCCGACGGCCTGGCAATGGAGGGAAAGCCCTCTTCCCTCCTTATTCAGGACGTTTTTAGGAGGGAACGTCGCTTTCCCTCCTTCCGTCGGCTCGCCGGAAGAAGGGAAAGCCGTTTTCCCTCCGGAGACAAGGTGACGGAAGGAGGGAACGTCGCTTTCCCTGGAACCAACGGCTCGTCGGAAGGAGGGAAAATCGTTTTCCCTCCAGATTCAGGCCGTCCTGAGGAGGGAAAATGACTTTCCCGCGATCGCCGGGCCGTCGGATGGAGGGAGCGTCGCTTTCCCTCCTTCCGATGAGCCGCCGCAAGGAGGGAAGATGGCTTTCCCCCGGGATACAGAGCGTCGGAAGGAGGGAAAGCGACGCTCCCTGCGGAGACGAGCCGTCCGAAGGAGAGGAGCGGCACCGTCGGCGGCGATCGGGTAGACTCTCTGGGAAGAACCGTGGTGGCAGCATCTGAGAAAAGGGACAGCGTTCAGAAGAATCGTATCTCTGGACGCCGCCTGCCGGCCTACATCGAGTTGGCCAGTCCGGTCGAGCCGGCCTGGCTGGCCGCGTTGCGCCGGCAGAAGTGCCTGGCACCTGATGAATTTTCTTCTTTGATGCCACATGAGCGAGGGCCCTGTCGCGCCCAGGAACTGGACGCACGAGGAGGTCTCGATGAGGAAGATCGGCTTTCTGTTGGCTCTCGCTCTCGCTTCATGGACCCGCCCGGCTGTCGCCGAGCCCACCCCGCTGGTCGCATTCGACCACGGCGGTGATCTGGTCACCGTCTGGGAAGCCGGAAGCTCTCTCCTGGCCCGCTTCTTCGGCGCTGCGTTGCCGGACACCGGCTCTCCTCTCAGCTCCCGTCGGCCGCCGCAGACGGCAGGTCCCGTACCCTCGACCCGACGTCCGCTTCTCGGGACAGGGCACCGAGCGCCTGGCCTTCCCGATTTCGGGAGCGCCACGCCGGCCCGCCAGACCCGAAGGCGCCTCCAGTCTCCGACCCCTCCGCGGCAGCTTATCTGATAACGCCGTTGAGACATCAGCTCCCGGCCTTTGCCGCACCCGAGGCAAGCCAACTTTCGGGAAAGCGGGGATTTGGGGACTCCACCCGGCCAGATCCGGCCGTTGCCTCACCGTCGCCTTTCTGGATCGGATGGGCCTCCAGCCCCGACCGCGAGACGCTCATCTCTCTCTGTCCTTGACGGCGCCAGGGAACCGCCATAAGATCCAGATGGCCAAGAAAATGAACGACTTAGCCCCTCCTTCGCGCCCTCCAGGGACCGCCGACGCGTTGTCGACGAAGAACGACTCCCAGAACTCGAGGACCTCCTTCGGCATGCGGGATTCACGGCCGTCGACCGCCTGGTCAACGAGTTCTTCCAGCCCGTGCTGGTCGCCACGAACCCGGTCCAGCCGTGACGCTCCGCACCCGCCTACCTGCGATGGACAGAGGCCCGCTGTCCGGCCGGCCTCTCCTTGCACCGCCAGGGGAAGAGACCGCCTGCCCTGACTCCTCCGCGCGAGCGCCTCCAGACCAGGATTGCGGTCTCGCAGAGCTGCGATCTCGACCGGCTGCGGATCGTATACGGCACCTGTCGGTTCGTCGATGCCATGGTATATTCGGGTAGCACGCTTTCTGTCCGCCTACTCGGCAGCGTCGCGATATACTATATTTATGGCTGAAGAATCTCCCAGAGGTATCTACCATCCCATTCCTTCGTTCGAAGAGTGGGCCAAACAGCCTCTTGAGATGCGCTTTTGGGACGAAGCACTCGCGACACTTGAGTCCGAGAGACGTTCGGCCCCCCCGGAAGCCCTTCAGACCGCGGCCGAGATCGTAACGCGGGCGGCTGCCGTCGACACCAGCGCGATCGAAGGTTTCTACGAGGTAGATCGGGGCTTTACATTCTCCGTTGCGACACACGCGCCAACGTGGCAGGCCGCTTTCGATGAAAAGGGTGCGCAAGCCAGGAGCATGTTCGATGCGCAACTCCGAGCATTCGAACTCGTACTAGACGCGGCTACCACCCACCTTCCGGTTACTGAGAGTCTGGTACGCGCCCTTCACGAACACGTCTGCGCTACCCAGGACACCTACAAGGTTTGGACCGCTGTCGGGTGGCAGGAGCATCAACTCCAGAAGGGTGCCTATAAGAGGTATCCCAACAACCCAAGGACTCCCGACGGAGTTGAGCACGCCTACGCACCGGTCGATGACGTTAGCCCCGAGATGGCGCGCTTAGTTGCGGAGCTTCAAGCCGAGAGTTTTCTTCAGGCGCCTCCTCCGGTTCAGGCCGCATACGCGCACTACGCCTTTGTTTCGATTCATCCGTTTCCCGATGGCAACGGGAGAGTTGCCCGCGCTCTTGCCTCAATCTATCTAGTTAGAGCCGCATCGATCCCCCTGCTTGTATTTGCCGACCAGAAGCCTCGCTATCTTGATGCCCTCGCAGATGCGGATGGTGGCGACTATGCCGCCTTCTCCCGCTTTGTCCGGGACCGATCGATTGACGCTATCAATCTATTGGTAGGTAGCCTCCAGAGAGCCAAGCTTGCGCCTCTCGGCGATTTGCAGAGTCGAGCGAGTCGGCTTCACTACGCGACTCCCAGCCTGACACATGGTCAGGTTGACTCCCTGGCCGACCGCCTCCTTCACGAGGCAATGAGCCAAGTGCATACGACGTTTGAACGCCTAGGCTTTCCGAAGGAGATTGCCGCTACTACTCAGATTCGGAGAGGAGACGATCGGGGTCCCTTGCCTGGCTACCGCAGGCTGGGAAGGCCTGATCCTCCTGTTCTTGAGATCGTGGTTAAAAGTGCACCCCCGGCGGTGGCGGCGGTCAGTACAATCATACGTCCCCTTATTGCAAGGGAGGATCATCCGAACCCGGTTAGACTTGAGGAGCAGAAGCGGAGCCGACACTTCGACGTACGAATTGAGGACCTTTTGCCCGAGATCTCGGTGATGGTGCACTTTAGGCTACAGACTTGGGTTGAAACCCTCCTTCTAAGTATGGTTGAGCAAGCAATCGAGCTCGGTCGACAATCTTTAGAGAAATCCGGATGGAACGGGTAGGACAGCCTGCCTGAAAGGTGCCGGTGCCAGAAGGGTGCGCCGGAATAGGTGCCAGGCTCTTATAGGATCCCCTTCGGTGTGCGCGACACCCGCGCCGGACGCGTCGCCGTGTTCCAGGTGTGGGAACTTCATCGACAGCGCTCACTACGACCTCAGCATGTGCTTTGTCCACGACATCGACGGCGCTCCGCAGGCGCAGGTCTTTCGGTCCCGCTACCATGCCGTGCTCCTCCCAGAGCTCGAGGATCTCCTTCGGCGCGCGGGATTCACGGCCGTTGACCGCCTGGTTGACCAGTTCTTCCAGCCCGTGCTGGTCGCCACGAACCCGGACCAGCCGTGACGCTGGAGGTAATGGAAACTCCGAAGCGTCGAATCTATACTCCAGCTCATGAAGTCACTCCTTATAGGTGTAAAGCGTTCGCCGCTGGCAATTCAATGGAGATTCTCACCCCCAGACTGGTCTTACGCGAATTCACCGCCGAAGACCTTCCGGTGTTCCTGGCGTATCAGTCTGATCCTCGCAGCGCCGAGTTCTACGGCCCTGAGGATCTCGATCCAAGCCACGCGCGTGGTCTGATCCAAAGGTTCATCGACTGGGCGGCTGCGTCGCCCAGGCAGAATTATCAATTTGCCATCGTAGAGCGTGGCAATGTGAAGGAAACAATCGGTAGTTGTGGCATCCGGCTTGAGGGATGCGACGCCGGCAGGGCCGAATTTGGCCTGGAGCTTGCGCCCGCGCACTGGGGATGCGGCTTCGCGACCGAGGCGGCTCGCGCGATCCTGGAGTTTGCGTTCCGCGATCTTGGCGTACAAGACGTCCGCGGCGTTACGGTCACCGAGAATGCCCGCGTCCAGCGGCTGGTGGCGCGGCTCGGCTTCACCAAAGTGGAGACGAGACCCGGGCCTGCCTGGATGCGCGCTCGGGATTGGAGCGAGACCGTCTGGGGCCTCACCGCCGCGGACTGGAGGGCGGAGTCAGCGAGAGCACAGCCGGAGTGAGAGGCAGATCGTCTTGTCTGAGTTGCGCCGTGTGTCGCCCTTCGGGGCTCAGGGTTTCCGTTGCTTCCCTTCCCCGGGACTGCCGCCCCGGGCTATTCAAATTCCACCCCTGTGGGGCGGAACACCCGCCCGCGTCACATTAGAAGCGGTCTCATAAACCACGGAAAACGTAGGGGCGGGGGACAAGCTCCACCCCTACGAAGTTCGTCCTCGTTTGTCGAAGACGGCGATTGAAACGATCAGGCGCTCGCCGTCACGGGCTTGCAGCCACCCCGGACTCTGATCTTCTCGCTCCGGTTCGCGCCAATGACCTCGATGCCTTCAGAGCCGGTGATGCCCGCCAGCGGGATCGCCACCACGTACTCCCCGATCGCCGGGAGGCAGATCCCCTGAGGCAGGCAGCCCACGACCTCGATCCCCCAGTAATCGGGGCACCGTACATACACGAGCGGCACGAGGGAGACCTCCATGTTGATGCAGGGCTTTTCTCCCGACACGATCAGGAACCAGGTATCCGGAATGATCCCAGGGCGGACCTCAGCCTTCTTGAAATCGATCAGGCGGCAGCTTTGGGACGCGGGATTCGCTGCGAGATTGTACTCGGCCATAGTCCTCTCTCCTGCGGTTCGACGGTTAGAGGTATTTACATAAATTTAGCCTCCCTTCAACTATTATAGCATCTCTCAATGCAAGCGCCATAAGACCTCACCCTTTCAGGCCTCTCTTCTTCCGGGCCGATTCGTTGTAAAATTTCATCGGCGTTTGGCCATTTGGCAAAGGAGGCCGGATATGCGCGCGGTGACGCGCAATCGCATCGGGCGGCCGTCGGAGCGATTCTTCACAAAAAGGCAGTGCATCGCCGCAGCCGTGATCGCCATCCTCGGCGCGACGTTGTCCTGCGCACCGGATCCACCGAATCCGCTCGAGACAATAGGGTTCGAATACCGCGTCATTCCGAACCTGACCTACCGCACGGTGGGTGGGTGGACAGGAAGGCTCGACTTGTACGTGCGTCCCGATGGGCGTAACAAGCCGACGCTCTTCTGGATCCACGGCGGTGGCTGGACGGCGGGCAGCAAAGAAGAGGACGCGCTCTTCTTCCTCCCGTATCTCGCGGACGGCTGGTCCGTCGCCTCCGTCGAGTACCGGCTCGCGGCAGCGGCGGCGGCGCCGGCCGCGGTCGAAGACTGCCGCTGCGCCCTCGCGTGGCTGCTGCAGAACGCGGCCAGGTACGGCGTGTCTGCCGAGCGCGTCGTGATCAGCGGGATCTCGGCTGGCGGCCATCTGGCGCTCACCACCGCCGGACTGTACGGATCGGACGCGAGGGAGTGCCGAGTCCCGATCGGCTTCAAGCCGGCGGCCGTCATCAACTGGTACGGTCCTTCGGATCTCTCGGAGCTTGCGTTCGGCGATGATCCCTTTGATCAGGCGGTCGAATGGATGAGCGGACAGAGGGAGCTGGCGAGATCGCTCTCACCGCTCCGTCACGTGAGCGCATCCGCGCCGCCGGTCCTCACGATTCACGGGAATGCTGACGACGTGATCCCTTACTCTCAGTCGGTGCGACTCCACAAAGCGCTGTCAAAAGCGGGTGTCGCCAATCAGCTCCTGACCATCGAAGGCGCGCACCACGGCGACTTCACGGCCGAGCAGATCGCGCGCGCGTATGGTGCTGTCCGGTCCTTCCTGCGGGCCTATGCCACACGGTAGCTGGGCGGTCTACGGCCTCTCGGCCTCGATGTGGTCGCGGCGGAGCTGCATGGTCAGCTTCTTCGGACGCTCCTCCCCCTCGAAGCTGACCAGGATGCTTCTGTCCTCGCGGTACAGGGGGTCGCGCCAGCGCACCAGGAAGGTGTCGTCGTGGTGATGCAGCAGGTCGGCTTTCTGTCCCTCCCCCATCTGCAGGGTCAGATCCTTTCCTTCGAGCCGGACGACGATCGGGCCGTACAGGCAGCCCTCGTACTGGCCGGCGTAGGCCACGAGCGGCCGCGGGGGCTTGGAGGAGGGGCGCATCCCCTCCAGCAGCTTCTCCCGCTCCTTCTGCTCGGCTTCGCGGATCTTCGGCAGGCGCGCCAGGGCCTCGGCGCTCCAGTCGCGGAAGGGATAGCCAAGGTAGACGTCGAGCAGATAGGAGGCGAGCGTGCCGTGGACGACGGGCGCGGCCCAGGTGTTGACCAGCACCACCACGCCGAGCCGCTCCTTGGGGAGCAGCGCCATGTAGGCGAGCTGGCCGTTGCCGCTGCCGCTGTGCCAGAGCATCGCGTGCCCCCGGTAGTCCATGACCTGCCAGCCGAGGCCGTAGGCGGCGAAGAACTCGACGAGGCGCGCCTCCCGCATGGCGGGCGTGGTGGGGATGATCACCTGGGGCGAGTGCATCTCCTGCATGGCCGCTTCGGAGACCAGCCGCTTGCCGTCGAGCATCCCGTTCGCCAGGTGGAGCCGCGCCCAGCGGGCCAGGTCGGCGGCGCTCGACTGCACGTCTCCGGCGGCGGCGATGGCAGCGCGCTGCGTCTCGCGCCGGATCGGCCGCTGGGCGCCGTCGATCCAGGCGTGGGAGGTGGCGCGGTTGGGCATGCGCTCGGCCTGCTCGTAGCTCGCGGTGGTGGAGCGCAGCCCCAGCGGCGCGATCAGGCGGTCGCGCAGCAGTTGCTCCCAGGAGGCCCCGCCGGCCGCGGCCGCCGCCTCGCCGGCCACGGTGTAGCCAATGTTGGAGTAGACCATGTCCGCGCGGAAGGGGCTCGCCGGGCTCAGGCAACGCATCCGGCGCAGCACCTCGGCGCGCGAGATCGCGGTGAGAAACCACATGGTGTTGGCGGGCTCCAGGCCGGTGCGGTGGGAGAGGAAGTCGCGCACGGTGGCGTTCTCGGTGAGGTAGGGATCGGGCAGCGCCAGTTGCGGCAGGTGGCGGCGGACGGGGTCGTCCCACCCCATCTTCCCCTCGTCGACCAGAGTGGCGATCAGGGCGGCGGTGAACGACTTGGTCAGGGACGCCGCGTCGAAGACGGTGTTCTCATCGACCGCTCCCGGCTTGCCCAGCTCGCGGACGCCGTATCCCTTGGCAATGATGGTGTCGCCCTGGACGACCGCCACGGCCATGCCGGGGATCTCCCAGTCGCGGAGAGCCTTGGTCAGGTAGGCGTCGACCTCGGGAGCGAAGCCCGGCGCGGCAGGCTTCGCGGCCGGTTCCGCGGCTCCGGCCCAGCCGGCGCGGGCCAGCAGGGCGATCAGGATCAGCGTTGCGCAGCGGACGATGGCTTGGCGTTGCATTCTTTGTTTCCTTTCCAGAGGGATGCCAAATTTTTGGCACTTGGGATAAAAAAGAGAGGCCGCCTCCGGCTGGCCTTGCCCGCGCGACCTCACCCCCGGCCCCTCTCCTAAAGGAGAGGGGAGAAACCTACTTTTCAAGCCCCTCTCTTTTAGGAGAGGGGTTGGGGTGAGGTCGCTATGGCGAGGGCGCTCCGAGAACACCTTCTCACCCTCCCAGCTCCGCCAGGGCCGTCTGCGCCGTCATGCGGGTGCCGCCGTGGGGATCGTCCGCCAGCGTCCGCAGGCGGGCCACGGCCTCGGGGCCGCCGCGGCGCTCCAAGTGCTTCACCACCCCGATCCGCACCTGCCAGGCGGGATCGGCGGCCAGGGCGGCGAGGCGATCGAAAGAAAGATCGGCGCCGAGCCCGAGCAGGGTGTGGACGGCCTGCGCCCGGACCCGCCAGACGGGATGGCCGAGCAGCTCGGTGACCGGCCCGACGGCGCGCCGGTCCCCGGTGACCCCCAGGGCCCAGGCCGCGTAGCCCTGGACCCGCCAGTCAGGGTCTCGCAGGTCCCGCAGCAGCGGGGCTACCACCTCGCCGTCCTCGATCCGGGACAGGGCCCATTCGGCGCGCTCGCGGACCAGATCGCCCTCCCATTGCTTGACGTGCGCGGCGGCGGTGCGCAGCCGCCGGAACGCCTCGCGCTCAGCCTCGTTCCGGAGCTCCCGTTCGTCCAGCCCAGGGATTCCAGTCCCGGTGACTGGGACGATCTCGCTGCGTGGATCGTCGAGGAGATAGGACGGCTCCCTTGGCGCGGCCGACGGCGGTGGAGCGAGGGGCTCGGCCGCCCGCGCCGGGACGAGCGCCAGGCAGGCCAGGCCCGCCGCGCAGCAGCCGGCCACGGCCAGCAGCCGGAGGCGCTGGGGCCACGTGGTCCGCTGGCGCGGGACGGCCGGGTCAAGGATGGCCACGACCCGCGCCTCCAGCTCGTTGCACGGTGCCATAGAGAGGACTCCGGCCGGCTCCGGGCAGGCCGCGCTCATCTGCCTCACCACCTCCACGATGTGCGTGGCGTACTCCCGGGGGCCGATCCCCGCGCGCAGGACGGCGTCGTCGCAGGCCCGCTCCCGCTCCGCGGCGAGCCGGCGAACCGCGTGCCAGGCGAGCGGATCGAACCAGTGGACCGCCCGCACGACCTCGGCCAGCAGTTGCGGCACCGCGTCGAGCCGCGCCACGTGGCACAGCTCGTGGAGGAGCACGGCCCTCCTCTGAGAGCGCGGCCACGCCTCCCACCCCGTGGGCAGCACGATCACGGGCCGGAGAATGCCGAAAGTCACCGGCGCGGGAATCCGCCCGTCCGTCAGGAGGCGCACCCGCCGCCGGCAGCCGGCGGCCCGAGCGGCTTCCGCCAGCAAGCCGTCTTCGGCCACCGGCCGCGCGCCGCGGGCGATGCGGCGGAGCGCGATCCGGCCCGCCACCGTCCGGGCGAGCAGGATCAGCGATCCCGCGCACCAGACCGCGAGCAGCGCGTGGGAGACGGAAAAAGGCTCTGACATCGGGACCGCCAGAATGGGGGCGCGGTCCCGCCCCGGCGCCTGCGCTCCGGACGAAGCCCTGGCGGCTTGCCTGTCAATCCCCACGGCGGACGCGGACCGCGGCCAGCCCGCGGGAAGGGGCAGCTCGATCCGGAAGGCGGCGGAGAGGAGGGGCAGCAGGAGCGTCGCGGCCAAGACCAGGCTCCAGACCAGATGGCGGAGCGCGGCGGGCCTCGACCGCAGGCAGCGGGCGGCCAGGGCGCCGGCCATCAGCATCAGGGCGGCCCGGACCGCGTACGCGAAGGCCAAGGCGGTCATGATTTCTCTTCCGCCTCCCGCGCCTGCTCGACGATGCGGGCCAGCCGGTCCAGCTCTGCGGTGGAGAGCCGCGTCTCGGGGGACCCGACGAGAGCCGCCATGGCCGCCGCCGCCGAGCCGCCGAAGAAGGTGTCGACGACGTGCGACAGCAGCGAGGCGCCGGCGGCCTCGCGGGGCGTGACCGGCCGGTAGAGGTAGCGAACTCCGTCCTGCTCGACCTCGAGGTGCCCCTTGTCCACCAGCACCCGCAGAAGCCCGCGCACGGCCGTGTAGGTGGGCGGATCGGGAAGGCGCTCGTGGATCTCGGCCGCGGTGGCCTCCCCCAGGCCATAGACGATGTCCATGATCTGGCGCTCGCGGCGGCTGAAGCCGTCTTTGGTCTTGCGTGGCATCCGAATCCTCCGCCGGAGGGGGCGGTGTCAATATTTTGGCACCCTTGCCGTCCCCGGTCAAGTGCCGCCGCTGATATCCTCTCCGCCCGACGGAGGGAGACGACGCGATGATCAAGCTGGTCCTGCTCCGCCATGGCGAGAGCGTCTGGAACCTGGAGAACCGGTTCACGGGCTGGACGGACGTGGACCTGTCGCCGAAGGGGGTCGAGGAGGCGCACGAGGCGGCGCGCCTGCTCCAGGAGGGCGGCTACACGTTCGACCTGGCCTACACGTCACTCTTGAAGCGCGCCATCCGCACGCTCTGGGTCGTAATGGACGGCATGGACCTGATGTGGATCCCGGTCCACCGGAGCTGGCGGCTGAACGAGCGCCACTACGGCGCCCTCCAGGGGCTCAACAAGGCGGAGACGGCGGCGAAGTACGGGGAGCGGCAGGTTCTCCTCTGGCGCCGGAGCTACGCCGATCCGCCGCCACCCCTCGAACCCGACGACCCGCGCTGGCCCGGCCACGACCGGCGCTATGCCGATCTCTCTCCCGCCGAGCTGCCCCTTGCCGAGTCGCTCAAGGACACGGTGGCGCGTTTCCTCCCCTACTGGCACGGCGCGATCGTCCCCGACCTGCGCGCCGGCAAGCGGGTGCTGATCGCGGCCCACGGCAACAGTCTGCGCGCCCTGGTCAAGCACCTGGACGGCGTCTCGGACGAGGAGATCGTAGGGCTGAACATCCCCACGGGCATTCCGCTGGTGTATGAGCTGGACGATGGCCTCAAGCCGCTCGCCCACTACTACCTGGGCGATCCCGAGGCGGCCAGGAAGGCGGCGGAGGCGGTGGCGGCGCAAGCCCTCACTCCCCCTGGAACGCACCAGTGAGGTCATGAACTCAAGCCGCCCCGGGGCATCCCCCGCAAGGGCCGAAGGGGCGATCCTCCCCGCTCAGGATCCGAGCAGGGCCTTGAAATTCCGGGCCACGGTGAGCAGTGGATCGACGATGCGCTTGCCCGAAAACCTTCCGGGATTCCGGGCGAGGAGCCGCTGGAGCAGATGGAGCTCCGTGCAACCGAAAATGACCCCTCCCGCCTCGTGTCCGGAAGCGAGCTCCTCCAGCCAGACAAGGAGAGCTTCGTCCGGCTCCTCCCTTTTCAGGAAGTAGAGCCGCTCGTGTAACTCGCGCTGCTCGCCGCCGTCGGGAAGGACGATCCACCGTTCGATCTCACCCCACCGCTCGTGCTGCTCGAAGATGCGGGCGGTGCGCGTGCCTGTGGTGGCAAGCAGGAGGTACGGCTCGGGGACGGCGAGCACCTCGTCGATCACCAGGTCGATGAGCGAGATCACCTTCCGCCGCAAGGGCTCCGGCACGCGGGGGAGCACGTGGTGGACCGTCACGCAGGCGATCACGATGCGGTCCGCGCCGAGCGACGACAGGTCCTCAAGGGCGCGGGAGAGCCGGGCGAGGAGCTCGTCGGTGGAGCCCTCCAGGATCGCCCGCGTGCGGTCCGGGATCGAGGGGTCCGACAGCAGCACGCAGGGGGGAGCGTCCTGCTCGAGCTCGGAGATGTGCAGCGCGTAGAGAGTGCGGAGGAACTCCGCCGAGGCGAGCGGTCCCATGCCGCCCAGGATTCCCAACATCCTCGTCTTCTTACTCATGAGGCCGCCTCACTCCTCCCGCCGCTTGCCTCGGGCCGGCGTTGCGGGAGCAGGCCGCGCAGCACGGTCCGAAGGGTCTGCAGGGGGCTGATCGAGGATTCCAGGGCGTCGAGAAGCCCCTGGTCGAACCGGTCCAAGGCATCGTCGTAGGCTTGGCTGGAGACGGAGTCGGGCTCCAGCAAGACCCTCAGCTTCCGGGCGCAGGACGGGCAGCCTTTGACCAGGTGCGCGACAACGGCCTTGCTCTCCTCGCGCGAGGCCTTTCCCGTGGCGAAGCGCTTCAGGGTCTCTTCCGAGGGGTGATCCATTGGATGTCCTCCCCGCCCGCCGAGGGCTCATGCTCTGTCACCATAATAAAGGTGACCCCGGAAGGACATCCATTTCAGCTCGGTCGCAAGGACCAGCGATGCCGGACGGCCTCACTGGCACGAATAGCCGTAGCCGGAGCAGCAGGCCGTTCCGGTGCAGGAGGTCGTGATCATATTCCGCTGGTCGCGGGAGTAGTCGTTGTTCCTGGCTTCCAGGGCGCCGGGCTCGCGCAGCTCGTCGGCGCGGCGACTCGATCTGCTCGGGCACGATGTTGGTGGAGGTGTCCGTCTTGTAGACGTCCACCAGGGGGACCGTGGTACTGACCGTGATCGTCTCGGTCACCGCAGGGCTCAGCGTGGCGCGCACCTGGACCGTCTGGCCCACCCGCAGCGCGATGCCGTCCTGGCTGACGGGCGAGAACCCCTGCAGGTCGAACTCGGCCTTGTAGGCGCCGGGCGGCAGCGCCGGCAGGGTCGCCGTGCCCTGCTCGCCGGTCACCTCGGTGCGGGTCAGACCCGTCTCCGTGTTCTGCAGCGTCACCGTGACCCCGGGTAGGGGCACGCCGTCGGTGCCGGTGACCAGGACCTCGACGCTCGCGGTGCTGACCTGGGCGGCGAGGCGCCCCGTTCCCACGATGGTCATGACGAGAGCAAGCGCCAGCGCGAGAAAGGCGGCCCGGCCGCGCGACTGAAGCTCCTTCTTGCTCATGATTCTCTCCTCGCGTCCACAGGGGACGCCGACAATCCATGACTCTGTTCATCCCGCGGATCGAGGCCGCGGCGCAGGATCTTCGCGAACTCGTGGACCGCCTGGCGCGAGTCCAGGCCGAAGTGCATGGGCACGCCGAAACACTTCTCGACGGTGAAGAAATAGAAGAACCAGCGGTTGGCGAGCATCACGCCCACCAGGGGGTCCACCTCGCCCAGCTCGCCCGCCTCCTGGCGCGCCTTGAGGCTCTCGGAGCAGGCGGCGGCGAAGCGGTCCGCCATCCGCTGGTAGAAGGCCCGGATGTGCTTGCCCTTGAACTCGATGACGTCGATGTAGATAAGCAGGATGTGGGCGGAGTTCTCGGCGACGACCTGCTCGATGGCGGCGGCCATCTCCTCCAGGTCTTCCGGGAAACGGGCGCGGCTGAAGATCCTGTTGAGCGGCAGCTCCGGATCGAGCAGCACCTCCCAGTACTGGTCGATCAGGCGCTGGAAGATCTCCTCCTTGCCGCCGAAGTGGTGGTAGAGGTTGCCCACCGAGAGCCCCGACCGCCGGGCGATCTGCCGCATGGTGGTGGCCCGGAAGCCCTGCCGGGAAAACAGCGACAGCGCCGCCTTCAGGACCTTGCGCGTCGAGGCGCCGGACTTGTCCGCCTGGGTCTTGCGTCTCGGCATGTCCATCCCCAAAACAGAACGACTGTTTACAGAACGTCTGTTCGGTTTTCGGATGCTAAGACCCAAGACGGGAGAATGTCAAGGGTTGGCGGGCTCCCGCGCTCGATCGACCGCGCCTCGGATTTCGTGTCAGGGTCACGCTTCCCTTGCCAGCCGGCACCTATAGCCTGGACGGCAAAACTGCAATTGCTGGTGGTAAGAATCTTCGCAGAATTTCACTTTTCCCTTCAAGGAGAAATCCGTATGCGCCGGACGTTCCCAGGCAAGAGGTCCTTCGTGCTCACCATCGCGGCCGCCTCGCTGGCGGTGCTCGCGCTCGCTCACGGGGCGGCCGCAGCCCCGGCAGGAAGATCGGAGACGGCCGGCAACTACGACGCGCGGGTGATGGGAGGGCGGGGCCTGGGCGAAGTCCTCGCGGAGAGCTTCGCGGTGCCGCTGAAGGGCGCGCCCACCCGGACGCAGCTCGCCGGACAGATCAAGACCATGCGGCGGGCGCTCGAGCGCCTGCAGAAGACCGCCCCCGGGGCTTCCGCCCGCTTCTCGCCGATCACCGCGGCCCCCGAAATGGTGTCGGGCGACCGGGCGCCGCTCTCCGCTCCGGCTTCCGGCCGCCTGGGGATCGACATCGTGCGCGACTTCCTGCGCGCCAACAGTGCCCTCTATGGGCTGACCGGGGCCGACGTCGACGCGCTGCACTTCCTCGGCGAGAGCGTCAGCTCGAAGAGCGGTCTGCGCATGGTGCGGGTCGAGCAACGTCTCAACGGCCTGCCCGTGTTCGAGAGCGAGACGCGGTTCATCCTCGACCGTGAGGGCCGGGTCTGGCGCTCGCTGGGTCTCCTGGTGCCGTCGGGAGCCACGGCCCCCGTGCCTCCCCGGCAGCCGCAGGTCTCCGCTCCGGAAGCCCTGGCGCGGGCCATGAGCTCCGTGGGCATCGATCTCGACGTTTCCCGCATGCGGAGCGAGACCAAGAGCGCCGCGCCCGCCGAGGACCGGATCGTGGTCCGCGACGAGCGGATCGCCGGCGAGGTGAGGAGCGATCTCGTCTACTTCCCGGTGGCGCCCGGCCGATTGGTGCCCGCCTGGAGGCAGATCGCGTTCACGGTCGGCGATGACGACTGGTTCACGCTGGTGGACGCAGCGACCGGCGTCGTCCTCTGGCGCAAGGATGTCCGCGAGCACGTCTCGACCCAGCAGGCGCGCTTCAGCGTCTACGTCCAGGGCGACGGCGTCACGCCGGCGGACAGTCCGGCGCCGCACTCTCCCACCACCGTGACGCCGGGCGCGGGAACGCAGTTCCCGGGGATCGCCCGCGCCATCGTGGACATGTCGGCCGCCCAGGACATCACCGCCAGCCCCGACGGCTGGATCCCGGACGGCGGCACCACCACGACCGGCAACAACGTCGACGCCTGCGTCGACCGCATCGTCACTCCCGTGGCCACGGAGAGGAACGTCTGCGACATCGGCACGATCGACAACAACGGGCGGCCGGTGGGCAACCCGGACGCCAACGGCAAGAATCGCGACTTCCTGGGCGCCACCCCGCGCGACTTCAGCTACTCGCCGGCGCCGTTGGGGGGCAACCCGAACGCCGGGGACGAACCCACCGGCACGGGCACGACGCAGGTCAACTTCCGGCGCGGCAGCGTCACCCAGGCCTTCTACGTCGCCAACTGGTATCACGACCGGCTCTTCAACCTCGGCTTCGACGAGGCCGCCGGCAACTTCCAGAACACCAACTTCAGCGGCATGGGCGTGGGGAACGACCGCCTCCGGGTCGACGTCCAGGACGGTCAGGGGCAGAACGTCCCCAGCTTCTCGACGCCTCCGGACGGGGCTTCCGGCCGCCTGACCCTGCACCGCTTCATCGAACCGGTCCCGGACCGCGACAGCGCCCTCGATGCCGACATCATCATCCACGAGCTGACCCACGGCACCACCAACCGGCTGATCGGCAACGCCGGCGGGCTCACCTGGAGCGTCGGCCGCGCCCTGGGCGAGGGCTGGAGCGACTTCTACGCCCTCGCCCTGCTCAACAACACCAATGCCGACGACCCCGACGCCAACTACGCCTTCGGGGCCTACACCAAGTACCAGAGCAACCATCTCACCGACAACTATCTCTACGGCCCGCGCCGCTATCCCTACTCGACGGACAACACGGTCAACCCCCTGACCTGGGCGGACACCGACGACGTCACCGCGGACATCTCCGGCGGCATCGCCCCCAGCCCCCTGGGAGGCTCGATCAACGGCGGCCTCGACATCTTCAACGCCGGCGAGGTCTGGGCCCTATCGCTGTGGGAGGTGAGGAGCCGCATCATTGCCGACCCTGCGGGAGCCAACGGCGACGTGCCCACCGGCAACGCCACCATGCTCCAGCTCGTCACCGACGCGCTCAAAATGACTCCCTCCCACCCCAGCTTCACCGACGCCCGCGACGCCCTGATCCTCGCCGACTGCGCCACCAACGGCTGCGCCAACGAGCGCTCGATCTGGGAAGGCTTCGCCGACCGCGGTCTGGGCTACGGCGCCGTCGCTCCCCTCGGCCAGGTGGGCTTCCTCAATATCGGCCACATGAGCCTCGGCGAGTCCTTCTCGCTTCCCCATCTCGACGTCGCCGCCAGCACGGCGGATGACGTCCTGGGCAACAAGAACGGTGCGATCGATCCCGGCGAGATCATCCGGGTTGCGGTCCAGTTGGCCAACCCCTGGCGCAATCCTGCTTACGCCGTGCAGAAAGCCAAAGCTACCCTGACCTCCTCGACGCTGGGAGTGACGATCCTCGACCGCGTCGCCACCTACCGCGCCCTCCCCGGCCAGGACCTCGCCGCGACCAACGGGTTCCTGTTCAAGGTCTCGACCGGCGCCGTCTGCGGTCAGTCGCTGAAGTTCACCCTCACCACCGAGAGCTCGCTCGGCACCGCCACGGCCGATTTCACCCTGCGCGTGGGCGCCCCTGCGGGCACCGGCGCGCCGGTAATCTTCACGCGGACGATCTCTCCCGGCCTGGCCATCCCCGACGGCGACCGGCGCGGCGTCGTCGACACCTTGACGGTCACCGACGACCTCGAGATCGCCGACCTCGACTTCCGGGTGGACGACCTCCAGCACACCTTCACCGGCGATCTCACCGTGCTCCTGAAAGCCCCCAACGGCTACGGCACCGACCTCATCTGGATGCGCGAGGCCGGCTTGCTGGGCGGCGGCGACGGCGACAACTTCATCGACCCGGTGATCGATGACGAGTCGAGAAACGACCTCAACCAGTCGTCGGATACCGACGCACCCTACACCGGCCATTGGGCGCCAGCCTTCAACTCCCAGATCTGGCGGCTGTTCGCCAGCCCGGCGATCTTCCCCGACCCCGTCGGCCAGCTCTCACGTCTTGACGGCACGAATACCCAGGGGCCCTGGAAAGTCCTGGTCGCCGACATCTTCGGCCCCGAAACCGGCACGCTCAACTCATGGTCCCTGATCGTGACCCCGACGGCTTTCACCTGCAAGGCCTTCGCGCCGGGCGCCGACCAGCGATGAGTCGTCCGACCCAACGAGAGGCTCGCTTCAGCGTCCAGTGGGCACCATTACTGACGTATGCAGTTGCTATCAGAAAGGAGTAGAAGCATGAAGAGAACTGTCCTGCTGGGTGCCCTGCTGGTGGCCGTCCTTGCCTGTAGCTTGGCGCTCTCCACCCCCACACCCCTCCATGCTCTCCGGTGCTGCGACTACGGCGGTTACAGCACCTCGCAGCACTGGGTGATGAAGCCCACGTGCTCAGAGGCCCAGTCGGCCTTCCGGGCTGAAGCACTGCCGGAGGCGCAGGCCTTCTGTAACCCCGACTTCGCCTGCGCCATCACGATCCCTGGCTGCTACACGTTCACCGATGAAAACGGCGTACTATGGTACGTGGTGGACGGATGGATGTACTTCGGCTGCACGTATTACTGCGAGCGCGAACCGTATCTGCAGTAGCCCTGCAGAGCTGAGGAGCCCCTGGGACGCCCCGCTTCGTTGAGCAGCGCGGGCGTCCCCCGCCGGGGCTTACTGCTTCTCCGCCACCTTCTCCAGCTTCCGCGGCTTGGCCTTGCCAGGGACGACACCGTCGCCGATGCGGTTCTTGGCCGATACCTGGGCGGAGTAGTTGGCTTCCACCCGCTTGAGCTCGTCGCTCTTCAGGTGGCACCTCTTGTACTTCTTCCCGCTCCCGCACCAGCAGAGGTCGTTGCGGCCGAGCTCGGCCTGCGGCCCTCGGGGGCGGGAGGCGAACAGATTGCGAAACCAGCTTGCCAGGGACACGACAATCTCCAGTCTTGAAAGGTTCGTTGTGGTAAGGACGCGAACGGCCGGACGGTCGGGCTACGGCACCTTCAGCAGGTCGACCACCCGCTTGACGCCCGCGGTCTCCCGGGCCGCCCTCAGGGCCAGGGACTTGCGCTCCGGGTCCGGGAGCGTGCCGCGCAGGCTCACCACCCCCTCGGTCGCCTCGACCTCGAGGTCCAGGGCGTAGCGGCCGATCTCTCCCAACAGATTCTTGCCGACCCGCATTTCGAGGATCGCGTCGTCCACCTCGCGCTCAGTGTGGCCGACGGCCTTGCCCACGGCGGTGCTCTCGGGAGTCTCTTCGCGCGCGGAGAGCTGGTTGTCCACGCTCTGGACGCCCGGGACCGCCTTGGCGACCTCCTCGGCCAACTCCTGGGTCGAGCGCTTGTCGACCGCGCCGATCAGGCGGATCCGTCCCGCGCGCGCATCCACCGTCACCCCGAGCCCGTCATCGCCAAGCTTCTCCAGCAGGGCCATGCGGACGTCGGCCTCCAGCCGGGCGTCCACCACGTCCTGCTCCCGGATGGCCTCATCCTCCGCCTGCGAGCGGGGGGTAGGGACGGTTGAGGCGCAGGCGCCGGCAAAGAAGGCGAAAGCCAGTGCAGCAGTCAGGATTAGCGAAGAAATCTTCGTCGCTCTCATCAACGAGCCTCGATCCGTTCCGAAGACTACCATGGCCCGGGCACGACTCGCCGAGGCTCCGCACAAGCACATTGATTTATGGAGGAAGGTTATAGAGAAAGGAGAAGACAATGAACAGAACCGCTCGCCTAGGTGCTCTGCTGGTGGCTGTCCTCGCGTGCACGCTGGCGCTCTCGACGCCTAGACCGGCCTATACTTTCCAGTGCTGCGAAGGTTTCTACAGCACTAGCCAGTATTGGGTCATGGAGGCTACCTGCTCGGAGGCCCAGACGGCTTTCCGGGTTGCGGCGATGCCGGAGGCCGAGGCCAATTGCGGCGGCGGAGACGTCTGTGGGGTCTCGATTCCCGGCTGCTATGCCTCGGGCAACATGTGGGTGGTGGACGGGTTCATGTACCATGGCTGCATCGAGCGGTGCGGCCCGCCGCCGGTGTAGGCCCTCCCCCGTAGCGCGGGACCTGGAGAAAGCCTGCCTCCGAAGCGGGCTTTCTTTTCCCGCCGCCGTCAGGCTCCCGGCACCCAGCACACCACGGCCGTCCCCCCGCCCTCCCGGCGCTCGATGCGGAGGCGGCCGCCGTGGGCCTCGACGATCTCGCGGCAGAGCGGTAGGCCGAGGCCGGAGCCTCCCGGCTTCGAGGTATAGAAGGGCAGGAGCGCCTTCCGCATCACCTCGTCGGTCATGCCGGCGCCACGGTCAAGAACGCGGAAGCGGACGCCGCCGTCGCCGAGGGCGTCCACGGCCAGCCTCACCTCCCCGGGCGGGCTTCCGGACTCGTGGGCGTTCTTGAGCAGGTTGATGAGGGCCTGCTGCATCTGGACCGGATCGAAGCGGCCGGGGAGAGTCGGCGGCTCTCCCTCCAGCTCGAAGGGGACGACCTGCCGCAGTCCGGCCAGGAAGCCGTCCCACTCCACCTCCCGCAGGTTCGGCTGCGGCAGGCGGGCGAAGCGGGCGTAGCCCTCCAGGAACTCCTTGAGGTGGCTGGAGCGCTCCTCGATGACGTCGAGGACCGAGGCGAGGCGGTCCGCGTGCTCGGGGCTCCCGGCCATCAGGCGCACGGAGCGGGCGAGCGAGGCGATGGGAGCGAGCGAGTTGTTGATCTCGTGCGAGAGGGTGCGGATGGCCCGTTTCCAGACGTCCACCTCCTGACGCCGCAGCTCGGGAGTGAGGCGCTTGACGAGAGTGAGGTCGTGCCGCCGGCCGTTCAGCTCGAAGGCGCGGCGGGCGAGGTGGAAGACCTCCTCCTCGCCGCCGCTCTCCAGGGAGAAGAGCGAGTCGCGCCCGCTCGCCAGCGCCTCGCGCAGCCCCTCCGGGCACTCCTCCAGGATCTCTCCGAACACCCGGCCTTCGAGGCGCCCGCGGGTGAAGAACACCTCCCGCGCCGCCCGGTTGGCGAAGACCACGCGGTCGCGTTCGTTGGTCAGCACGATGGCCATGGGGGTGGCCTCGAACACGGTCTGGAGCAGCATCTCCCGCTGGAGGATGGCGCTGCGCTCGTCGCGCAGCACGTCGCCCACAGAGTTGTAGAGCCCCACCAGCTCGCCCAGCTCGTCCCCGCGGTCCACCGCCAGGTTCAGGCTGAAGTCGTGGTCGCGGAACCCCTGGACGCCGTCGCGCAGGGCCTGGAGCACCCGCGACGCCGGATGGAGGACCCGGTCGAGGATCCACCATCCCACCGGCAGGCCGAGGCAGACGGCGGCCAGGAGAACGGTCCAGGGGGAGGGAAACCAGTAGGCGGCCGCTACCGCGAAAGTGATCGCGGCGGCGAGCGCCGCGAGGAAGGCGAGGCGGACGCGGGTGGCAAAGCGGAGGGGCTTCATCCGCGCAGCCGCCGCTCGACGGCGAGGCCGTGCTTCTCCATCTTGCGGTAGAGCGCCTGGCGGGAGAGGCCGAGGGCCTCGGCGGCCTTGGAGACCACGCCGCCCGCCCCTTCCAGGGCGCGCTCGATGCGGACCCGCTCGGCCAGGCTGAGCCCGTCCGCCTCCGCGGCGAGGGCGGGACCGGCCGCGAACGGCGCGCTGCCGAGCCCGAGGTCCTCGGCGCGGATCGTATCCCCCGAAGCCACGAGGACGGCCCGTCGCAGGGTGTTCTCCAGCTCCCGCACGTTGCCTGGCCAGGGATAGCGGACGAGCCGCTCGCGGGCTTCCGGGGAGAGGCGCCAGACCGCCCCGGTGGGCGACGGCGAGAGGTCGCGCAGGAACCGCTCGGCGAGCGGGACCACGTCCTCCGGCCGCTCGGCGAGGGGCGGCACCTGCAGCTCGATGACGTTCAGCCGGTAGAAGAGGTCCTCGCGGAAGCGGCCGGCGGCGATCTCCCTGCGCAGGTCGGCGTTGGTGGCGCAGATCAGGCGCACGTCCACCCGGCGGGTCTCGCTGCTGCCGAGCCGTTCGAACTGCCCGCTCTGGAGCACGCGCAAGAGCTTCGCCTGCCCCGAGGCCGAGAGGTTGCCGATCTCGTCGAGGAAGAGCGTGCCGCCGTCCGCCGCCTCGAAGCGGCCGATCCGCCGGCGGGTGGCCCCGGTGTAGGCCCCCACCTCGACGCCGAACAGCTCGCTCTCCAGCAGCTCGTCCGGCAGCGCGCCGGCGTTCACGCGGACGAAGGGTCTGTCCTTGCGCCGCGAATTGGCCTGGACGATCTCCGCCAGCTTCTCCTTGCCCGCGCCGGAGGGACCGGTGATGAGCACAGGCACGTCCCCGCGGGCCACCTGGAGGGCGAGGGTGACGACGGCGTGCATCTTCTCGCTCGCCCATACGGCGCCGCTGAGCTCGTGCCGCTCGGCCAGATCCTCCCAGCTCCGCCGCGCCCGGCCGCGCAGCCGGGCGTTCTCGAGCTGCAGCTCGCGCAGCCGCAGGAGGTTGCGCACCGAGGCGAGGAGCTTCTCGTCGTCCCAGGGCTTGGCCAGGTAGTCGGCGGCCCCCTCCTTGACGAGCTGGACGGCGGTCTCGAGAGAGGTCCAGGCCGTGATCAGCAGCACCGGCAGGCCCGGGTCCCGCCGCTTGATCTCCCGGAACAACGCCACCCCCTCCTCGCCGGAGGTGGCTTCCGGGCTGAAGTTCATGTCCTGGACGACGACGCCGATCTCCTGGGGGCGATCGGCGTCCAGGGCCCGCAACGCCTCTCCGGGCGAGCGGGCGATGACACAGGGGGTCCCGCGGATCTCGAAGAGGACCTGGAGAGCCGTCACCACGGCCGGCTGGTCTTCGACGATGAGGACCTTGAGCATGGGGTATTTATATACCCCCCCTGCCCGAACCCTACCGCCCGATCCTCTCCCGCAGGCGCTCCAGGGGGATCTCACCCCGCTTGCTCACGGGCACCGTGACCGCGCCCAAAACCGGGACGTCGAACTGGAAGTCCGCGTCCAGGTTGTAGTCGGGCCGCTCGCGCCCGCTGAAGCTCCGGATGACGCGGTAGACGTCCTCGTACTTGATGGTCACCGGCAGCTCGACGACGCTCTGGCCGTTGGCGGCGACCCGCGTCCGCTCGTTGCGCCGGCCGCTCAAGAGAGGCTCGCCGTTGAGGCGCAGGCGGTAGCCGATCTCGTCCAGCACGAGGGACACGGCGTTCGGGTTGTCCACCCGGAACTGGAAGAGCAGATCGGCCCCGGTGAGGGTGGTGCCGAGGAGCTTGACGTCGGTCACATCCACCTCGGGCTGGACGATCCGGGCGAGGCCGCCCAACCCTGAGCAGGCGGCGAGGGCCAGGGCCGCGGAGAGCGCGACGGCGAGGATGCCGGCCGCGCGGAAGGATCGCTGAAGAGGTCGATTCATGTCCGGCTCCTTTCCGGACCGCTCCAAGCGGCCCGCAGAGCTCTGGGAGCGCAAGATCCGTGCCGTTGGGTCGCACCGTTGCACGCGAGGCGTCCTGCCCTCTGCCGTCCTCCTAAGAGGACGGTCAGCGTGCGCCGTTCACCACTCGACGCGCAGCTTCAGCCGCACGTCCCGCCTGCGGTCACGGTAGAGGAGGAAGCCCTCGCGCCGGCCGTGCAGATAGAGGTCGCGCAGGATCTCGACGTCCCGCCGGCAGTACTGCTCCACCAGGTCGAGCCGCCCCTGGCGCACCCATTCCAGGGACTGGAGACCGTCCGCGGACTTGCTGCAACCGAGGGTCTCCTGGGCGAGGTGACCCATGCCGACGCGGAACCCGAGCCGCGCGTGGACGTCCTCCAGGAGGTCGTGGGTAGGCAGCAGGCGGGCGTAATCCTCCCCGGTGTAGCCGGAGAGGACCTGGTAGTCGAACCGCCGGATGTTGTAGCCCACCACCAGAGTGGCCGAGCGCAGGGCATCCACCAGGGCGCGCACCTGGTTCTCGAAGAAGACCTCGAAACGCCCCTCCTCCAGGTGGCAGACGACCCCGATCGCGACCCCCATGCGGTGGGCGTACCCCCAGCCGCCCACGTCGGCCGCGGAGCGCAGGGTCTCGAGGTCGAAGAGCATGGTATGGGGTTCGCGCTCCGGCTCCCGTCGCCGCTCCCGCCGGGTGAAGAACGAGATGGCCCGCTGGAGGATCGAGGGCTCGGCCCGGATGGGAGCGGCCGGGGCCGCGGGACCGGATCGGAGATTCTGGTGACGGCGGTTCGGGGAGTCGACACCGGGAGGCCCTCCTCCTAGCCTCCCCCCTTGCGTCCACCCCCCTCCCAGGGGGGAGGAATCTTCCTCGCCGTCGTGGTCACGTTCCCCCTCTCCCGCGGCGCGGGAGAGGGGACCAGGGGGTGAGGGCTCCCGGGCGGGGGCGCCCGGCCGGGTCAGGAACCCCCTCGCCGTCATCTCCGCCGCCATCTCCTCGATCGGCTCCACCGCCATCGCGAGATTCACGCAGACCGGCTCGCTCCAGGCCACCGCCGGCTCTTCCAGCCCCAGCAGCAGCCGCAGCGCCCGCGCCGCGCCCAATTTGTCCAGAGGCCGGTTGCCGTTGCCGCACTTGGGCGACTGCACGCAGGAGGGGCACCCCTTCTCGCAGGGGCAGCCCTCGATCAGCGCCAGGACGCGGCCGAGCAGGTCCTTCAAATCCGCGAAGCCACGGGCGGCGATGCCCACGCCGCCGGGGTGGCCGTCGTAGATGAAGACCGCGCCGCTGCCGATCTGGGGGTGGAGCGGATAGGAGATGCCGCCGATGTCCCCGCGGTCGCACAGGGCGAGGATGGGAAAGAGGGAAATGCCGGCGTGCTCGGAGGCATGGAGGGAGCCCAGGAAGTGCTCCCCCTGGCGGCGCAGCGTCTCCTCGACCGGCCGCGGCGCCGCCCACCAGAGCCCCACCGTCTCGAACTCCACCGGCGGCAGGTCGAGCGGCGTCTGGTCGATCGTCTCCTGGCCGTGGATGCGCTTGCGCTCGAAGCCCACCACGCGCTCGGTGACCTTGAGCCGGCCGAGCCAGGCCTGGAGCGGGCCGTCGCTCTTCTCCTCCAGCACCTCCAGGATCTCGGTCTCCTTCTCGGTCAGAGGCGTCGTGAAGTAGTCGAGGTCGGCCGCCACGGCCTTCACCCGGCGCTCCTCGCGCTCCAGCGCCTCCACCAGATACTGCCGGCCGGCGTGGAGGTAGACTGCCCCCGGGTGGCACTCGTGAAGCACGCGGACGCCGTCCACCGTGCCGATCGTCCGTCCGTCCACGAGGATGGCGAACGTCTCCCCCGTCCCCCGCAGGTTGACGTAGCGCTGAGGCCTGCGGCGCAGGCAGAAGATCTCGTCCCCCTCGGCCGCGGCCAGCAGGTGCCCCTGGTCGAGGAGCTTCTCCACTCTCGTCCCATGCCGCTCGAGGTAGGGCCGGTCCTCGCCGCAGAGGGGCATCTCGGAGGCGGCGCAGACGAGGTGGGCCCGCGACACGGGATCGTTCTCCGGGTCCACGATGAGCCGCTCGCAGGGGCGCTCCAGGAACTCCTCCGGATGATCGAGAAAGTACTGGTCGAGCGCGTCGGGCAGGGCCACCAGGGCGGTGATGGACTCGCGGCCGGCGCGGCCCACCCGGCCCGAGCGCTGCCAGGTGGCCATCATGCTCCCGGGATAGCCCACCAGGATGCAGGCGTCGAGACCGCCGACGTCGATCCCCATCTCCAGGGCCGACGTGGAGATCACGCCGTCCAGCCGCCCCTCGAAGAGGGAGCGCTCGATGCGCCGCCGCTCCTCGGCCAGGAAGCCGGCGCGGTAGCTCGCGACGCGCGCGGCCAGGGCCGGCTCCTGGCGGCGCAGCCAGGAGTAGAGCAGCTCGGTGATGCGCCGCGCCTTGGTGAAGACGATGGTCTTCAAGCCCGCGTTGAGCAGGCGGACGAAGAGCTGGAGGGCGGTCGTGTACGGGCTCGCCTCCGGCCGGTAGAGCAGCAGATGCCGTCCTTCCCGCGGCGCGCCCGACTCAGAGATCCAGCGGAAGGGGCGGCCGGTCAAGGTCTCGGCGAACTCGCCAGCGTTGGCGGCGGTAGCCGAAGAGGCGATGAGCACGGGCTCGCTGCCCACGGAGCGGCAGAGCCGCAGGAAGCGCTGGAGCACGTGATGGAAGTGGCTGCCGAAGATGCCGCGGTAGGTGTGCAGCTCGTCGAGCACGATCCAGCGCAGGTCCGCCAGGAACGGCCCCCAGGCCGTCCAGTGGCCGAGGACGCCCAAATGGAGCATGTCGGGGTTGGAGATCACCACCCGCGGGAAGTTCTTGCGGATGGCCGTGCGCTTCGCCCCCGGCGTGTCGCCGTCGTAAATCTCGCAGCCGGCGATCTCGGGCGGCAGCCCGGCCTCTTCGGCCAGGCGGCAGAACTTCCCCCGCTGATCCTGCCCCAGAGCCTTCAAGGGGAAGAGGAAGAGCCCGTGCCCCGGGCCGCCCCGCACCGCCTCCTCCAGCGCCGGCACCTGGAAGATCAGCGACTTGCCGGACGCCGTGGGGGTGGTGACCAGCACGTTCTCGCCGCGGCGCACGGCCGCGATCCCCGCCGTCTGATGGCTCCAGAGATGGGGGACGCCCCCCTTGCCGAGCGCCCGGGCAATGGGTTCCGGCAGCGGCGGGTCGAGCTCGCCATAGACCACATCGCTTCCCGGCAGGTGCGCGGCGTAGAGGAGCTGCGGGCCGAGCTTCGCGTCGAGGCGTAGCTCCTCGACCAGGGGGCCCAGCTCGGAGGACGGCGGGGGGACAGCGGAAGCGATTGCGTTACGGGGCATTACCGCCCCATGGTAGCACGGAGGAGCCGCCTCGGATCTTCCAGCGGGGCGGCTCCGGGATTGGGTCTAGTTTCAGGAACAGACGGGCCTGTCGGAGCAGATCAGGACGCCGTTTCTCTCGCAGCACCTGTCGCAGCAGGTCACGCCTCCCTCGGTGGTGCACCGGTCGATGCACCGGCCGGCTTCCGCGCTCCGTACCCCGATTGACAGCGCGCCCGCGGTGCTCAGGAGCGCGAGGGCCAGCAAGGCCAGTTTTCTCTTCATCTGGAAATCTCCTTTCCGAGGGCACGCTTCATACAGCCCCTCATAAAGGAACGTGCTCCGGCCCCGCCCGCGCGAGACCGGCCGGTCAGAGCTCGGAGAGGAGCTGCTGGCGCTTGGCCTCGTACTCGTCGCGGGAGATGAGGCCGTCGTCGAGGAGCGCCTTGAGCTGGCGCAGCCGCTCGGCGCCGGAGGGTCCGGCGGGCGCGGGCATGTAGCCGCGGCCGGCCGAGCGGTACTGCTCGGCCGCGGCGATGATGGCGCGCTTGAACTCGAGAGGGTGCGAGATGTTGCGGAACACGGCCGCCCCGGTCTCGCTCGCGGTGTCGATCTCGACGTCCCCGTAGTTGAGGAGGCGGCCCCAGAGGCTCTGCCGGTGCTCGATGTTGTTGACCTTGTCGAGCCGCGAGTCCATGGACTGCCGGCTCAGGATCCCCCAGCTCTGGATCACCCGGTGGTTGGTGAGCACGTACTCGTAGGAGCGGAGCACGAAGAGCTTCCAGGCGAGCACGAGCCCGACCAGCGCGGCCAAGGCGAGCGCCGTCAGGGCCAGCGGCACGCTCTGCATCCCGAACCAGGCGTACGCCGCGACGGCGAGGGCGAGCGCCAGCAACGCCATCAGCGGCGCCAGGGTGAGGCGGGTGACCCGCGCCTGATAGAGGATCTCCTCGCCGGACTGGAGGTGGTCCTGGAGGCTCATGGCGTCCCCGGATGCTACCTCAAGCCGGCTCAGCGCTGGAAGGCGTAGGAGACCTTGAGGAACAGCTCGCGGCGGGTGGGCTCCAGCCGGTCCTCGGGCGAGAGGGCGCGCTCGTCGCCGTAGCCCAAGAAGAGCACGGTCTGCCAGTTGAGCTTGTAGGCGAACAGGGCCGAGCCGCTGAAGGACTCGTCGCGCCCGCCCTGCTCGAACGTCACCCGCTGCCCGATCAGCCGCAAGAAGGAGCGGGCGTTGAAGGTGTAGGTCGCCTTCAGCCGCGCCACCTCGGCCGTGAACAGCCGCAGGCTCTTCGGTCCCTCTCCGGTGGGCGAGACGTCGAGCCGCCGCCGGCTGCCGTTGAGCTGCAAGGCCAGGTGGTCCGTGGGCCGGACGGTGGCCCGCAGCCCCACCGTGGCCCCGCGCCCCGGCCGCTCGCCGGCGAAATCCACGTCGTCGCCGATCGTCAGGTCGAGCCCGAGGCCGCCGAGGACCTGGGACGGGCTCATCTCGACCGAGGCTACCCAATAATCGGAGTCGAAGAGGTGGCTTCCTGCCCGCACCTCCTCGGTGCGGTGCTCGACGTTGATGAAGCTGCTCCAGAAGCCCTCGACGAAGAAGCCGGGGATGACCCGGCGCAGGATGAGGTCCCCATCCCTGTCCTCGACGTTGCGCAGCCGGACGAAGGGGCGGATGCGGCGGAAGATCCCCTTCTCGGGGTAGAACGAGCGGCCGAGCGCGAAGAAGCCGTCCCGCACCCCCACCTGCGGGAGGAAGCCCACATCCGCTCGGAACTCCTCGCCGATGTCGAAGTACTCGAAGTACCAGTCCCAGGTCCGCGTCGAGTGGTTCCAGTTGGCGTAGGCGGCGTGCGAGTTGAGGTCCTGGCCCCGCCAGTCCGGGAAGAGGTCCGGCCGGGCGGGGTTCCGCGAGTCGCTCAACAGGAACTGGCCCCGGACCGAGTCCGTGCCGGTCGGCCGCCACTCGAAGTCGGGTCCGAGGACCCGGTTGTGCCCAGCCCCCTCGATCTCGCGGTCGGTCAACAGGAAGCTCACGAAAGAGCTTCCGAAATCCCGCCGTCCCCGGCCGATAGCCACCCGGGAAGAGAAATCCTGGGGAGCCAGGTCCGAGAATTGGGGCCCGGGCAGGATGACGCTCCCGCCGCCCCGGTCCTCGGTGATCAGCAAGGTGTAGAGGGTGTTCGCGAACTGGCCCGTGGACCGCAGGCCCCAACTCGGAGAGGTGATGGTGCGGGTGTAGACCGCCTGGATCGGCGTCGAGAAGAGGTCCAGACCTTCGAGGAAGAACGGCCGCTTCTCGGGGACGAACAGGGCGAAACGCTCGTTGGCCGTGATCTGCGCCACGTCCGACTCGACCTGCGAGAAGTCGGGGTTCAAGGTAGCGTCGATGGCCGTGTCGGCGTTGGGAGTCCACTTGGCGTCGAGACCGCCGTCCCAGTCCTGCCCCTGGCTCTCCAGGCGGCTCCCGGGATCCCCCAGGGCCTGCTCCGTCCGCCGGCCCGAGGAGTAGGGGGCGAGCACGGCGTGACGGCCGGACGGCAGGCCCTCCAGGCCCACGATCTTCCGCGAATGGCAGATGAAGCAGTTCGTGCCGCGCGGCAGCCTGCTGCTGAACATCTGGTAGCGGAACTCGCGCGGGCGGTTGCGGTAGAGCAGGACGCCCCAGGTCTGGGCAGCAGCCGAGTCGTAGCGCAGGGAGGAGAAGGGGATGCGGATCTCCAGCGTCCAGCCGTCAGGGCCGATGCGCGTCGCCGAATCCCAGTAGAAGTCCGGCGAGGAGTCCTCGCCGCTCGTGTCGCTGGTGATGGCGTCGTACTGGATGTTGTGCGGATTGACCAGGAACATCGCGGCGGTCTTGCCGTCGTTCCGGGTATCGAGGATCACGCCCCCGTAGTCGGTATAGCCCGGCACCGCGTCGTGGTCGCCGAACGGGGCGCGAATGCCCTTCGGGTCAGGATCGGAAAACTCGAAGGCGGCGTAGAAGAAGCGCTCGTCGTAGGTGAGCCAGGCGACCGTCTTCACCTTGGGCTCCACGTTGTCGCCGGGATTGGTCTCGTAGAAGGTCTCCTCCCGGGCCGCGCCGCTCCAGCCCGGATCGCCCAGGGCGCCGTCCACCTCGATGGGGCCGGACGCCCGGGAGACGCGGATCTCCGCCTCCGGCGGCTCCGCCACCGCCTGCTGGGCCGCCAGCGGTGCCGCGAAGGCGAGGGCGAGCCGAGGGAGAACCCTCAGGAGCTTCCAAGAGGATCGTGGCATCGGCTTAGTGTACGGACGAGGCGGGAAGGATGTTGCGGTAAAAAGTGTAAAAAAAGGCCGCGAGAGCGGGACGGGATCGCCTCTCGCACGGCTCCCGAGGCTTGGGGAGGATACTCGCCGCTCCTACAGGCGTGGAGAACAGACGCAGCGTTACAGCCTTCTCTGGCTCGCCGCTTGCACTGGATCGACCTGCTTTGAGTGCGACCGCCCATCGTCTGCTCGTCGTTTCGAACCGCCTGCCCGTCGTCCTGGAGAAGAAGAAAGGAAGCTGGAGCCGCAAGCCGGGCTCCGGCGGCCTGGTGAGCGCCCTGGCGCCGGTGCTCTCCCACAAAGGCGGCCTGTGGATCGGCTGGCCGGGGGTGCCCCTGGAGCGGGGCGGCGCCTGGGAGGCGGTCCTCGCCGAGGGGCACGGCGAGAGCGGCTACGAGCTCGTGCCGGTGCTCCTCTCCGCGGAGGAGGTCAAGGACTTCTACGAGGGGTTCGCCAACGCCATCCTCTGGCCGCTCTTCCACGACCTCCTGGGGCAGTGCAACTTCGACCCCTCCTTCTGGTACGCCTACCTCAAGGTCAACGAGAAGTTCGCCCACTGCGTCCTGCGGCACGGCCGGGAGGACGACTTCATCTGGGTGCAGGACTACCAGCTCATTCACGTGGCGGAGTTCATCCGGCGCAGGAACGAGGACCTGCGCGTCGGCTTCTTCCTCCACATCCCCTTTCCGCCGCTCGACATCCTGCTGCGGCTCCCCTGGCGCGGGCAGATCCTGAAAGCGCTCCTCGCCTACGACCTGCTCGGCTTCCAGACGCCGCGCGACACCCGCAACTTCCTCACCTGCCTGCAGAACCTGCTGCCCGAGGCCGAGATCGTCGACAATGGACCGGTGACCGAGGTGCGCCTCGGCTCGCGGACCGTGCGCGTCGGGGCCTTCCCGATCGGCATTCACTTCGGCTCCTTCGCGGAGACGGCGCGCTCCGCGGAGGTCGAGCGCCGCATCGCGGAGCTGCGCGAGCGGATCGGCCCCGTCCAGCTCATCGTCGGCGTGGACCGGCTCGACTACACCAAGGGCCTGCCTGAGCGCCTGGAGGCGTTTCGCGACGCCCTCAAGCGCCACCGCTCGCTGCGCGAGCAGGCCCTGCTGTTCCAGATCGTGGTGCCCAGCCGCGAGGGCGTCCCCGAGTACCAGTCGCTGAAGGCGCGCATCGAGCAGCTCGTCGGCGAGATCAACGGCGAGTTCTCCACCGCCGGATGGGTGCCCGTGCACTACCAGTACAAGAGCCTCGGGCGCTGCGACCTGATCTCGCTCTACCGCATGGCCCGGGTCTGCTTCGTCACCTCCATCAAGGACGGCATGAACCTGGTGGCCAAGGAGTTCTGCGCCTGCCAGGTGGACGGCTGCGGCGCCCTCGTCCTCTCCGAGTTCGCGGGCGCCGCGGCGCAGCTCCACGAGGGAGCGCTGCTCGTCAACCCGCACGACATCGAGGGCATGGCCGACGCCCTCGTGGCCGCCTTCGGGATGGACGAGCCGGAGCGCCGCCGGCGCATGGAAGGCATGCGCGAGATCCTGCGCGAGCAGGACATCTTCTGGTGGGTCGACTACTATCTCAAGGCGGCCCTGGGGACCGTGCCCCACGACTTCCGTCCTCTCAAGGAGTACCTGCCGCCGTTCGACATCGAAGAGTATCTGTAGGATGCCTCCCTCCGCCCTCGACCGCTGGGACGAGATCGCCGCTCGCCTGGACGGCCGGCGCCCCGCCCTCTTCCTCGACTACGACGGCACCCTCTCGCCCATCGCGCCGCGCCCCGAGCTGGCGACCCTGCCCGCGGAGACCCGCGAGGTGCTGCAACGGCTCGCCGCGCAATTCCCCGTGGTGATCGTCTCGGGCCGGGCGCGGGAGGACACGGCCGCCCTCGTCGGTCTCCCCGATCTCGTCTACGCGGGCAGCCACGGCTTCGACATCGCGGGTCCGCCGCCGATGGACGGCGCGCCGCCGCTCCGACTGGAGGTGGGCGAAGGCATCCCCGAGCGGATCGACCGCGCGGCCGAGCGGCTCCGGCGCGACCTCGAAGGCCTCCCGGGCGTCCTCGTCGAGCCCAAGCGCTTCGCCGTCTCCGTCCACTTCCGTCTGGCGGACGAGCGCGACATCCCCCGCATCGAGCGGGCGGTGGACGAGGCCGTCGCCGCCGTCCCCGGCCTGCGCAAGGCCCACGGCAAGATGCTCTTCGAGCTGCGCCCCGACCTCGACTGGGACAAGGGCCGCGCCCTCCTCTGGCTCCTCGACGCCCTCGGCCTCGACCGCCCCGAGGTCCTCCCTGTCTACATAGGAGATGACCTCACAGACGAGGACGCCTTCCGCGCCCTGAGGGGCCGGGGAATCGGCATCCTGGTGGCCGAAGAGCCGCGGCAGACGGCCGCGGCGTACCGGCTGCGCGACACGGAGGAAGTCCGGGAGCTCCTGGAGCGGCTGGCGGCGACGGTGCCCTGAGAAACACCCGAAGGCGCGGAGAGACCGCAAAGATTGGGGCGCGAACCGCCTCGGATTGCCCACCGGCCGCTCCAGGCAGGTCGCCAAGCCGCGCGGTTTCTCGACCTGTCCGGGGCGTCTGGCGACCTGCCTGCGCCATTTTGCGACCTATCGGCTCCGTTTCGCGGCCAGCCGCTCCCGTTTCTCGACCTACCCGTGTAAGCTGGTCGCCAATTCCGGCCGGCGGTAGGACTTTTTCTCCCGGCTAGTCGAGAATCCGCGGTCTGTTCCAGGGCTGAGCGGCGGCGCGAAGCGGACCTTCGCCCTTGCAAGGAGGACCTCATGTTACGGAACGAATCGGTGGCGGATCTGCTCACCCGATTCCAATCACAGCTCCGCCACATCGGGAGCAGGCGCTCCACGCCGAGGAGGCGTTCCACCGCGAGCAGCGGATCCGCCACGCCGCCGAGTTGGAGGCGCTTAGGCTTCATTCTAAGCGCTCCAGGCCGCGGTCAACACCGCAGGGACTCTGCAGGACGTGGAGCTAGCGCCAACGGAGTCCGTTGCGGAGCCCCCGATCTCGCTCGCCTGCGGGAGGGCCAACGCGGCCTCGACATTGTCGAGGAACTCTCCGGCCTCTCGCTGGCGAGGCTTACACGACCGATCCGCCCGCATTGACGAGGAGTAGAGACCGGGGTAGAATTACTATGGTCCGTAGAATGAATGACATAGGTATCTTCCGTGACTGTTCGAGGAGGGACTTTCAAGCCCCGTCGGTGAGCACGCCAGGGGAACCGTGGCAGATGGAGATGGAGGTTCAGATTAGCGGCACTCGGACCTATATGGCCCTCCGGCTACTGCTCTGAGGTCTTCCATATTGAGACCGCCTGCGACCCGTACTACACTGACCAGGAGTGTCGAGGAGGAGGACACACCCGAAATGCCGACTGAACTTCGCATCCCGGACAGCCAAAGGCCCGCATTCCAGGCGCTTCTGGGCTACGATGAGGCTATGCTTACCTCCCTCCAGGACGCTTTCGCCACTCTCCGCCCCACCATTTTCATCCGCGACTCCGCCGCTCATGTCGCTGAAGCTACTGGTTTGGAAGAGACTGAGGTCGGGATCATTCTGCTGATGATCTCCAACTTGTTCGCGCTTCGCGAGCAGCCAGACATGGGCCGAGATCAACTCCTTGATCAATTGGCTGCCGCGATCAAGGCCGACAGCGAGTTCTCCTCTGCCGCTCCCAAGCTCGAAGCACTTGTGTCGTTTCTGCGGGCGGTTCTTTCACTTGACGACACGCTCGGAGTCACCTCAAAGGCATGGACCGTGGTGCGCGACTTCGAACGAACGTACTGCTTTTCGAGAATACTCACGGATATTCGGGCTGTCTTTCGCCCGAATTCAGACGACCCTGCTGCTGCTGTCATCGTCCATAATTTGAAACTGGCCTATCACGAGGGCGATGAATTGTGTGAGTTCTTTGTTGGAATGACCTCAAGAGACCTAGAGAAGCTGAAAAAGGTAATTGAGCGTGCAGAGCGCAAAGAAGCCAGCCTAAGAGCGGGCTTAAAGAGTAGCCAACTTCCCATACTTGAGGTCGAATGATGGGTGAGCCACTCCGAAACTGGAACTTGACGGAATCGTGCCACTGGGTTCGCCACACCATTCGTCCGATCGAATGGGCCAGACCTTCTAGGGTGCTCGCCCCGAGAGACTGGCGCCGGCTGGACCACGCTGCTGAGCCAGCCGATGCTCCGGATGACCTTGACGACTCAGCCCTTGCCAGTCTTCTAGAGTCGTTCAAGCGTCTTCTCGGGCAAATTGAGGCGACCGATGCCTTCCTGGATAGAGCCTTCGCACAGTTGGCACAAACCAGACGGCGACTCGACGCGCAACAGGAAGATATTGCCGCTCTCAAGCGGGAGCTTCGTCGTGCCTGACGATAAGATCGGTGCGATTCGACAGCTCCTTCAAGACCTAATTGCACCGGCGGTTGGCCGTATTGAAGAACGCGTCGGTAGCCTCGCCGGTGAATGTGTGAGGCTCGGCGGCGACCTTGAGACCAACAGAGGTGAAATCAAGGAGCTCTGGCAAGCGCTCTCCGAAGATCGCGAGCGCATTGCGCGAGTCGAAGGTAGGTTCGACAGCGTCAAGGAAGAACTGGTTGCCAAAGTGCAACTAGAGTTGGCTCGGCGCTTGCCACCTCCCTCCGGCGCTACGGCCCTTCCAGACTCCAACGAACGTTAGCGCGGCACTTGGAAGGCTTTCACGAAGCTAGAGTATCCCTAGTAAGAAGCCCCCAAAAGGGATCCCTAATCTTGGGAGATCCCATAGCTGGAGAGAGGCTTATCTCCAGATTTCGGTTATCAGGAGAGTCGGGAGAGCCCGCGGAGCCAACACTGAGACCCCTTCCGCGCACCTCTCTCCCCGAAGCTCGGAGCCGCGGCCGGCGCGACCTGTGCCTGTCTGGGGGAGAAGGGGAATCCACTATACTAGGCCCCATAAAATATTCGCGCGGCTCATTCGGAGCCACCCTAATCTTGGATCGCATTCAAGGCTTCACCCCCCCTCCCCCCTCTCCAGCTCCGCTGGGGAGGGGGGCAAAGGCGGTAGGAGCCTTTAGAGCGGGCAGAGTCTTGAAGGGGTCGGGCAGGAGGTCTGCACCCCGTCGCACTCGACGTAGCAGCCGTCGACCGAGAAGCAGGTGCCGGCGCTCCCCGTGCAGGAGACCGATCCGCCGCCTTCGCAGCTCGCGACGGCGCTGCAGAGGCACGTATCGGCCTGCGTCGGGGCGGGACAGGTGTCGCTACAGGTGAAGTAGAGCCCGCCGCAGATGTCGTTGCTGACGCAGTTGGGGTGGTTCTGGAAGTAGCACGGATAGTTGGCGACCAGCTCGGAGCAGACCGAGCAGCCGGTGCCGCGGCAGCCGGCCCACTGCCCCGGCGTGCCCTGACACAGGTGACGCCACTGGCGCGAAGAGGTCTTGTCGTTCATGGAGCCCACCGACGAACAATTCGGCCGGCAGGTGAGCTTCGCGCCCACAAAGTTCTGATGTTCCCAGAGGATGTTCTTGGAGCAATCGGAAAAGCCCCGGGTGGAGCTCAGCCGGTCGTTCCACCCGGAGGGCATGTTGGCCGCGGAGTATCCGATATCCACCGTGCAGGCGGTGTCGGCGGTCCAGGTCAAGGTAGACCCACCGAAGTTGATGTGCTCGTAGTCGATCGCCAGGACGAAACTCGCGGCCTTGGTCAGCTCGTCTTGCCGAGTCCGGAGCTCCTGCTCCAGGATGTCCAGTTGCTCGTCGAAAGACCTCTTCGGCAGGAGGACCCTCCCCTTCGTGGCGAAAAAGACCGCGTCCCGGAAGGTGGAGAAACACTTGGGTGGCTGGGCTTTAGGCTGAGTTGGATCGATGCCAAGCGGCAGGAGCTTGGCCACGCAGTGTCTGCCGGCCTCTCTCCCAGGCGGCGCTGCCGTGGCGGTAGAGACGAACGTGATCAGGCCGAGGACGAACAGGACGCTAGTCAGCCTACACTTGTTCATGGCAGTCTCCTTTGTCGAGTCCGCGTGCCGGCCGGCTTTCGCACCCTACACATACCAGATTTTGATATTTGTGTCGATAGGCAGCCTAGCGACTTTAATTTTTTCGAGGTGCGCGCGTACCAGGAAAGACCAGGGGGCGGGGGACCGCTCCTGGGCTTCCCGCTCCGGCCAGCTCCGCTTTCACCACCCGGCCCACCACGAGCGTCAGGTCGTCCTCGAAGGCGCCCGCGCGTTTGCTCGAGCTTCATGCCCTGATCTGGGGACTCCTCGCCGCGCTCTGATCCCGGCTCCTCGCAGGTCGGCAGCACTGGGGAGGCGCTTCTCTGCGGGATGGAGGGGTTCCCGCGCAGGGAGATGACAACGCCCTGCCAGGGAAAGGGCTCGCCCGGTCGGGGAAAGCCCCTCTCCCCACGGGGAAGGCCTCTTCCCCAGTGGGGGGAGAAAGGGAGCCACCAGGCCCATAAAATATTCGCGCGGCTCATTCGTCTACACTAGTAGATGAACGAGACGCTCACCATCGACGAGATGACCGAAGAGCAGGACCGGCGCATCTCCCAAGCGGTTGCCCGCGAGGGATCCCGCCTGCGGGCATTCATCCGCCGGCGCGTGGCCGACGCGAGGGATGCCGAGGACATCCTGCAGGAGGTCTTCTACGAGCTCGTCGAGGCGGTCCGGCTGATGACGCCGATCGACCAGGTGGGCGCATGGTTGTTCCGCATCGCCCGCAATCGCATCACCGATCTCCTTCGCAAACGGGCGCCGGAAGCGCCGCGCGACGTCTCTGTCGAGGACGAAGCCTTCGCGCTCGGGGACCTTCTCCCCTCCCCCGACGGCGGGCCTGAGGCGGAGCTCGCGCGCGGCGTGCTGCTGGAGGAGCTCGCGGCCGCGCTCGACGAGCTGCCGGACGAGCAGCGCGAGGTCTTCATCGCCCACGAGCTGGAGGGGCGCAGCTTCAGAGAGCTCGCCGCGGAGACGGGATTGAGCATCAACACTCTGCTGTCGCGCAAGCACTACGCAGTCCTTCACCTGCGCCGGCGGCTGCGCGACATCTATGACGAATTCAAAGACTAGGAGCCAGTGCCATGAAACGTAAACGGCCGTTGCGCGTATTGACAATCGCGGTATTCGCACTCATGGGCATAGCAGTATTCGGGCTGTTGTTCGGGCTGGTGGTGATGAGCCTCTGGAACTGGCTGATGCCGGCGCTGTTCGGCGTGCGCTCGATCACGTTCTGGCAGGCCCTCGGGGTGCTGATCCTCAGCCGCATTCTCCTCGGCGGCTTCAGCGGCGGCCGCGGCCACCGGCACGACAGGCGCTGGCGGGCACGCCTGATCGACCGCTGGGAGCAGATGTCTCCCGAGGAACGGGCGAAGTTCCGCGAGCGGCTGCGTCACCGCTGGGGACGGTTCGAAGAGGAGGCGCCGGAGACGGAGATCTGACGGTACCCGGCGCCCACAATTCGTCCTGAACGAGGGGAAAGGTGCCCATGAAAGCGGCAACGAGCAACTCTTCGCCGCGACCGTGCCGGCGATCGTCGCCTGGAGAACCGTGCTGATCATCCTGCCCGTGGGCCTCGCCTTTGGCTGGCTCTATATACGCCGCGGCCTCGCGGCGGTGATCCTCTCCCATTTTGTGATCGACATCATCGTGCACGTCGTGCGGCCCATAGTCGAGCAGGGGCTCGCATGAGGCGCAGGGTGGTCAAGGCTTGGCGAGACGGGCGGAACCTCACACAGGTCCTGTGTTACGCTGATCCTGTGGAGGAGACGACGTGCGGAACTTGACCCTGGCGATCGAGGACGAGGTGCTCGAGGCGGCGCGCCGGTTGGCGCTCGAGCGGGGCACGACTGTCAACCAGCTCGTGCGCGACCATCTGGCAGACCTGGTGGCGCGAGAGGGCCGGCGCCGTGCCGCAGCCGAGCGCCTCAGGCGCGCAATGCGGGAGGAGTTGGTCGAGGTCGGCCCCCGCACTTGGACGCGCGAGGATCTATATGAACGATGAGGCTCCAGCCTTCGTCGACACCAACATCCTCGCCTACGCCTTCGACAGTACCGACCGCACCCGCCAGCGCTCCGCAGCACAACTGCTTTCCCACCTGATGGACGAGGACCGGTTGCGCCTGAGCACTCAGGTACTCCAAGAGTTCTCGTCACGATGACGCGAAAGGTCCGGCCCCGGTGGTCTCCAGACCGCGCCCTCGCGAAGCTCGATGACTTCGCTGCCTGGCCGGTGATCGCTGCCGATCTCTCTCTCATCCGAGAGGCGGTCCTGCTATCGCGCGACGCCGTCCTCTCGTTCTGGGATGCCCTGATCGTGGTCACAGCCGTCCGCAGTGGCGCAGGCATCCTCTATACTGAAGATCTCAACGACGGTCAGGTCCTCCGCGGGGTGCGAGTCGTCAATCCCTTCAGCACCGGGGCTTCTGGTTTGAGGGATCAGACCTAGACCAGACCGCTCGCGGAGGCGAACCTACAGAGAGCTGGCGGAGCTGGCGACGGCTGGAGGCGTTGGAGCGAGCGGTGCCGTCTGCGCGTCGCGAGTGATGCTGCGCTGCGTGCAGCGGACGGCTTCGCCGGTCGCGGAGGCGCCCCGACCCGCCGCATGCCTGCCGAATCCGGTCAGCACGGCTTCCAACAGGGGGCGCAGCCTGGCGATATGCCTGGCGCGAATCACCAGGTCCCAGAACGGCTCGAGCTTCTTCCATCCACCCGCGTAGGCGACGTGGCGAGCGGCGTCCACGAGGGAGGGCTTGCCCGCCGCTCCGCGCCAGATCGAGCTCCAGCGGTAGAACTCGCGGTACGCCCACCAGTAGCCCGCCTCGAGCTCCTCGGCGCTGAGCCTGGCCGGGCGGTAGACCACATGTCTTGTATCGTAGAGGTCCCAGTTGGAGTGCAGCAGACGGCCAGCCTTCTGCATGCGGTCGTGAAGCGCCGTCCCGGGATAGGGCGTCAGGATGTGGAAGGTGGCGGTCTCGATCCCCTGCTCGATCGCCCACTCGACCGTCCTCTCGAAGACCGTGGGGTCATCGCCATCCATCCCGAAGACGAAGCTCCCGTTGACCATGATCCCCAGCTCATGCAGCCGCCGGATCGCCGCCCCGTAGTCGCGCTTCAGGTTCTGCGGCTTGTGCTGCTCCCGAAGGTTGTCCGCGCTGAGCGTCTCGAAGCCGACGAAGAGGCTGCGCAGGCCGCACTCCTTCGCCTTCTCCAGCAGCCCCGGCCGGAGCACGGACGCCACCGTGCCGGCGGCCTGCCAGAGCCGGTTCATCCCGCGCATCCCCTCGAACAGCGCCGTGGCGAACGGCATGTTGCCGAACAGGTGATCGTCCAGGAAGTAGAGGTGCCGGCCGGGCAGCCGTTCGATCTCCGCCAGCGCGGCGTCCACGGTCTGGGTGTAGAACCCCTTGCCGCCGCGAAAGAAGGCCTCTTTGTAGCAGAAGTCGCACACGTGCGGGCAGCCGCGCGAGACCACGATGGAGTTCGGCACCAAGTAGAGATGGCGCTTGATGAGGTCGCGGCGGATCGGCGGTAGCTGCGCCAGGGTCCGGACGCTCGACCGGTAGACGGGAGCGGGATGGCCCGCGCGGTAATCGGCCAGGAACGCGGGCCAGATGTCCTCCCCTGGACCCAGACAGACGGTGTCCGCGTGTTGGACCGCCTCCTCAGGAAGGGAGGTCACGTGCAGCCCGCCCAACACGACGTAGGCGCCCTTCCGGCGGTAGTGCTCCGCGATCTGGTAGGCGCGGTACGCCGAGGTGATGTAGACCTGGATCACCACGAGCTCCGGCTCGTCGCCGAGATCGAGCGTCTCCACGTGCTCGTCTTGGAGGCTGACCTCATCGGATTCGTCCAGGTAGCCCGCGAGAGTGGCCAGCCCCAGCGGCGGAAACAGCGAGTACTTGATGGGGCGGAAGAAGGGACTCTTCGCCTCGGTCAAAGCAGGCAGGATCATCTTGACTCGCATCGTGCCTCCATGATTGCCGGGAGCAGGCCCAAGCGTCGCGGAGTACTTTAAACTGCAAAGTTCTTCGAGTCAAGAGGGCTCTTGTGCCCTCCTCGGTGGAGCGGGAGCGGGTCCGGGGAATGCGCCGGCAACGCCTGCACCTGGCTCTTCCTTGATCAAAGCCGCAACCGCTCGCGCCGCTGGTTCTCGATGGAGACCTGTGGCAACCGGGCCAAGGCGCGCCGCCACTACCGCCGGATGATCGACCGGGAAGACTGAGACAGCCGCTTGGAGTCTATATTCTTTTTCTTCATGGAATAGAACACCTCGCCCCGGGGTTGCTCTGCAATGGGTTAGGGAGCCCAGGACCAAAAAGCGAGCTGGAGAGCGGGCGGGCTCCTGCCGATCCAACCGGGGCACGCAATCCCGAGAGGCTTGATGTCTCCTCTTGCCTCTTCCTTCTACATAGGAGTTGATGAATGAGAAGGTCTCTGTCCCGCCGTAGTGTCTTCCTGGGCGTCGGTCTCGCCGCGGCGCTGATGGCCGCGCCCCTCCTGGCGCAGCCCGGCCAGCAGCCGCCCAACGCGCGCGAGCGCCGCGAGGCCCTGAAGCCCGTCTTCCTGGCCCTGCAGAAAGATCCGCAGTTCCTGAGCTTCAAGCAGCAGATCGCGGCCCGGCCGGGCGACGCCGCCCTGCAGGAGAGCTTCCTCAAGTTCCTCCCCCTGTCGCCTCTCGACTACTTCGCGATCGACATGGAGGTGCGCCACTACGAGGTGGCGATCCCCAAGGCGGTCTACGAGGCGCACGCCCGCTGGGTCCGCCTGCACGAGACCAAGGCGCGCCAGCTCTTCGGGGACGCCCATGTGGACAGCGTGCTGAGCGGCTGGCCGGCCGAGCCCGGCGCGGCTGGCGCGCCAACCAAGAATCTCCAGAACCTCGCCGCCGCCGCCACCACCGGGGGCAACCGCAACCTGGCCGCGACGGACGTCCCGGCGCCGCTCGACTACCAGGGCGAGATCCAGGTGGTCGTCAACCCCAACAACGCCAACCAGCTCGTGGCCGCGGCCAACACCTGGGACGCGCCGGCGGGCTGCCAGCAGACCCAGGCGGTCTTCTACACCAGCGACGGCGGCGCGACCTGGAACTACACCTGCTCGCCGGGATCGGCCGCCTTCCCGAGCCTCGGCTCCTGCAACTTCAGCGTGTTCGGCTCCGATCCGGCCCTCTCCTGGGACGACAGCAACCGCGTCTTCCTCAACTACATGCTGATCTGCTCGCAGTTCGGCATCATCAACCACTACGCCATGGTGGTCGCCCGCTCCACGGACGGCGGCGCCACCTGGACCGGCCACGGCGTGGTGGTCAACAGCTGGTCCAACAACAACCTCGAGGACAAGAACTTCTACGACATCGACAAGAACCTCGCGAGCCCGTTCTACGGCCGCCACTACACCTGCTGGGACCGCGGCAACAACGAGAAGTTCGCCTACTCGACCAACGGCGGCGCGAGCTGGACCGAGGTGGACCTGCCGTCCTCGCCGGTCGGCGGCACCGACCTCGGCTGCGAGATCGCGGTGGAGGACAACGGCACGGTGCACGTGGTCTTCAACTCGCTGACGTGCGGCTCCTCGACCTGCTCGGACGAGGCGATGGTCTACACCAGGTCCACCAACGGCGGCGTCTCCTGGTCGGCGCCGGTCCTGGTGCACGACTTCAACCTGGCGGGCTTCTCGAACCTCAACTGCCCGACCGCCCAGGACGACCGCTGCATCAGCACGTTCGGCGCCATCGCGGTGGACAACAGCGGCGGCGCCTGCGACGGCACCCTCTACGCCTCGTTCACCGACCACGCGAGCGGCAGCAACGTCAACAGCGCCGACGTCTTCATCAGGAAATCGACCAACGGCGGCGCCTCCTGGTCGGCGCCGGTCAAGATCAACGACGACGGCTTGGCGGGGCGCGCCCAGTTCCACCCGTTCCTGCAGGTCGACCAGTCCAACGGCAGCGTGGTCGCCGCCTGGCAGGACGCCCGCAACTCCGCCGCCAACAACGCCCTCGACTTCTTCGCCGCCCGCTCGACGAACTGCGGCGCGAGCTTCGAGGCCAACGTCCAGGCGAGCCAGGCCTCGGCGGAGTTCAACAACAGCGCGATCTCCTCCTCCACCCACAACTCGGCCGCCAACCCGAACTACAACCCCAACCAGACCGGCGAGTACATGGGGCTCGACGTCCTCGCCGGCAAGGCCTACCTCGCCTGGTGCGACACCCGCCACTACTTCCCCGGCTCCACCACCGAGCCGCAGCGGGACAACCTCGGCTTCGCGATCGTCGACTTCGGGGGCGGCACCCCCGCGGTCTGCGGCAACGGCGTCAAGGAGTCGGGCGAGGCCTGCGACGGCGCCGACCTGGGCGGCCAGACCTGCCAGAGCCAGGGCTTCTCGAGCGGCACCCTGGCGTGCAACGCCAACTGCACCTTCAACACCTCCGGCTGCACCAACCTGCAGACCACGACCACCTTCACCTCCGTGGCGGCCGAGGACGGCTACGTCCTCGAGTCGAGCGAGACCTCGAACGCGGGCGGCAGCGCCAACTCCACGGACACTACGTTGCGCGTCGGCGACGACCGCAAGAACAAGCAGTCCAAGGGCCTCGTCTCCTTCGACACGGCGGCGATCCCGGACGGCGCCACCGTGCAGGCGGTGACCCTGCGCGTGCGGCGCAGCTCGCTGACCGGCAACAACCCGTTCACCAACCACGGCAGCCTGAGCGCCGACGTCAGAAGCGGCGGCTTCAACGGCAACGTGGCGCTGGAGACGGCCGACTTCCAGGCCGCGGCCACCGCCACCGCCGTCTGCTCGCTCTCCAACCCGGCGGCCGACGGCGACTGGTCGGTGTGCACCTTCAACGCGGCGGGCCTCGCAGCCATCAACAAGGCCGGCAAGACCCAGGTCCGCATCGCCTTCACCCTCGACGACGACAACGACCGCGGGGACGACTACATCAGCTACACCTCGGCCAACAACGCCGACTCGGCCAGCCATCCGCAGCTCGTCGTGACGTACCAGTAGGACGCGGAAGTCCGGACAGCGCAGGGCGGCCCCACGGGGCCGCCCTCTTCATTTCGGCGAGAAGCCCAGCGTCCCGTTCTCCCGCGCCCAGGCGAGTTGCTGGGCGAGGAAGTTCCGCGGGTAGGAGATCCTGACGCCGGTCGCCTTGCCGGCCTTGTCCTTGACCAGGGCGAGGTCCGCGTAGACGCCGGAGTGATAGATCGGCAGGTCGAGCTTCTTGTAGCGGGCGATCACGTCGTCGCGCACGGCCGGATCGAAGTGGATGCCGTACTTGGCGACCAGGGCCTTGCCCCCCTCGTAGTCCCCCTGGGCCTTGATCCGCATGATCTCGGCGAGGAGCCTGCCCACGGCCGCGTGCGCCTTGTCGTAGTCCTTGACCGCGAGGTACCAGCGGCCGTTCTGCCGGGTGCGCTCGAAGGCGCCGGCCTCGATCAGGTAGTTGGCCACCAGCAGCCGGGCGCGGTCGTGGTCCTCCTCGGCCTCGTCGCCCGTGGGGTAGTTCTTGAGCGAGGTCAGCCCGGCCCGCGCCACCTGCCGGTAGAGCTCGCGGCCGACCTCGCGCACGTCGGGCACGCCCAGCTCGGCGAGCTTCGGGTCGTAGATGTTCCAGTAGGCCACGAGGTCCGCCCGCGCCTCCTCGAGCGTCGAGTAGAACTCGCGCAGATAGGTCGGCGGGTCCTTGGGCACGGCCACCCTGCCCGAGCCGTGGCCGATGATCTCGTGCAGCGCCGTGTGGAGGTTGTCCGCCCAGGCGCCGTACTTGGCATAGAGCTCCCCCTCGTCCGGGTTGGGCAGGAACTCGACGGCCACCCTGGCGCCGCGCGTCTGGTGGATGCCGGCAATCGAGGAGGTCAGCAGCAGGCTCTTGGTGCCATAGCGCTCGCGGATGTCCTGCTCGTTCGGCAGGTTGTCGCCGATCGTGGTGACGTGGAAGTCGCCGGTGGCGACGATCGTCTCGATCGCCTTGCCCACCGGCGGCTTGACGTCGAGCTTCTTGTAGCGCTCCTCCCAGGGGGCCTTGCGCTCGAAGTAGACGGCGTTCTCGGCGAGCCGGCGCATCAGGGGCTGGAGCTGGCGGTCGACGGTGGCCACCACCATCTGGGCCGAGCCCTTGGCGCCGCGGGCGTCGCGGTAGACCTCGATGAAGCCGGAGGCGAAGTCGACCGTGGCGTCGTTGCCGATCCAGAGGACGTTGTAGTCGCGCCAGTCCTTGGGGTCGCCGGTCTGGTAGAAGCGGACGAGGGCGCGCAGGACCCGGGCCTGCTTGGGATCGGCCAGGCGTGCGGCCTCCTCCAGCTCGCGGTTGACCGCGCGCAGCTCGCGGGCGTAGCGGCCGGGCGGGACCTTGCCGTCGGGCGTGCCGGCCCGGTAGACCTCCTCGACGAGACGGCCGTCCTTCTTGACCAGGCGGGAGTTGAGGGGGTTCTTCTCGGTGAAGCCTTCGAGGTCCTTGAGCGTCACGCCCCGGTAGTAGTTGTTGCTCGACGCGGCGAGGATGTCCTCGCCCGGCGGCGGGTTCTTCTCGGTGATCTTGGGCTCGAACTGCGGGTCGAAGAGCGGGGCCCGCAGCTCCTGGAGGATCTTGGCGAGCTGCTCGCGGCTGCCCAGGCGGGCTCCCCTGGCCCGGGCCTGCTCGGCGGCGCGGGCGAAGTCTTCGAAAGAGAGCTCCGGCAGGAACTTCTCGCCCGTCGTCTCGTTGTGGTTGCCGTTGTTGCCGAGGAAGAGCGTCGCGTACTCGACGATCGCCTGCCGCGACTCCTCCGGCAGCCGCTCGGGCCGCTCGGCCAGGGCGCCCAGGAGGCGCTTGGCCGTCAGGCCGTAGGACGACATCTGGTCGTAGAAGATGGGATCGAGCTGGATGGCCGCCCGCGTCAGGTGCCAGGCGAGCAGCTTATGCTCGAGCGGCAGCTTCGAGAAGCTCGGCGCTTCGACCTGCAGGAAGCCGCGGTCGCCGATCCGCCCCACCAGCGGCGAGGGCGCCTGCGGCTGCGCGAGCAGGGGGATGGCCAGGAACGAGGCAAAGGCCAGGATGCGGCGGATCTTCATGGCGTCTCTCTTTCTCGAAGGAGGCGGCCGGCGCGCCTCCGGACCAGCCCATTGTACGGAACCGCGCGCGCGGCGCCCCTAGGCCAGCGCCGCCTGGTAGCGGGGGTGCCGGTCGATGTAGACGCGGACGAACCAGCAGGAGGGGATCACCTTGTACCCGCGCTCGAGGACATCCTCCAGGGCCTGCCGGACCAGCTCGTCGGCGACGCCGCGTCCGCGCAGCTCCGGCGGGACGTAGGTGTGCCAGAAGTTGAGGGTCCGCTCGCCGCTCTGCCCGTACTCGCAGACCGCCTCGCGGCCGTCGATCAGGGCGTAGTACTTGCCCGCCTTCTCGTCGTGCTTGATGTCGAGGTCCATGCCGTCCTCCTCTCCGCTCTTCAAGTGGTTCAAGGGGCGTGCCATGACGAGCGTGCGCTCCCCTGCGACCGCTTCCCGGCGCTGTTCCAGACCAGCGTCCGCGGGGGCGGAGCGCCCGCAGCGCGGTCGCCGCCGGCCGCAGCGCCGCATTCCCCACCTTTCGTTCGCCGTTCCCCCGCCTCCGCCTCCCGTTCTCCGCGGGGAAAGCCCCGTTCCCTCCGGGGAATGGCTCGCGGTGTCGGCGCGGCGGAGCTTTCCCCGCGCTCCGTCTCTCGGGGCGGTGGGGAACGATCCCTGCCGGCGGGGGAACGCCGTGCGCGGGACGGGGAACGGCCCGCCCAACGGATTCGCCTATGCATATCGAAAACCTCTCACCCATTCCCAAAGGGGAAAGGCTCGCCCCCCGCGGGGAATGCCTTCCCGAAATCGGGGAATGAGCCGTTCCCCCTATCCTCCCCCACTTCCTGACCGGGGAAAGAGAGCAGAAGCCCGGGGAATAGGGCTTTGAACGGCACCATCGCCCTTCGTTCCGCCTCCCTCCCGAAGGAAGGGGAGCCCCTCAGAGAAGGCCGCCGGCAAAAAACCTGCACCAGGGGGCTTGACAAGTCCAGACATCTTGTGGATCATATGCGGCACCAGAAGGAGCTGTCCAGACCGCTCGCAGGACGCTGGGTCGGGAAACCAGCAGAGAGGCCGGGCATTGAAGACGCGGGATTTCCGGCGTCAATCGAGACGCCGGATCATGGGCCGGGAAGGCCTGATAAGGAGAAGGACCATGGCAAGAGAACCGAAGTACGGAGTCACCCTCAACGGCTGGGAAGGGCTGCTGGCCTCGTTGGAAGCCAACGCCCCGGACTTCCCGCAGCTCGAGTCCTACCGCGCGCAGCTCGCGGGGATGCTCGGGCAGGCGCGGGAGGCCGCGTCCCAGCAGGCCGCGCTGGCGGCCGGCAAGCAGGAGGCAACCCGGCGGCTGCAGACGCTGCTGGGGGACGGCCGCAAGCTGGCCACCCTCCTGCGCAACGCCATCCGCCAGCGCTATGGCGACAAGGCGGAGAAGCTGACCGAGTTCGGGCTGCAGCCGTTCCGCGGCCGGCCCCGTCCGGCGGCCGAACCGACGGCGAAGCCGCCCGAGGTCCAGCCGCCGGCGACCCCGTCGCCGCCCATGCCGGCCGAAACCGAGGAGTAATGGTGTGATCGGGGGCGTGCCCGTGCACGCCCCCTCTTTTTGGACGGCGATTCAAGGATCGAGATGGGTCTCGCGGGTTTCATCGCGGAGTCCCGGAGCTCTTTGACAAGCGAAGTACCTTTCAAGCGGGGCGCCCCCGGCGTTTCGGGGCCGGCGTGCGCCGGAGGACGCCCCCGCTTCCTTTTGTTCGCCTACGGCTCAGCGGTGACGCGGTTCGCTCTGCTTTCCTGTAGACCGTATGCAATGGCACGAGCTGCTATGCTTCCCGCATGGCCGTTCACCTGCAGATTCGCAATCTGCCCGACGAGCTCCATCAGATTCTGCGCCAGCGGGCGGCAACGCGCGGCTTGAGCTTGCGCCAATACGCCCTCGAGGTCTTGCGGGAGCATTGCCAACAGCCGACCTTGGACGAGTGGCTCGACGGCCTGAACCGGTTGACCCCCGTTTCGCTCGCCACCCCGGCGGCCGAGGCCGTTCGCGAGACTCGCGAGGCTGAAGACGCCGCACTGGTCGATGCCTTCGGTCGTCCTTGACGCTTCGGCAGCCGTCGAGCTCCTGCTGCGGACCCCGGCAGGGGCGCGAGCGGAAGCTGCTCTGCGAGGTAGTCGGGTCGCGGTCCCGGCTCATTCGATGCCGAGGTGTTCTCGGTGCTCGGTCGCCTCGTGCGCGGCGGGGACCTTGCGGAGAGGTTGGGGGAGCCGATCCTGGTCGAGCTGGCTCGCGCTCCCTTCGTCCGCTACACCCTGCAGCCTCTCCTCGCGGTCGCCTGGGGGCTCCGACACAACCTAGCCCTGCGGGACGCGCTCTACGTCGCCCTAGCCCGCCGGCTGGGAGCCCTGATCGTGACCGCGGATGCTCGCCTCGCCCAAGCCCCGGCTCTCGGGGTCGCGGTGACTCTTGTCATGGGCCAAGGCTGACGGCTTCGGCCACCGGCGGGGCGCCAGCCGACGGGCTGAGGACCAAGCTGTTCATTCCCTCGGAAAAAGTGAGGCAAAAGGACCATGGGTGCAAGGAGAAGAGGTTGGAACCCGGGGCCGAGTCCCGTCCACCTCTCAGAGAACTGCCTGGTATATCGCTGGCCGGGCGGCAACGCGCGGCTGGACGAGTGTTCTGCTGCGGCCCGCAGCTCGACAATTGCTCGTACCCACTAAACAAGCTCTCCCTTCCTGTGTCTATTGATGCGAGGGACGGCGCGTCGCTGGTTATTTCGATCGCTGACCGCCACAATTCAACTTATCCATCTACCGGCCCAACCAGAAGGAGCGTCTCCAGATGGGCGCGATTCGCCATTACCTCTTTGTGGTCGTCGGTCTTCTGGGCATCGGTGGCCTGGTTTCCTGGGCGGCGGCGTTCTGGACTGCAGTCGGCCTTGCCATGAGCCTCGGTGTCCGCGCCCTCGCCACCGTAACCGCGACCGTCGATCGCCACGCCGGGAGTCCATGGGCACTCCGCCTGATGATCTTCTTTCCCGTTTTGAGCATGGCAGTGGCGTTAGCGGCCGCGATCATGATCGGGAGACGCTTCGGCTGGGTCACGGGTGTCGCATCCCTGGCACTGTACTTCGGCTATTTCGCCATGCGCCGCTGAGGCAAGCGGGCTTCGCGGCCGATAACCGGCATTTGACGTCCAATGCGCTCCTTCCTCTCGCGCCTCCAAGACTGGCTTCGCACCGTACGCGCAGATGCCGTCGCTTTGCAGTTGATCGACGACAGAGAACCAGCGGCGACACTCCAGTCACTTCGCCGGCCTCTCTACCCAGGGGTCGTCGACCGCCTGCTCAATCACGCGTGGAAGGTTTCGAAGACTGAAGGGATCGCGAGAGGGCTGATGTGGGTTCAGCTCGCAAAGGAAGCCAGCCTGATTAGCGGCAGACCCGTCGATTTGGCCGAGTGCCTGAACTTCCGAGGTGTCCTGCTACAAGACCTGCACGAAGAGTCGTCCGGCACCGCCGACAGTTGTGCCGCCGGAACCCAGCTTCTCGACGAGGCTCTGCAATGCATGCTCGAAGCCCTCGCCATCCGCGAAAGGCTCGACGACCAAGAGTCCCTGGCCTTGGCACTCGGGCATGTCAGCTCCGTCTACCACCGCCTTGGGAAAGATCTGCTTGCCTTCATCTATCGCCTTGACAGCCTTGTCCACGCCGATCCGTCTGCAGAAGACCACGGAGTACCGATCAGGAACCTAGCCGCACTCTTCTGGCGCCTGTCAGACAAAGAGAGTCGCGAGGCCTCCAACCTACTGCTGCAGAACGCAGAAACTCTGAAGCAGCTCGTTCGCCGGACCGATCCGCTAACGAGGGGAGATCTGTTCGACATCCTCGGCGAAGCCTGTTGGGAGGCCGACCAGCACGAGATGGCCCTCCAGTCGTGGCGGCAGGCTGGCGCGGAGTACTCCGCTTCCGACAAACCCACACGCGCCTTTTATGTCTGGGCGCGAGCACAGGACTTGGCATATCGCCGCGAAGAGCCAAAAGAGATTGTGGAGTTTGGCTTACAGTGCACCCGCACTGCGCCCGAGGACGTCTCGGCCGAGGCACTTGCAAGCCGCTATCACCTGCTGGCTTTCGGCTATGACGCTATCGGCCGTACGGAGGCGGCCATCGCCGCGTACCACGACGCGGCTCGCGTCGCCTGTCGCAGCGAGGATGACGCTCTACCCGGCATCTACCTTCTCGAGGCTGCGCACCTTGAACAGGAGTGCGGCATGCTGGAAGAGGCATGCGAGGACTTCGAGAAGGTCTTGAGCGGCCCCGCCGGCGCTTTCACCTTCTGGGATGCGGAGTCTGGCTTGGCGGAAGTCTTCCGGCGGAAGGGAGATCTCGGCGCCGCCATTCATTGGTGCGAAGAGGCAGTGGCACTGTCAATCGTGAATCGGATGAGCTTTGCGCTCCGCGTCAGCGCCCTCTATCTCTCCAGCTTCCTGCATTTCCAGGCCGGCGACTATGGGATCGCCCTCGTGCGTTGCGGCGATCTCCTGCAGTTCTTCGAGACCGAGAGCGTCACCCCACAGCCCATCCTCTGGTATCACACGAACCGCCTCTTCCCTCACTGCGTCGTGACACCGGTGCCATCGGCCGTCGCTCTCCTTGGCCTCATGGCGGCGCAGTTGCGAGGCTCGCGAAAAGACGTGGAGCGCTATCTGGATCTGTACCTGCGTTCCTTCGCCCAGGAACAGGCCCAGACCGTGGAGACTGATACCGAAGCCGAGGCGCTACCCCATGAGCTCCGTCAATTCGCGCGCGCGGAGTGTCTCTTGGTGATCGATCCGCAGCAGGCCATCGAGACCCTCCGCGCCTCTCTTCCTGTTCTCGAGAACCAGGGTCTAGTGCCAGTCCCAGCTCATAGTACTCTTGGCCTCGCTCACTTCATCTTGGGAAATACGATACAGGCCCAAACCCACTTCAACCGTGTCCTGGAGTTGATAGTACAGTATCCGAGTGTCGAAGACGAGATCAACGCCCACTATTTTTTGGGCTTGATCGAAATGCATGCCGGCTCCTTGGAGACCGCCTACGATGAGTTCTCCGCGGTGATCCGTGCTAAAGAAGCCCAAAGAGGCTCGCTCGCCGACCTCGATCTCCGCCAGGGCTTTCCCCGGGGCGCCTACCACGCACTGATTGAGGTCTGCAGGCGCTTGGGCCGCACCCACGAGCTGGTCGAAACGGTCGAGAAGCTCAAATCGCGCGTGCTCCTCGATTTGCTCGCATTGCCACAGCATCGACCCATCGACTACAGATCGCTGCGCGACCTCAAAAAGTTAAAGGAAAAACGGGAAAGCCACAATCGACAATTTCTCGTCGAGACAAACCAACAGTCCATGAGAAGGCTCGAAGAGCTCATGGCGGAAGATCCGGAGAAAGCAGAAGCAAGTCAGATGGCCGGCATCAACCTGGGCAGGAGGCGGGACGAGATGACGGAACGGCTTCTCCAGCATGGCTTTCTTTTCAAACTGGACTCGCAGGTATCGGCTCTGTCGTTTGACGAGATCCGCGATCTCTGCGCTTCCGCTAACCACCGGGTGGTCCTTGTCGAATACTTGGTCACCTCTACGGAGGTACTCGTTCTCGGAGTCCGAGCCGATCTCGAACACCCGCAGTTGGCCGTGGTCCCGATACCCAAAGACAGACTTTCCGCGCTGGCGAGATCCGGGCTCGCCAGGCTCGGCCTTCGCGGTGGCGCGGTAGAGGGGACATGGCAACAGGACATGGCGCAGTTGCTTGCGCCCGCCCTCGCCTGGTCGAACGAAGGAGATCTGCTTTGGCTCGTTCCGCACGGACCACTGCACGGCTTACCGCTTCATGCCGTGAAGGTCAGCGGCCGCTATGTGATCGAACGCAACCCCGTCTGCTACAGTGCCAGCGCCTCCATTCTTAAATATTGCCGGAACAACCGGAGGGGGTGGAGAGAGACCGCACTTGTCCTCGGCGATCCCGCCGACAACCTTCCGAATGCCCGCCGCGAGGCGCAGCTTGTGGCGGAGATGTTCGGCACTACTGCTTTTCTCGGTAGGGAAGCAACGAAATCCCGCCTCCGAGAGGCTCTGGAGCGGTCCGGACCGCCCGACATCCTGCACTTCGCAGGTCACAGCCTCTTTCGGTCCACCCAGCCGCTCGAATCGGCCATGGAGCTGGCGCCCGGCGGGGGCGCTCAGTCACCGGATGACGGCTCGCAGACCGGTGTCCTCACCGCGGGAGAGATCTTTGCACTGTCCTTGCGCACTGACCTTGTTACCTTGAGCTCGTGCGCGAGCGGTGCTCAAAAAGTCGGCCTTGGAGATGAGCCAGTCGGGTTCGCACGGGCCTTTCTCTACGCGGGCGCCGCGTCGGTCCTCGCGAGCCTGTGGCCGGTGGACGATCTCTCGACCCGGGTTCTGATGGAACGCTTCTATCGCTCACTCAGACAGGGCCTCAGTAAAGCTGAAGCCCTGCGACGGGCTCAGCTTCACCTCCTCCATCTCACCGCAAGGGAGGTTGCGGACTTCAGGCGCTCCGAGCGCGGGGATCTAGAGGCTGATGCCGGTCCACCACACCGCACTCTCACGCGGGATCTGACAGCGACTACAGCCCATGGGACCGCGGCGGACGCACACCCCTACTCTCATCCCCACTTCTGGGCTTCCTTCACCTTGATGGGAGACTGGAACTGACCGGCGATGGGAAGGCGGCAATTCCGGCTTCGCTCACGTAGAAGCAGTGCCTGCAGAAACGCTTGCTCTACCTTGACCCGGTGCCAGCGCTTGGAGGCTGCTACAGGGCGAGATCGCCCTCTTCGTTGGAGGCGCCTATCGCAACGTACATCAGTTTGATTCGCACGCTGGCATCGGCGACAACGATGCGCGTGGGCGTTGTCACGGCATGTGGACCGGCGGAGTATCATGGTCATCGAATCCCGCATCATCGATGAGCTTGTCGAGTTCTGCGGCAGGGAGATCCACCATGGCGGCGAGTTCCTTCAGCTTGCCCCGCGAGATCTCCTCCCGGCGGTAGGCTTCGAGGGCAAGGCCAAGGAAGCGATGCCGGAACTCGTTCCGGATCTCGGTGTGGTCTGGCTCGGGCAGGCCGAGAAGCTCAGCCATCTTTTTGCCCTTGCCAACGTCATCGAGCGCCCTCAGGTGCTCGAGCTCAGCCTCGCTCACGAGGCGGAGATTGCGCAGCCGGAAGAGCGCTGACGGTCGGCTCACGCCGAAGTAATGCGCGAGTTGGACCACATCGTAGAGCTGCACGGCCTGACTGCCCGGCTCGGTCCGGCCTTCCACGTCGAGGCTCCCCGCCTCGTCGAACACTTCGGCGTAGGAGCGGCTGGGCTTGCCCTTGCCGAGGCCCGCGACGAACTGACGGACCCCGTCCTCCGGCATCAAGAAGCTCGCGGCGAAGGCGTTGGCCCGCACCTCGACAAGGTCGTCGCGTTCCGACGCCCGGCTGACGAAACCGAAGCGTTCCCGGTCGGCGATCACGTGAGCGTACTCGTGCGCGAACGAGAAACGGCGACGCAAGTAGTGGTGCGCACGGTTGGCCACCACGAACAGCCCGACCTTGCGGTCGCTCAAAGTGAGACCCGAGATATCGTCAGGAAGATCGACGAGACCGGTGCGGACCCCCTGGATTTCGAGCAGCTCCGAGAGACTCGGGAGCGGACCGCTTCCCAGACCCAGCCGGCGGCGCTCTTCCTCCGCGAGCCGCTGGCCCTGCTGGATCGCCTCCCAACGGTTCCGCGGGGCCGGGAGAGAGTAGGCGGCCACGGCCGCCAGATCCCGGTCGATGCCGACGAGGCGCTCGAGGTTGGTGATCTCGCGGCCGAGCGCCAGGCACTCCCGCAGCTTGTCGAGCACGGCGGGGTCCTCGATGACTTCGGGCTGCGCGCGGAACAGGGCGGCGAGGGCATCCTCAGCCTCGAACGACTCCGCGACGAGCTCGCGGATGTCGCGTGCGAAGAGGTACGCGAGCTTGTCGAGCTCGAGGCTTGACACCGAGCGGTTTCCTGCCTCGATCTGCACCACGGTCGGGCGCGAGAGGCCCAGCTGTTGGGCCACTTGCTCCTGGGTCATGCGGCACGCTTCGCGCGCCGCGCGAATCCGCCTGCCTAGCTCCTGCTGGGTGATCGCCATATACGTCCCCCCAAGGCAGTGGGCGTCCTCTCCAAGTCAGCGCGGAGTCCCCCACCAGGGAGACTCCAATCATTCAAGAGAGGTTATCATTCCGAACATGTACCGTCAAGATTAGGAGTCTACGTCACGTAATCTCGTCTACGCCGCCTCCGCGATCTATCACTCCAACCGCGGAGCCGCACTGCTCCTCGCCAGAGTTCAGCAGGCGCGCCGTCCCCGGCAGGAACCTGGAGCGATTTTCCAGGCTCTGTTGCGCGCCTGTTGCGTGTGGTGCTACTTCAAGGAAGGAAGGCTGCTTGTAAATCTCTGATCCAGGTGGTATCCCCAGCGGGATTCGAACCCGCGTTGCTGCCTTGAAAGGGCAGAGTCCTAGGCCTCTAGACGATGGGGACGTGGAAGGAACGGCGGGCGCCGCGAGCCCCGGCGCCGGGCGTAATTTACCACACCCGGCCGTCTTCCCCGAGGAGGGGCAGGTCCGCCAGGGGCCGGTCCGGCTCGGCCAAGGCGGCGCGGATCAGGGCCTGCAGCCCGCCCAGCAGGCGGTGGATGGTCTCGGGCTCGAAGAGGTCGGTGCTGTAGTCGAGCCGGCCCGCGAGGCCGCCTTCGGCTTCGGAGAGCCAGAGGGTGAGGTCGAAGTCGGCCCGGTCCTCCCCGACCGGGATGGGGGTGAGCGACACGCCGGCGGCTTCCAGCGGGGGCATGGGGAAGTTCTGCAGCACGAGCATAACCTGGAGGAGCGGGTAGTGGGAGGGATCGGGCTCGACGCCCAGCTCTTCCAGGAGCCGCTCGAAGGGGAGATCCGCATGGGCGAAGGCGCCGAGCACCACCTCGCGCTGGCGCTGGAGGAGCCCGCGGAAGCTGGGGCCTCCGCTCAGGTCTCCGCGCAGGGGCAGCGGCTGGAGGAAGTAGCCGATGGTCTCTTCCAACTCGGCCCGGCTCCTTGCGCCGCTGTAGGTGCCGACCAGGAGGTCCTCCTGGCCGCTCCAGCGGGAGAGGATGGCCTGGAAGGCCGCGAGCAGGGCGATGAACAGGCTCGCCCCCTCCTCCGCCGCCAGCGCCTTGAGCCCGGCGGTCTCCTCCGGCGGCAGCCACACGGGCTCGCGCTCGCCCCGGAAGGTTTCCTCCGGCGGACGGGGATGGTCGGCCGGGAGCGGGAGCACGTGCGGCGCGCCGGCGAGCTGTTGCTGCCAGTAGCCGAGGATGCGGTCGAGGGCTTCTCCCTGGACCCGCTCGCGCTGCCAGGACGCATAGTCGCCGTACTGGACCGGCGGCTCGGGCAGCGCCGCCGGACGGCCGGAGGAGAGCGCGGCGTAGGCGGTCGCCAGGTCGCGCAGGAAGATCCCGATCGACCAGCCGTCCGAGATGATGTGGTGCATGACGAAGGGGACCAGGTGATCGCCCGCCGCGAGGCGCAGGATGCGGATGCGCAGCAGGGGTCCCCGGGCGAGATCGAACCGCTCGCCGAACGTGGCCCGCGTCAGGCAACGGGCCTCGGCCTCGCGCGCCTCCTGCGGCAGGGCCGAGAGGTCGATCAGCGGAACGGGGACCGCGAGATCCGGCAGCGCCACCTGCACCGGTTCCCCCTCTTCCTCGGCGAAGACCGTGCGGAGGGCCTCGTGCCGCTTCACGACCTCGCGGACGGCGGCGCGCAGGGCGGGGACGGAGAGCGGCCCCGAGACGCGGCTGCCGCCCGGCATGTTGTAGACGGCGGTCGCGAGCAGGTCGCGGTCGAGGGTGAAGTCGCGGACCTGCGGCAGGGAGAGCGGGAACCGCGTTGCCTCGCCCGCGCGCCGCGGGCGGCGCTCGATGGGAGCGATCTCCCCTGCCTCCAGACCCTCGGCCCGCGCTCGGCGGACGGCTGCCGCGAGGGCCTCGACGGTGGGGCCTTCGAAGAGCGCCCGCAGCGGCAGGTCCACGCCGAAGCGTTCGCGCACGGCGGAGACGACGCGGTGGGCGAGGAGCGAGTGGCCGCCCAGCTCGAAGAAGTTGTCGCGCGCGCCGACGCGCTCGACTTCCAGGAGCCGCGCCCAGATCTCCGCCAGCCCCTCCTCCACCGTGCCGCGGGGCGCCACGAACCCGGAGCGCTCGGCTTCGGGGTCCGGCAAGGCCTGGAGGTCGACCTTGCCGCTGGGCGTGAGGGGCAGAGCGCTGAGGGTCACGAAAGACGAGGGGATCATGAACTCGGGCAGGGAGCGCCGCAGGTGCTCTCTCAGGTCCCCTTCGGGGATCTCCCCCACCAGGCAGGCGACCAGGCGCCGGCCGGTGCCCTCGCCGCGGGCTGCGACCACGGCCTGCTTCACCGCGGGATGGCGGCGCAGGACGGCCTCGATCTCCCCCAGCTCGATGCGGAAGCCGCGGACCTTCACCTGACCGTCGCGCCGGCCGAGCATGTCGAGCCGGCCGCCGGGAAGAGACCGGACGAGGTCGCCGGTGCGGTACAGGCGCGCGCCCGGCTCGCCCGCGAAGGGGTCGGGGAGGTACGCCTCGGCGGTCAGGTCCGGCCGGCCGAGGTAGCCCCGGGCCAGCACCTCCCCGCCCAGGAACAGCTCGCCCACGCACCCCAGGGGCACGGGCAGGAGCCGCTCGTCGAGCACAGAGACGCGGGCGTTGGCGATGGGCCGGCCGATGACCGGGTCGCGGTCCGCCTGCTCGACCGCCGGCTCCCAGGTGGCGGTCACCGTGGCCTCGCTGGGGCCGTAGAGGTTCACCACGGTGAAGCCGGGCCGGCGCGGGAGGCGGGCCAGCCGGTCGCCGCCGGTATAGAGCAGCCGCAGAGCCGGTAGGGGCGGCAGCGGCTCGGCCAGCAGGGCGTTGGCGACCGGGGTCGGCAGGTTGAGGACCGTGATCTCCTCGCGCGCCGCCCACGCCGCGAGGGCGGCAGGTGAGAGGCGGGTCTCCTCGTCCAGGATGCAGGCGGCGGCGCCGGCGGCGAGGGGCGCCCAGATCTCCAGGAGCGAGGCGTCGAAGGCCGGTCCCAGGGTCAGGGTGTAGCGGTCGGCGGACGAGAGGGCCATGGCGCGGCAATGCCAGGCGATCAGGTTGGCGAGGGAGCGGCGCTCCACGGTCACGCCCTTGGGCCGCCCCGTCGAGCCCGAGGTGAAGACGACGTAGGCGAGGTTGCGGGAATCGCCCAGGGGCTCCGGCGGGACGGCGTCCTCCCCAACGTCCCCTCCGAGGCCGTCGAGGGCGATCGCGGTCCGCTCGCCGGGCCGGACCTTCTCTGCGAGAGAGGCAAGCGTCATCACCACCCGCGCGCCGGCATCGCCGAGGGCCGCGGCGATCCGTTCTTCCGGCCACGCGGGGTCGAGCGGCAGGTAGACGCCCCCGGCTTTCGCGACGGCCACGGCGGCGAGGACCAGCTCGGCCGAGCGAGGCAGGACCACGCCAACGGGGATCTCGGGGCCAACGCCGAGCCCGCGCAGCCGGCGGGCCAGGGTGTTGGCGCGGCGGTCCAGCTCGCCGCGGGTCAGCCGGCCCCCATCCCAGACCAGGGCGAGAGCGTCCGGCCGGACGGCGGCCGCCGCCTCGAAACGCTCGAGGGGCGTGGCGGCGGGCGCGGGTTCCTGCGTGTCGTTCCACTCGGCCAGGAGCTGGTGGCGCTCCGCGGGAGAGAGCAGCGGCAGACGCGAGAGGGGCAGGTCCGGCCCGGCCGCGGCGCCCTCCAGCAGCGCCGTCAGGCGCCCGGCCAGGCGGGCAGCAGTGGCCGGATCGAAGAGGTCCACGTTGTGGTCCAGCCGGCCGAGCAGGCCGTCCGGCAGCTCGACGACGGAGAGGGTGAGGTCGAACTTGGCGGCCACCTCCTCCCGGGCCGCGAAGGGGGCGAGGGTCAGCCCCGGCAGCTCCAGCGGGCCGGTGGGCGCGTTCTGCAGGGCGAAGAAGGCCTGGAAGAGCGGCGAGCGGGAGAGGTCGCGGCCGGGCTGGACCTCCTCCACCACGCGCTCGAACGGCACCTCCTGATGGCGGAAGGCGGCGAGAGCCGTCTCGCGTGCCCGCGCCACCAGGTCGCGGAAGGAGGGGTCGCCCGCGGCGTCCATCCGCAACACCAGGGTGTTGACGAAGAAGCCGATCAGCCCTTCGAGCTGCGCGCCGGGCCGGCCCGCCACGGGCGAGCCCAGGGAGAGGTCGTCCTGCCCCGCATGGCGCGCGAGCAGGGCCGCGAAGCCGGCGAGGAGGGTCATGAACAGGGTCGCGCCCTGGCCCTGTCCCAAAGCCGCCAGGGCGCGGGCGGGGCCGGCGCCGATCCGGAACGGCCGGGTGGCGCCGCGGAAGGTCTGGACCGGCGGGCGCGGCCTATCAGTGGGCAGCTCGAGGACGGGCGCCGTCGCCAGCGCCTCGCGCCAGAAGGCCAGCTCGCTCCGCAGGGTGTCGCCCGCGAGCCGCTCCCGCTGCCAGCGGGCGTAGTCCACGTACTGGATGGGCGGCTCGGGGAGCGGCGAGGGCCGGCCGGCGGCGAAGGCGCCGTAGAGGGCCGCCAGCTCGCGGGTGAGCACGCCCATGGACCAGCCGTCGCCGGCGATGTGGTGCAGGGTGAAGAGGACCGCGTGCTCGCCGGGCTCCAGGCGCAGGAGCGTTCCTCGCAGCACGGGCCCCCGGGCGAGGTCGAAGGGTTGGACGGCTTCCGCCGCGGCGAGCCGGCGCGCCTCCCCGTCCCGCGTCTGCGGGGGGAGGCCGGAGAGGTCGATCACCGGCAGGGGGAACGGCGCCGGGGGATCGACGACCTGGATCGGGCCGCCTTCGAGCGCTGCGAACCGCGTCCGCAGCACGGCGTGGCGGCGGACGATCTCGCCAAGGCTCCGCGCCAGGGCGGGGACATCGAGCCGCCCCAGGAGGCGCAGGGCCGCGGGGATGTTGTAGGTGGGGCTCGGCCCTTCGAGCTGATCGAGGAACCAGAGCCGCTCCTGGGCGAAGGAGAGGGGGAGGGGCTCGCCGGGCCGCCACGGCCGAGCTTCCAGGGGCGCCCACGACGCCGGCCGCGCGAGCGGATAGCCGAGGCGGACCGCCAGCTCGCGGGTGGGCTCGCCCAGGGCGGCCTCGTCGATCTCGCCGCGCCAGCGGTCGGCGACCGCGGCGTCCATGCCGGTGTGCTGGTGGAACTTGACGTCCCCCAGCATGCGGCTCTCGCGGTGAATGCCATCGGTCATGCGGGAGGAGGCGTCGGCGTAGGGCTCCAGCATGCCGGGATCGAAAGGGACGCCCAGGAACTGGCAGAGGCCGCGCAGGACCGGCTCCGGATCGCGCAGCAGCTCCTCGAAGCTCACCCGCGTCCACCGCTCCGCGGGCACGCGGGCGAGGAAGCCGAGGACGTTCTCGTGGCTGACGTCCCAGAGGGCCTCGGCCAGCCGCCGACGGGAGAGGGAGTGCGGGTGGCGGAAGAAGAGCTGGTCGAGCTTGGCTTCCTCGAAGGAGCGGATCATGCCGCAGGGGTGGCGGAGCAGGTGGATGTAGAGCGGCTCCTCGAAGGTCTCCTCCGCCCGCTCCAGGTTCCCCGGGTCGAGGGCATAGGAGGGGGTCTTGTCCACCAGCAGGCGGTCGCCGATCCACTCCTGGAGCCGGCCGTAGAAGCGCTGGGTGGTCCACCCCGCGGCCTCGCCCTCCTCAACCAAGGCGCGCGCGGCCCCGGCGTCCACGCCGCGGGCCTGCATCACCGCCCGGATCAGCCCTTCGAGCCAGAAGGCGTCGCGGCCGGCGAAGGCGTCGCGGCGCTCGGCGAGGGTGTCGAAGGAGAGCAGCTCCAGCTCGGGGGGCGCGAACAGGCGCAGGTTGCCCGCCAGCAGGACGCGCAGCAGCGTCGAGCCCGAACGCGGCGGCGAGAGCAGGAGGACCGCCCGCGGGTTGCGCGGTCCCGGTGCGGACCGGGGCGCGGTGCGCCGGGCGAGGCGGACCACCTCTTCGATCTGGACCGCGCCGAGCGGCGGCCCGTCATCGCGCTCGGCCTGGGCGTCGCCGCCGCCCAGACGGCGGGCCACGGCCCGCGGGTGCTCGCGCCGTAGATAGCCGGCGAGGCCGGCGACGGTGGGGTGATCGAAGACCGTGACCACGTGGACGATCTCGCCCAGCTCCTCCTGGAGCCGGTTGGCGGCGACGGCGGCGCTGATCGAGTTGCCGCCCAGCTCGAAGAAGTCGTCGTGGACGCCGGCCTCCCGCACCTTGAGCACCTCGCGCCAGACCTCCGCGAGCCAGCGTTCGAGGCCGTCGCGGGGCGCCACCCGCTCGCGGCCGGGGCCGGGCCGGTCCTCGCCGGGCGCGGGAAGGGCCCGGCGATCCACCTTGCCGCTGGGCGTCAGAGGGAGGGCCCGAAGAGGCACGAGGATGGAGGGGAGCATGTAGTCCGGGAGCGACCGGGCCAGGAAGCTCCGCAGCTCGCCGAGCGCCGGCGCCGCCTCGCCACGTGGCACAACCCAAGCCAGGATCCGGGCGTCCTCGCCTGCTCCCTCGATGCCAGCCACGGCCTCGCGCACCGCCGGATGAGCGGCGAGCGCCGCCTCGATCTCCCCCAGCTCGACGCGGAAGCCGCGGATCTTGACCTGGTGGTCGATGCGCCCCAGGTACTCGAGGTCGCCGTCCGGCAGGTGGCGGGCGAGGTCGCCCGAGCGGTAGAGGCGGCTCCCCGGCTTCGCCGCGAAGGGAGCGGGGACGAAGCGGGCGGCGGTCAGGTCCGGGCGGTCCAGGTAGCCCGCGGCGAGGCCGGCGCCGCCCACGCACAGCTCGCCCGGCACGCCGATGGGTACCGGCTGGCCATTACGGTCGAGGACAGCCAGGCGCAGGTCCGGGATGGCCCTGCCGATGGCGCTCCGGCCCTCCTCCAGGTCCTCCCGCCGCAGGAGCCGCCAGGTCGCATGCACGGTCGTCTCGGTGATGCCGTACATGTTGACCAGCAGGGGCCGGCGGTCGCCGTGCCGCTCGAACCAGGGGGCGAGGCTCGCAAGCTCGAGGGCCTCGCCGCCGAAGATCACGTAGCGGAGGGCGAGGCGGGCCGGCTCACGGCGGGACTCCTCCACCCGGACGAGCTGGCGGAAGGCGGACGGCGTCTGGTTGAGCACCGTCACCTCCTCCCGTTCGAGCAGCTCGTAGAAGCGCGCCGGCGTGCGGCTGACGTCGAACGGGACCACCACGAGCCGGCCGCCGTGGAGCAGCGCCCCCCACAGCTCCCAGACCGAGAAGTCGAAGGCGTGGGAGTGGAAGAGGGTCCAGACGTCGCCGGGGCTGAAGCCGAACCACTCGTCCGTGGCCGCAAAGAGGCGGTCCACCTCGGCGTGGCGGACGAGCACGCCCTTGGGCCGGCCCGTGGAGCCGGAGGTGTAGATCACGTAGGCGGCGGCGCCGGGCCCGGCGCCGCTCCGGGGACTCTCGGCGCTCTCCCCCGCCAGATCCTCCATATCGAGGAAGAGGGTCCGCCCCGGATGCTCCGGCAGGGCGTGCCGCAGCCGCTCCTGGGTGAGGAGGATGGAGGCGCGGCTGTCGCCGAGGGCGAAGGCCAGGCGTTCCCGCGGGTAGGCCGGATCGAGAGGCACGTAGGCGGCGCCCGCCTTGAGCGCGCCGAGCAGGGCGACGACCAGGTCGAGGGAGCGGCCGAGGAACAGGGCCACGCGGTCCCCGGTGTGAACCCCGAGCCGCCGCAGTCGATGGGCGAGGCGGTTGGCCCGCCGGTCCAGCTCGCCATACGTGAGGCGCTCGCCGCCGCAGGCTGCGGCGACCGCCTCGGGATCGCGGGCCGCCACGGCCGCGAACCGCTCGTGCAGGCAGCGCCGGGGACCGGCCGCCGGGGCGGGGGCGTTCCACTCGTGGAGGAGCTGGTGGCGCTCGCCCGCGGTGAGGAGCGGCAGCTCGGAGAGGCGCGCCTCCTCGGATGCCGTTGCGCCGGCCAGCAGGATCCCGAAATGGCGGGACATGCGGGCCACGGTGGCCGGGTCGAACAGCTCGGTGGCGTAACGCCACTCCCCCAGGACCCCCGCGGGCGTGTCCCGCAGATTGACGACCAGCTCGAACTTGGCGGTCTCGCTCACGAGGTCCACGCCGTCCAGGCTCAGGCCCGGCAGCTCGAGCGCCGCGGTGGGCACGTTCTGCACCTGCAGGAAGACCTGGAACAGGGGCGAGCGGCCGGGGTCGCGCCCGGTGCCGAGCTCCGCCACCAGCCGCTCGAAGGGGAGGTCCTGGCGCGCGTAGGCGTCGACCATCAGGGTCCGCACCCGCGCCAGCAGCTCCCGGAACGGCGGATCGCCGGCGAGGCCGATCGGCAGGGCCAGGGTGTTGACGAAGAGGCCGATCAGGTCCTCCAGCTCGCTGTGCCGGCGGTTGGCCACGGCGGTGCCCACGACAAGGCCGTCCTGGCCGGCGCAGCGCTGGAGCAGGGCACCGAAGGCGGCCAGCAGGACCATGAAGGGGGTCGCCCCGTGGCGCTGGCAGAGGTCGCGGAAGGCGTCCATGGGCATGGGAGGCGGCTCCATGCTCCATACCGCGCCGTGGAAGCTGGGCACCGGCGGCCGGTGACGGTCCGTGGGCAGCTCCAGGGCGGGCGCCCCCTCCAGGCGCTCCTGCCACCAGGCGAGCTGCCCGGCGAGGACCTCGCCGGAGAGCCGCTCGCGCTGCCATTCGACCCAGTCGAGGTACTGGACCGGCAGCTCGGGCAGGGGCGACGGACGCCCCTGGGAGAAGGCGGCATAGAGGGCCGCCACCTCCCGCACCAGCACCCCCATGGACCAGCCGTCGCTGACGATGTGGTGCATGGCGAAGATGGCGGCGTGCTCGCCCTCCCGCAGCTGGAGCAGGACGCTCCGCAGGAGCGGCCCGCGGGAGAGGTCGAACCCGCGGCGCCCCTCGGACTCGGCGATGCGTCCCGCCTCGCGGCCGCGGACCTCCTCCGGGACGCCCGCCAGATCCACCAGCGGCAGCGGGATCTCCACGGACGGCTGGAGGACCTGCACCGGCTCTCCCTCAGCCACCTCGAAACGGACCCGCAAGGCCTCGTGCCGGCGGACGATCTCGTTGAGCGCCCGGGCGAGGGCGCCGCGGTCGAGCCCGCCCATCAGGCGGAGCGAGACCGCCGTGACGTAGTTCGGGTTGCCGGGGTCGCGGCGGTCGAGGAACCAGACCCCCCGCTGAGACGAGGAGAGGGGGAAGACCTGCGGCGCCCCGGCCCGCCGGCGGGCCTGGAGCTTCGGCATGGCGGCGGCCGGCCGCTGCGCCCGCTCGCGGTCGATCCAGGCGGCGAGGCCGGCGAGGGTCGTCTCCTGGAAGAGCACGGGCAGCGGCAGCTCGATCGCGAAGGCATCGCGCACCCGGGCCGCCACCCGGGTGGCGAGGAGCGAGTGGCCGCCGAGCTCGAAGAAGTCGTCGTGGGCGCCGATCCCCCGGCGATCCAGCAGCGCCTCCCAGATTCCCGCGAGCGCCTCCTCCGTAGGGGTCGCCGGCGGCACGTGGAGCTTCCCGCGCTCCTGGGCAGGCCCGGGGAGCGCCCGGCGGTCGACCTTGCCGTTGGGCGAGAGCGGCAGGCGGTCGAGCATGACGAAGGCGGAGGGGATCATGTAGACCGGCAGCCGCTCCCGCAGGGCTTCGCGCAGGGCGCCGGCCTCAGCCGGACGGTCCGGGTCCGGCACCACGTAGGCCACCAGCCGCCGGTCGGGCGGGCCGGCGGGATCCTGGCGGGCGACGGCCGCCGCCTCCCGCACGCCCGGCAGCCGGCCGAGGACCGCCTCGATCTCGCCCAGCTCGATGCGGAAGCCGCGGATCTTCACCTGCTGGTCGGCGCGGCCGGCGAAGGTCGCTTCGCCGTTCGGGAGGTAGCGGCCCAGGTCGCCGGTGCGGTAGATCCGGTCGTCCGGGCGGCGGGTGAATGGGCTCTCCTGGAACCGCTCGCGGGTGAGGGGCTCGTCGCCCAGGTAGCCCCGTGCCAGGTGGGGGCTGCGGACGCAGATCTCCCCCACCTCGCCGATCCCGGCCAGGCGGCCGGCCGCGTTCAGCACCAGGAGCTGGACATCCTTCATCCCCCTGCCCAGCGGCAGGATCTGCTTGGCGCGGTCGGCGCCGCTCCCCGCCTCCGGCGCCGCGACGTGATAGCCGACGGCGCGCTGGGTCTCGGTGCTGCCGTAGAGGTTCACGCAGGCCACTCGCGGGGCGATGCCGCGGAGGCGGTCCACGTCGAGCCGGGTCAGCACGTCGCCCACCAGCAGCACCCAGCGCAGGGAGGGGACCGTCGGCGGCCCGGCACCGCCTCCGGGCGGCTCCGTCAGCACCTGTCCCAGAGCCGGGGTCAGGTGGGCCACCGTGATCCCCTCGCGCGCCATCCACGCGGCGAGGCGCCCCGGAGCCCCGATCTCCTCCGGCGCGGGCACACACAGGGCGGCCCCCGTGCAGAGGGGGGTGAAGACGTCGCGCTGCAGCGGATCGTGCGACAGCCCGGAGAGCATGCTGTAGCGGTCCGCCGCGGTGAGCCCGAAGCGCTCGCATTGCCAGGGCAGGAAGTGCGACAGCGGCCCGTGCCGGCCCAGGATCCCCTTGGGGACGCCCGTCGAGCCGGAGGTGAAGCCGATCACGGCAAGGTCGTCCGGTCCCAGCCGGACCTCGGGCGCCGGGCCCTCGGGCAGCTCCGCCAGCAGGGCCCGCGCCCCCTCCGGACCGCCGCCGGGGAGGGTGAGGCGCAAGGGCACCTTGGTGAGCGCCGCCTCCAGCCCCGGCCCCGGCGGACCCGCGGCGGCGATCTCCAGGAGCGCCCGCGGGCGGACGAGGTCCACCATGGCCGCGAGCCGCGCCGGCGGATAGGCGGGGTCGAGGATCACGAACGCCGCGCCCGCCTTGAGCGCGCCGAAGACCGCCCACACCAGAGGCGCGCTGCGATGGGCGTGGACCGCCACGCAGTCGCCCGGTCCAATCCCGCCCTGCCGCAGCCAGGCGGCCAGGCGATCGGCGGCGCCGTTCAGCTCGCCGTAAGCCCAGGTTCCGTCGGGATCGGTCACGGCCGGCCGCTCCGGATGGAGCGCGGCGCAGTCCGCGAACAGCTCGTGGACCAGGCCGGGGCCCTCCTCGGACAGGGGCGCCGCCGGATCGGGCAGAACCACCGCGGCCTCCAGGGTCAGCAGCGAGACCGAGCCGACCGGGAGGTCGGGAGCCCCGGCCACCTGCTCCAGGATCGACCGGTACTGGCGGACCATCTCCTCGACGCGCTCGCGGTCGAAGAGGTCGGCGTTGTAGAGGAAGTTGAAGAGGAAGCCCTCATCCCCCTCGACGGCGTAGACGGTGAGGTCGAACTTGGCTTCCATCTCGCCGAACCCCAGGGGCTCGGCGGACACGCCGCCGGGCAGGGCCGCCCGGGAGCCGGGGAGGTTCAGCATGTTGAAGAAGACCTGGAACAGCGGCGTGCGCGAGAGGTCGCGCTCCGGCTGGAGGTCTTCGAGGAGACGCTCGAAGGGGATGTCCTGATGGGCGTAGGCTTCCAGAGCCACCGTGCGGACGCGGCGCACCAGCTCGCGAAAGCCCGGGTTGCCCGACAGGTCCGTGCGCAGGACCAGGGTATTGAGGAAGAAGCCGATCAGCCCCTCGACCTCCGCGCGGGTGCGGCCGGCGACGGGGGTCCCCACGAGAAGGTCGTCCTGCCCGCTCAGGCGCTGGAGCAGCAGCCCGAAGGCGGCGAGCAAGACCATGAAGGCCGAGGCCCTCTCGGCGCGGGCCAGCGACCGGAGCTGCCCCGAGAGGCCGCCGGGCAGCTCCAGGCGGGCCGAAGCTCCCCGGAAGGTCTGCACCGCAGGTCGTGGCCGGTCGAGGGGCAGGTCGACGCCCGGCGAATGGCTCGCCAGCCGCTCGCGCCAGTAGGCGAGCTGGATCTCCAGGCGCTCGCCGGTGAGCCACGACCGCTGCCAGCGGGCGAAGTCCGCGTACTGCACCGGCAGCGGCGGCAGCGGCGAGGGCCGGCCGGTGACGAAGGCCTCGTAGAGGCGCGTCAGCTCGCGGAAGAGCACGCCCACGGACCAGCCGTCGGAGACGACGTGGTGCATCGTCATCAGCACGACGTGCTCCTCCTCGCCGTCCACCTCGCCGAGCCGCAGCAGGGAGAAGCGGGCGACCGGCCCGCGCTCGAGCTCGAAGGGCAGCGCCGCCTCCCAGCCCGTCACCCGTTCGGCTTCGGCCTGTCGCAAGGGAGCAGGCAGGGCCGAGAGGTCCATGACCGGCAGCCGGATGGGCGCCGGCGGGTCGACGACCTGGACGGGTGTGCCATCCCGTTCCTCGAAGCGGGTGCGCAGGGCCTCGTGCCGCCGCAGGACCTCGGCGAAGCAGCGCTCCAGCACGTCCGGGTGGATCGGCCCCCGCAGGCGCATGGGCGAGGGGATGTTGTAGACGGAGGTTCCCGGCAGGAGGCGGTCGAGGAACCAGAGCCGCTCCTGGGAGAAGGAGAGGGGCGCCTCGGACCCGGCCGCGCGCCGGAGGCCGACCGCGCCGGCGGCCGCCGCCTCGCCACGGCGCGCCGCGACCTCGGCCGCCAGGCCGCCCAGGGTGGGCGCCTCGAAGACGGTCCGCAGGGGGAGGTCCATGCCCATCTCGATGCGGATGCGCGAGACGAGCTGGGTCGCCAGCAGCGAGTGGCCGCCCAGGTCGAAGAAGTTGTCCTCCAGGCCGACCCGGTCGGCGCCCAGGATCTCCCGCCACAGCTCGGCCAGGGCCGTTTCGACGGTCGTGCGAGGCGGCGTCGAGCCGCCGGCCCGGGGCGGCGCCGGCAGGGCGGCACGGTCCACCTTGCCGTGGACGGTCAGCGGCAGGGCGTCGAGGAGCACGAAGGCGGACGGGACCATGTAGTCCGGCAGCTCGGCCTGGAGAGCACGCCGCAGCTCGGGCACCAGAGCGCGGGCGAGGCGGGTGCGCAGCGGGTCGTTGGCGAAGCTCCGCCAGGAGCCCTCCACGGGCGGGACCGGCATGGAGGGGGACGGGGCCGCGCCGACATGGAGGACGACGTCGTAGCGGAACCGCGTCAGCTCATTGCGGTAACGGCCCCGTTTGCGGAGGACCTCGACGCGGCGGATCGGCAGGGTGCGGGCCAGGGCGCGGAAGAGCGCGGGATCGAGGACCAGCTCCTCCTCCTCTGCCATCCGCCGGCGCACCCGCCGCCGCAGCTCCTCCTCGCTCAGGGAATCGCCGGCCCGGAACCGCTCGACGGAGGCATGGAAGGCTTCCAGCAACGGCAGGCTCCGCACGTCGCCCACGAACACGGCGCCCCCCGGCCGCACCGCCCTCACGGCTCCCGCGAGGACACGCAGGAGGTAGTCGACGCCGGGGAAGTACTGGACCACCGAGTTGAGGACCACGAGGTCGTACGAGCCGGCGGCGACGCCGCTCCAGTCGTCGGCGGCCCGCCGGGCGAGCGCGACCTGGGCGAGGCCGCGGCGGTCCGCCTCCTGGCGGACGAGGTCCAGGACCACAGGCGAGAAGTCGGTGCCCTCGTAGCACTCGGCGTCCGGCGCCACGCGGAAGAGGAGGAGCCCGGTGCCGCAGCCCACCTCGAGGACCCGGCGGTGGTCCAGGGCGAGCAGGCGGCCGACGGCGCCGTCCACCCACTCGCGCATCTCCTCGGCGGGGATGGGCTCGCCGGTGTAGCTGCTGTTCCAGCCCTGGAGGTTGAAGGCGGCGTCCCTGCCGTCAGTGCCGCGGCCGTAGGTGTCGTCATAGAGGGTCTGCCACTGGGCCACGTGCTCGGCCGCCGTCGTAACCAGCGCCGGCTCGTCCGCCTCACAGGGGACCACGTAGGCGACGAGCCGCTTGCCGGCCGTCCCGTCGTCCTCCCAGGCCGCGACCACGGCCGCAGCCACGCAGGGATGCCGGGCGAGGGCGCTCTCCACCTCGCCCAGCTCGATGCGGAAGCCGCGGACCTTGACCTGATCGTCGGTCCGGCCGAGGAATTCCAGCGCGCCGTCCGGCAGCCGGCGGGCGAGGTCGCCGGAGCGGAAGAAGCGCCTCCCGTTGCGGGTCACGAACTTCTCCGCCGTGAGGTCGTCGCGTTGCCAATAGCCGCGGGTCACGGCCGCGCCGCCGATCCAGACTTCCCCCGGCACACCAGCGGGGACGAGCCGGCCCGCGGCGTCGCGCAGGTCGATCGTGGCGCCGTCGAGCGGGCGGCCCAGCAGGGAGCGCGCCGGGCCGTCCGCCGGCACCGGATGGGCCGCGGCGAGGATCGCGGTCTCGGTGGGACCGTAGAGGATCCAGATCCGGGCTCCCGGGAAGGTCTCGCGCAGGTCGGCCACCAGATCAGCCGGCACCACGTCGCCGCCCGTGAAGAGGGCGCGGAGCCGGCGGGGGCGGCCCGGACGCCGGCGGACGGCTTCCACCACCTGACGCATCAGGGCGGGCACGGCGTGCAGGAGGGTCGCCTCCTCCAGGGCGTCCACCAGGGCCTCGACATCGAGCGCGGGACGCAGAGGCAGGAGGTGCGAGACGCCGCCTGCGAGCAGCGGCGAGAGCAGCTCGAACAGGAAGACGTCGAACGAGAACGGGGCCACGCACGGCATGCGGTCCGCGGCGCCGAAGCGGAACAGCCGCCGGGTGGCGGCGAGCGTGGCTTCCAGGTGCCGCCGCTCCACCATGACGGCCTTGGGCTGGCCGGTCGTCCCCGAGGTGTAGATGAAATAGGCGAGGTCGTCCGGACCGCCCAGAGGCTCGGGATCGGCATCGTTCCCATCGACCTCCTCGCCGTCGAGCAGGACGACCCGTCCGCCGTAGAGCGGCAGGGCGGTGGCCGACCGGCCGTCCACGGCCACCACCGGCACGCCCGAGTCCTCCAGCAGGAAGGCGAGGCGGGCCTGCGGCAGCCCCGGATCCAGGGGCACGTACGCGGCCCCCGCCTTCCAGATACCGAGCAGCCCCGCCACCATGGCGGCTGACCGCTCAGCGCAGAGGCCCACGGCTGTGCCGGAGCCGACGCCGAGCCGGCGCAGGCGGTGGGCCAGCCGGTTCGCCCGGCGGTTCAGCTCGCCGTAGGGGACGATCTCCCCGCCCGCGATCACGGCCGGAGAGCCCGGGGCACGCCGTGCCTGCGCCTCGAAGCGCGCGATGACGCCGGGGACTGGCTCCGGCTCGCCAGTGTCGTTCCAATCCCGCAGGAGCTGGTGGCGCTCGGCGCTTGCGAGGAGAGGCAGCTCGGAGAGCCGCAGCCCCGGGGCTGCCGCAGCCCCCGCGAGGAAGCCCTCCAGGTGGCCTGCCAGCCGCCGGATCGTGGAGGGCTCGAACAGGTCGGTGCCGTAGATGACCGCCAGCTCCAGCCCCTCCCCTGCCTCGGTGAAGCTCAGCTCGAGGTCGAACTGAGCGCTCGGGACCTCGAACTCCAGGGGCGCGAGCGAGATCCCCGGCAGGTCGAGGCTCCCCATGGGGGCGTTCTGCAGGGCGAACATCACCTGGAACAGCGGGTTGTGGGAGAGGTGGCGCTCGGGCCGCAGCTCCTCGACCAGCCGCTCGAAGGGGAGGTCCTGGTGGGTGTAGGCATCCAGGGCCGTCCGGCGCACCCGGCCGAGGAGGTCGTCGAACGCGGGGTCGCCCGCAAGATCGGCCCGCAGCGCCAGGGTATTGACGAAGAAGCCGATGAGCGGCGCGATCTCCTGCCGGTTGCGATTGGCGATGGGCGAGCCCACCAGGGCGTCCTCCTGGCCGGTGTAGCGGCCGAGCAGGGCCTGGAACCCGGCGAGGAGGGTCATGAACAGAGTGGCGTCGTGCCGCCGGCCCAGGGCGTGGAGGGCCCGGGTCAGGTCCGGGCCGAAGGCGAAGCGGGCGCGGGCGCCCCGGAAGCTCTGCACGGCCGGACGGGAACGATCGGCAGGAAGGTCCAACGAGGCGGGAGCGCCGGCCAGACGCTCCCGCCAATAGACGAGCTGGCGCTCCAGCACCTCGCCCGTGAGCCAGCGGCGCTGCCAGAGGGCGAAGTCCGGGTACTGGATGGATAGCTCAGGGAGCGGCGACGGGCTTCCCTGGAGGGCCGCGGGGTAGAGCGCGCCGATCTCCCGCACCAGCACGCCCATGGACCAGCCGTCGGAGACGATGTGGTGCATGTTGAGGAGCAGAGCGTGCTCGGCCGGACCCAAGCGCAGGAGAGTGGCGCGGAGCAGCGGTCCACGTTCCAGGTCGAAGGCCCACCGTCCCTCCACGCCGGCGAGCTGCCGGGCTTCGGCGGCGCGGACCGGCGCGGGCAGCGCCGAGAGGTCCACCAGAGGCACTGCGAAGGGGCCGGGCGGGGAGACCACCTGGACCGGCCGCCTCCCGGTTTCGCGGAAGGTGGTCCGCAGGGCCTCGTGGCGGCGCACCACCTCGCCCAGAGCCGCCGCCAGGGCCGCCGGGTCCAGCGCGCCCCGGGAGGAGAGGGCGAGAGGGACGTTGTAGGCCGCGCCGCCAGGCTGGAGCCGGTCGAGGAACCAGAGCCGCTCCTGGGCAAAGGAGAGAGGGATGATGTCCGTCCCGGGGGGCCGGCGCGGGATGCGTGACTCCGCGGCGGCGCCCTCCTTCTTGCGGCGGAGCTTCTCGAAAAGCTGGGCCCGCTGCTCGCGGGTGAGGCCCGCGAGGCGGTCGGGGGTCAGGACCTCGGTCATGCCGTCCCCTCGATCTCGGCCAGCAGCTCGGCCAGCTCCGCGTCGCCGGCCCCCCGCAACTCCTCCTCCGTGATGCGGTCCGCCAGCTCGGAGAGGTCGGCGGTGTCGAAGACCATCTGCAGGGAGACCTTGAGCCCGTGCTCCTGGGAGAGCCGGGCCACGAGCTGGGTGGCGAGGAGCGAGTGACCACCAAGAGCGAAGAAGTTGTCGCGCATCCCCACCCGGCCGACGCCGAGCACCTGTGCGCAGACCTCCGCGATCAGCTCCTCGAGCGGCGTTGCCGGGGGCACGTAGGCTTCCTCGGGACCGGACGGCTGGTCCGGGGCCGGCAGGGCCCGCCGGTCCACCTTGCCGTTGGGAGTGAGCGGCAGGGCGTCGAGCAGCACGAAGGCCGAGGGCACCATGTACTCGGGCAGCTCGGCCTCCAGCCGCCGGCGCAGCTCAGGCATGAGCCGGCGGGCCCGGATGCCCCGGAGCGGATCGTTGGCTAGCTCTCTCCAGGGCCGGGCGAGATCCGCGGCGGGCGCGGGCGTGGTGGCTGGCACGCCGGAGCCGGCGCGGCGGAAGACGGCGTCCAACCGGCCGTCGGCCCCGGCAGCCGCGGACCAGGTCAGGTCGGCCTCGTAGCCGAGCCGGCTCGCGAGGTCCCAGAGATCCTCGGGCTCGACGGCCCCAGGCAGGAGGGCCTCGACACCGGCCCGGGCGTTGGGAATGCCGGAGACCGCCAGCGCCGCGGACTCCTCCCCGGCGAGCCACCGCTCCAGCTCCCCCGGCGATCCCACCGCGCTCCAGGGGAGCGGCGCCAGGGCGGGAGCGTCCGGACCATCCCCCACGTGGAGCACCACGTCGTAACGGAAACGGGTCAGCTCGTTGGCGGCCCGGCCGCGCTTGAGCAGGACCCGCACGCTCCGGATCCGCGGCAGGCGCCGGGCCAGGGCGTGGAAGAAGGCGGGATGGACGACCAGTTCCTCCTCGTCCGCCGTACGCCGGCGCGCCCGCCGCGCGACCTCTGCGGCCGGCAGGGAGTCCGCGGCCTGGAACAGCTCGACGGAGGCATGGAAGGATTCGAGGAGGGCCAGGTTGCGCACGTCGCCCACGAAGATGGCGCCGCCCGGTGCGACCGCCTCCACCGCGTTCTCCAGCACCCTTGCCAGATATTCGATGCCGGGGAAGTACTGGACTACCGAGTTGAGCACCACGAGGTCGAAGTCGCCGGGGGAGATCCCGCTCCAGTCGTTGGCCAGCCGCTGATCGAGCTCCACCTGGGGCAGTCCGCGGCCCGGCCGGGCCAGCTCGCGCCGGACGTGGCCGAGGGCCACGGCCGAGAAGTCGGTGCCCCGATAGCGCTCGGCGTGAGGAGCGACCCGGAAGAGGAGGAGGCCGGTGCCGCAGCCCACTTCGAAGACCCGACGGTGCTCCAGGGCGAGCAGCCGGTCAACGGTGCCGTCCACCCACTCGCGCATCTTGCCGGCCGGAATGGGCTCGCCGGTGTAGCTGCAGTTCCAGCCCTGGACGTTGAAGGTGGGGTCCTCCTCCGCGCCTCTTGCTCCCCGGCTGTAGGTCTGGTCGTAGAGGGCCTGCCATTGTGAGACGTGCTCGGCCGCCAGCTCCGCGGGCTCCCCCTCCACCGCGGGCGGCCGCGGCACGACGTAGGCCACCAGCCGGCGGTCGCCGTCGTCCTCGCGCATGGCGACGACGGCCTCCCGTACTTCGGGGTGGCGCGCCAGGGCGCTCTCGATCTCGCCGAGCTCGACGCGGAAGCCGCGGAGCTTGACCTGGCCGTCCTGCCGGCCGGCGAACTCGATCCGGCCGTCGGCGCGGACGCGGACCACGTCGCCGGTGCGGTACAGACGCGCGCCGGGCTCGCCGACGAAGGGATCGGGCACGTACCGCTCGGCGGTCAGGCCGGGCCGCCCGAAGTAGCCCCGGGAGAGGCCGCCGCCGCCCGCGTAGAGCTCGCCCCAGACGCCCACCGGGACCGGCTGCATCTCGCCATCGAGGACGTGGACCCGGGTGTTGCCGATGGGGCGGCCGAGGGGCACGGGCGCCGCCACCTCCTCCGGCGAGGCCATGGGATGGCAGCAGGTGAAGGTGGTCATCTCGGTCGGGCCGTAGCCGTTGATCAGGTTCGTGCCCGGCAGCTCTTCCAGGGCCCGGCGCACCCGCGCCGGGGAGAGGATGTCGCCTCCCGCGAGGAGCTGGCGGACCGAGCGCAGGGAGTCGAGGCGGTAGTCCACCATCTGGTGGAAGAGCCCCGCCGTAAGCCAGAGGGTGGTGATCTCCCAGCGCTCCAGCGCCGGGCCGAGATCCTCCAAGGAGACGCGGCGCCACGGGAACAGGACCAGACGGCCGCCATTGGCCAGCGGCGCCCAGATCTCCAGCGTCGAGGCATCGAACGAGATGGGCGCGAGCTGGAGGAAGACCTGCTCCGGCCCGAGGTCGGCGAAGCGGCTCTCCCGCACCAGGCGCACGACGTTGCGATTCGTGACGGCGACCCCCTTGGGCCGCCCGGTGGAGCCGGAGGTGTACATGACGTAGAGGAGCGCATCCATCGGAGGTGGCGCTGGCTCGGGACCGCCGGTCTCCGCGGGGTCGGCCGCGAGCGGCAGGACCTGGATGCCCGCGGGTATCTCGAGGACCAGGTCGGGCGAGCCGAGGAGCACCCGCGCGCCAGCGTCGGCAAACATCCAGGCGAGGCGCTCGGCAGGGTATGAGGGATCCAGCGGCAGGTAGGTGCCGCCGGCCTTGACGATCCCCAGGAGCCCCACGAGGGCAGCGAGCGACCGTTCGGCGGCCAGGGCGACCACGACCTCAGGGCCTACGCCGAGAGAGGCGAGCCGCCGCGCCAGACGGCCGGCGCGCCGGTCGAGCTCGGCGTAGGTGAGATCCCCCTCTTCGGAGGAGACGGCCACGGCCTCGGGCCGCCCCGCCACCTGTTCGGCGAAGAGATCGGCAATCCCCGCCTCGGGGAGCGGCGCGGCTGTGTCGCTCCACTCGCGGAGGACCTGGTGCCGCTCGGCCTCGCTGACCAGGGGGAGATCCGAGAGGCGCCGGTCCGGGTCCGCGAGCATCCCGGCGAGGAGCGCCTCGAAGCGCGAGGCCAGGCGCCGGATCGTGGGGGGGTCGAAAAGGTCCGTGCTGTAGAGCAAATGTCCCACCAGGCCATCCGCCGTCTCCCAGAACGTCGCCTCCAGGTCGAAGCGGGTCGAGGGAAAGTCGAACTCCACCGGCGCCAGGGAGAGGCCCGGCAGGTCGATCCGCCCCACCGGCGCGTTCTGCACGGCAAAGATGACCTGGAACAGCGGGTTGTGGGACAGCCGGCGCTCGGGCCGCAGCTCCTCGACCAGCCGCTCGAAGGGGAGGTCCTGATGGGAGTAGGCCTCCAGAGCCGAGCGCCGAGCGCGGGCGATCAGCTCGCCCGAGCCGGGGTCCCTCCCGAGGTCGCCCCGCAGCACCAAGCTGTTGACGAAGAAACCGATGAGCGGCTCGATCTCCACCCGGTTGCGGTTGGCGATGGGCGAGCCCACGAGGACATCGTCCTGGCCGGTCATGCGGCCGAGGAGGCCCTGGAAGGCGGCGAGCAGGACCATGAACAGGGTGGCGTCGCAGCGCCGGGCCAGGACCTGGAGCTGCCGCGTCCGCTCGGGCCCGAGGGCGATCTCCAGCATGGCGCCACGGAAGGTCTGGACTGCCGGCCGCGGCCGGTCCGTGGGGAGAGCCAGGAGCGGAGCGTCCGTCAGCCTCTCCCGCCAGTAGGCGAGCTGCCGCTCCAGCACTTCGCCCGTCAGCCAGTCGCGCTGCCAGACGGCGAAGTCCGCGTACTGCACGGGCAGCTCCGGCAGCGGCGAGGGCGCCCTCTCGGAGGCGGCGCGGTAGAGGGCGCCGATCTCGGACACCAGCACGCCGGTGGACCAGCCGTCGGCAGCGATGTGATGGACGTTGAGCAGCAGGGCGTGCTCGGCCGGGCTGAGCCGCGCCAGAGTGGCGCGCAGCACCGGGTCCCACTCGAGGTCGAACGGCCGCGAAGCCTCGGCGTCGGCCAGGCTGCGGGCCTCGGCAGCGCGGGCGTCCGCCGGCAGAGACGCGAGGTCCACGAGGGGGAGTCTCCAGCCGGCGAAGGGGACGATCACCTGCACGGGCCGTCCCTCCCAGGCCGCGAAGGTCGTGCGCAGGACCTCGTGGCGGCGGACCACCTCGGTCAAGGCGGCCTCCAGGGCGGGGACGGAGAGATTCCCCTGGACCACCAGGGCGAAGAAGATGTTGTAGGCGCTAAGGCCGGGGGTCAGCCGGTCGATGAACCAGAGGCGCTCCTGGGCGAAGGAGAGAGGGAGGTCCCCTTCCCGCGGCACCGGACGGATCGGCGGCGCGACCGTCCCCTCGCCACCGGCGAGGGCCGCCTCGACCTCCAGGGCCAGCTCCGCCACGGTCGGGGCCTGGAAGATCGTCCGCACCGGCACCTCGACGCCGAGGGCCTCGCCAAGGCGGGTCGCCGCCTGGGTGGCGAGCAGCGAGTGGCCACCCAGCTCGAAAAAGTTGGCGGTGCGGGAGACCCAGGGCAGCCGCAGGACCTCGCACCAGACCCCGGCGACCAGCTCCTCGGCCGGCGTGCGGGGCGGCGCCGCCTCCTCCGGCTCGGGAGCGCTCTCCTCTGGCACGGGAAGGCGGGAGCGGTCGAGCTTGCGATGAGCCGTCAGCGGCAGCTCCGACAGGACCACGAAGGCAGCAGGGATCATGTAGGGCGGCAGGCGATCCGCCAGGAAATCCCGTAGCGCGGCGGGTGTGCAGGCCCCGTTCTCCCTCTCCGGCACGCAGTAGGCCGCCAGCCGCTTGCCGCCCCGGGGGTCGTCCAATGCCACGACCGCGGCCTGCCGCACGGCCGGATGGGCGGCGAGCTGGACCTCGACCTCGCCGGGCTCGACGCGGAAGCCGCGGATCTTGACCTGGTGGTCGGTGCGCCCCAGGAACTCCAGGTTACCGTCCGCCAACTGCCGGGCGAGGTCGCCCGTGCGGTAGTACCGGCGGCCGTCGCGCGCGAAGAACCTTTCGGCCGTCAGCTCCTCGCGGCGGTGATAGCCGCGGGCCACCCCCGGGCCGCCCACGCACAGCTCGCCGGGCACGCCCAGGGGGACTTCGCCCCAGCGGTCCATCAAACGGACTTCCACGTTGGCGAACGGCCGGCCGATCAGGGTCCGCGACGGGCGCCCGTCCGGCGGCACCCCGTAGCAGGTGCAGACGATGGCGGCCTCGGTCGGCCCATAGAGCACCACCACCTCGGCCGCCGGGAAGGTTTCCCGCAGCTCGGTCAGCAGGTCGGGCGGCACGAGGTCGCCGCCGGTGAAGATCGTCCGCAGGCCCGTGAAGGCTTCGCGGCCGCGCTCCCGGGCCGCGGCCGCGACCTGGCGCATCAGGCTGGGCACGGCGTGGACCCGGGTGGCGCGCTCCACGGCCGCGAGCAGGGCCGCGGGCTCCAGGACGTCCTCCTGGCGGAGGAGCTCGCAGGCGCCGCCGGCCAGCACCGGCGCGAGCAGCTCGAGCAGCGAGATGTCGAAGGAGAAGCGCGCCAGGTGCGGCATCCGGTCGTCCGGGCCGAAGCCGAAGCGGCCGATCACCGCCGCGAGCGTATGGGCCAGGCTCCGATGCTCGACCAGGACCGCCTTGGGAAGGCCGGTCGTGCCCGAGGTGTAGATCATGTAGGCCGGGTCCTCCCCACGCGGGCTGCCCTCCACGGGGCCGCCATCCAGGGCGGCGAGGACGCCGGCCTCGGCGGCCAGGTCGAGGGAACGGCAAGGGAGGTCCGGCGGCAGAGTCTCCTCATAGATCAGCACCGCGGGCGCGGCATCCTCCACCAAGGCGGCGAGGCGCGCCCCGGGCGAGCCGGTGTCGAGCGGCACATAGGCGCCGCCCGCCTTCCAGACGGCGAGGATGGCCTCGACCATGGCAGGCGAGCGGTCGAGGAGGATGGCCACGCGGGACTCCCTCCTGGCGCCCAGCTCCCGCAGGCGGCGGGCCAGGCGGTTCGCCCGGCGGTCGAGCTCGCCGTAGGAGACCTCCCCGCCGGCGAAGGCCAGGGCCGGGGCGTCCGGCGTCCGTACCGCGGTCTCTTCGAAACGGCGGACGGCCGTCCAGTCCGCGGCGGGCGCGGCCGTGTCGTTCCACTCCACCAGCGCCTGGTGGCGGGCCGGCTCCCGCAGCATGGCAAGGTCCGAGATAGGCGCGTCGGGCTCGGCCGTCACCGCCTCCATCGTCGCGTAGAAGAGGTCGAGCAGGCGTTGCACCGTCGCGGCGTCGAAGAGGTCGGCGTCGTACTCCAGCGGCCCGATGATCCCCTTGGGGTGGTCGTAGACGCCCCACATGAGATCGTAGCGGGCGTTGCCGTCGTAGACCGAGAGGGGCTCGAAGGAGACGCCGGCCATCTCGTTGCGGCTGTACTGACCGTCGAGGACCAGGACGAGGGTCTGGATCAGCGGCGGCCGGCTGGTGTCGCGCTCGGGCTTCAGGGCTTCCACCAGCTTGCCGAAGGGGAGGTCCTGGTGGGCATAGGCGTCGAGGGCCACCCTGCGCACCCGCGCCAACAGCTCGCGGAAGGTCGGATCGCCTGCCAAGTCGATGCCGAAGGCGAGCTGGGTAAGGAAGTAGCCGATGACGGGCTCGATCTCGGGCCGGTTGCGGTTGGCCGTGTTGGAGCCCAGGATCATCCTCTCCTGCCCGGAGTAGCGGTGGAGCAGCGCGGCGACCACCGCCAGGATGGCGATGAAGGACGTCGCGCCCTCGCGCCGGGCCAGGGACCGCAGGCCGTCGGCCAGCTCGCGGCCGGTCGCGACCATGTGCCGGCCGCCCCGCATCCGCAGCACCGGCGGCCGCGGCCGGTCGGTGGGCAGCTCCAGCACCGTGGGGAAGCCCTCCAGCCGCTCCAGCCAATGGCCGACGAGGTCGGCCAGGACCTCCCCCTGGAGCCACTCCCGCTGCCAGACGGCGTAGTCTGGATAGTGGGCCGGCAGCTCCGGCAGGGGCGAAGGCCGCCCCGCGCGGAAGGCTTCGTAGAGCACCGCCAGCTCGTGGAAGAAGATCTGGAAGGAGATCCAGTCCGTCACCAGGTGGTGCAACGTCAGCAGGCAGATGTGGTCCCGCTCGTCGAGGCGGATCAGGCTCGTGCGCATGAGCGGGCCCGCCGCGAGGTCGAAGAGCGCCCGCGTGTCGTCGTACAGGATGTCCATCGCCGCCGGCTCGCGGCGGTCCGGGGGCAGCCCGGTGAGGTCGACCACCGACAGCTCCTGGCGGCGCTCGGGGACGACGCGCTGGACCGGCTGGCCGTCGACCACGAGGAAGGTCGTGCGCAGGGCGGCGTGTCGGCGGACGATCTCGCCGAGCGCCTGCGGGATCAGGGAGACGTCGAGCGGCCCGCGGATACGGCTCGCGGCGTCGATGTTGAACGCCGCGTTCCAGGGATCGAGCTCGTGCATGAACCAGAGCCGCTCCTGGTCGAAGGACAGGGGCCAGTCGCCGGCGCCGGCGGGGCCGGACCGCCGCGGCACGGGCGGCGGCTGATGGGTCCGGGAGACCTTCTTCCGCTGCTGCCTGGCCCGCAGCGCCTCGAACAGCGCCCGCTGCTCGGGAGTGAGGGCCGAAATGCGGTCCGCGACGCTCATGCCCTCTCCTTGGCAAGCCTCTGCAATGCCTCCTCAGCCGAGAGCCCCTCGACCTGGGCGAGCAGGCTCTCCAGATCCTCCTCTCCGCCGCTGCCGGCCTCGTCGACGGCCCGCGCCAGCTCGGCCACGGTGGGGAACTCGAAGGCCACCGTCACCGGCAGGTCCACCGCGAAGACGGCGCGCAGCCGGGTGACGAGCTGGATCGCCAGCAGAGAGTGCCCTCCCAGCTCCAGGAAGCTGTCGCGCGAGCCGATGGGTGCGATGCCGAACAGCTCCTGCCAGAGCGCGGCGACCTTGCGCTCCGTCTCCGTCGCGGGCTCGGCGTAGGGGGTGGGGATCCCCTCGCGGGAGTGGGCTCCCGCGGAGCGGCGGACCTTCTCCATCTGGGCGAGGAAGCTCTCAGCGGTCAGCTCGTCGGTCTGCTCGATGACGGCCTCGAAGTCCCGGGCCGAGACGATGACCCGCGGCAGCCCCGAGGCCAGCAGGCGCCGCAGCGCCTCGCCGCTCGCCGCGACCGGCACGGCGCCCGCCGCGATGTCCTTCTGCTGCTCGGACTGCAGCAGGGTACCGAGGCCGGCGGCGAGCCAGGCGTTCCACTGGTAGGGGTCCCAGTGGGCCGCCACCACGCGCCGTCCGTTGCCGGCCAAGGCCTGGGCCAGAGCGTCGAGGTACGAGCCCGCCGCGGCGAGGTCCACCTGGCCGAGGCCGCCCGTGAAGCCCAGGGTGGACGACATCAGGACGACGAAGGCCGCGTCGCCCTCCCTGAGCGCCGCGAGGAGGGCCCGCGCGCCCCGCTCCACGGGGGAGAGGGCGGCGGCGAGGCTCTCGTGCGTCTTCAGTTGGAGTAGGCCGCCCGCGAACGCGCCCGGGGTGTGGAAGGCGCCCTCCAGAGGGCCGAAGCGCCTGCGCGTCTGTTTCACCGCGGCCTGGACCGCCGCGGGGTCCGTGGCGTCGGCGCGGAGGATCAGCAGGTCCCCGGCCGCGCCGGGGCCCGCTTCCAGGGCGAGCAGCCGGCGAGCCACCGCGCCCACCACGTCCGCCCCTGGGTCCTGCGGCCAGTTCCCCCATAGCTCCCGGGGCGGGAAGGCCGGGGGCAGCAGCAGCGCCACCCGGGAGCGGAGCGGCCCGGCGAGCAGCTCGGCGAGCCCGACGCCGCCGGCGGTGCTGCCATCGGTGATCAGGTAGACCCCACCTTCCCGGAGAGGAGAGAACGGCGCCTCGGGCAGGCGCACCGGGTCGAACGCCCGCACCCAGCGCTGACCGCCGCGCCAGGCCACGACCGGATCGCGGGTCTCACGGGACATCTCAGCGACGATGCGATCGAGGAGCCGCTCCTCCGCCGGCAAGCCGGCCGGCGGCAGCTCGACGTCGAGACTGAAGCCGGTGAGCCGCGAGGACTCCTGGTGGACCACCCGGCAGGCCCCCACCACGGCCGCCTTGGCCGGCTGTACCCAGTCCCCCTCCAGCACCTCGTGCAGATGGTTGCCGACGACGCCGATGCGGATCACCGGCCCATCCGCGCCGGCCGCCACCAGGGCCTGCTCTAGGAAGACCAGGCTCAAGAGGCCGGCTTCCCGCGCCTCCTCGAAGCCGGGCTCCTCTCCCTCGGGCGTGAGGCCCCAGAGGTGGACGACCCGCGCGGGAAGCCCGCCGGCCTCGCGGAGGTGGTGGGCCAGCGCTTCGTAGTCCTCCCGGCGCGAGGGATCGAGCACCGCCATCTCACCCGCCGCCTGGAACGGTCCGCCGGCCGCCACGGTGACCACGCTCCGCCCCTCCCCGCGCAGGCGGGAGGCGAGGCGCTCGCCGAGACCGCAACGATCGAGGAATATGAGCCAGCTTCCGGGCTCGCCTTCGGCGGCATCCGCGACCGGCGCCGTCCCCTTCCAGATGGGTACGTAGAACCAGTCCGCCAGGTCGGGAGTCTGGGACAGTGCTCTAGGGCGGGGGGCCTGGTCCCGCGTTGCGCTCTTCGGCGGCTCGATCCAGCAGCGCTGGCGCTCGAAGGGGTAGGTGGGCAGCGGCACGCGGCGCCGCTGCTGGCCGGCGAAGAGGCCCGCGTCATCGAGGGGAACGCCCTCGACCCAGAGGCGGCCCAGGGCGTCGAGCAGCAGGGCGAGGTCCGAGCCCTCCTCGCCCGCCCGCCGCAGTGTGGCGACCGCGATCCGGCCGGCACCGGCGTCCGGCTGCTGGCGCACCAGAGCGGAGAGGGTGCCGCCCGGCCCCACCTCGACCATCGCCCGGTCCGGATCGCGCAGCAGCTCGGCCAGCCCTTCGGCGAAGCGCACCGGCCGCACCATGTGGCGGGCCCAATAGCCGGGATCCTGGAGGTCGGCGGCGGTGATCCACGTCCCGGTTACGTTCGAGAGATAGGGGATCTTCGGCGCCCCGGCGCGCACCGCGCGGGCCAACTCCGTCAGGGCCGCCGCGGCGGGCTCCATCATCGGCGTGTGGAAGGCGTGGGTGGTGGCGAGGCGCAGGCAGGAGACGCCCTGTCCGACGAGGCGGGTCTCGAGGTCCGCCACGGCTTCCTCTGGACCGCCCACGACGCAGAAGTGAGGCCCGTTGGTGGCGGAGACGGCGAGGCTCTCACCGAGGTGCGGCCGGACCTCGGCCTCGGCGAGGGGCACGGCCAGCATGGCGCCCGGCGGGAGGTCCTGGATGAGCTTCGCCCGCCGGGCCACCAGGGCCAGGGCTTCGTCCAGCGACAGCGCGCCCGCGAGGCAGGCGGCCACGTACTCGCCCAGGCTGTAGCCGATCATGGCCTGCGGGTGGACGCCCCAGGCCATCAGCAGCCGGGCGAGGGCGTACTCGACGACGAAGAGAATGGGCTGTGCGCGCTCGGTGCGGGCGAGCCGGCGGGAGGCCTCGTCCTGGGGCCCCTCAGCCCGGCGCAGCAGCGCCCGCAGGTCGGTCCGGCGCTCAATGCCCGCGGGCACCGTGGTCCGGGGGCCGGCCGAGAAGAGGACCTCGCGGATATCGGCTCCCAGGTGGGGGCGCAGGATCTCGGCGCAGCGGTCCACCTCGGTAGCGAAGGCGGGCTCGTTCTCGTACAGCTCGCGGCCCATGTCCACGTGGTGGTCCCCCAGGCCGGGAAACAGGAAGACCACGGGCCGCTCGCTCCCCTCGAAGGAGCCGTAGACGCCCCGGCCCTCCCGCAGGGCGGCGACCGCGTCGGCCGGGTTGCGGCACACCGCGGCCCGGCGGCGACCGAGAGCCTTGCGGCCGGCGTGGAGGGTGAACGCCACGTCCGCCAGGTGGAGAGGCTCGCCGGACTCCAGCCGGTCCGCCAGGAGGGCGGCCCGGGATTCCAGCGCGGCGGGGGTGCGGGCCGAGAGCAGCAGGAGCTGCCAGGGTCGGGAGGGGCCGGACGGCTTCGCCTTGGGCGCCTCCTCCAGCACGATATGGACGTTGCTGCCGCCGAGGCCGAAGGAGCTCACCCCGGCGCGGCGGGGGGAGAGGTCCTGCGGCCAGGGCAGCGCCCGCGCTGGTACGTGGAGAGGCCCGAAGTCGGTCTGCGGGTTCGGCCGCTCGCAGTGGAGGCTGGGCGGGATCGTGCCGTGCCGCAGCGCCAGAACGGTCTTGATCAGCCCGGCGATGCCGGCCGCGGCGTTGAGGTGGCCGACGTTGCTCTTGACCGATCCCAGGGCGCAGGGCCGGCCGCCGTGCCCGGCCCGCGCGAAGGCCTGGCGCAGGGCCGCGACCTCGATGGGGTCGCCCAGCGGGGTGGCGCTGCCATGCCCCTCGACGTAGGCGATCGTGTCCGGCTCGACGCCGGCCATCAGCAGGCTCTCGGCGATGACCTCGGCCTGCCCGTCGATGCTGGGGGCGGTGAAGCCCACCTTGCCCGAGCCGTCGTTGTTGGCCGCCGAGCCGAGGATGACGGCGTGGATCGTGTCGCCGTCCTTCAGGGCATCGGCCAGGCGCTTGAGCACCACTAGGCCGGCACCGTTGCCCGGCACCGACCCGCCGGCCCCGGCGTCGAACGACCGGCAGTGGCCGTCGGGCGAGGAGATGCTCCCCTCCTGGTAGAGGTAGCCCTCCCTGACCGGCAGGCTGATGGACGCGCCTCCTGCCAGGGCCAGGTCCGCCTCGCCCGCCAGCAGCGCCTGGCAGGCCACGTGGACCGCCGTCAGCGAGGTCGAGCAGGCGGTCTGTACCACGGCGCTCGGTCCCCGCAGGTCGAGCTTGTAGGAGAGGCGGGTGGCCGCGAAGTCGCGGTCGTTCAAGATCAGCGCCTGGAGCGAGCCCACCTCCTCCAGCTCGGCGCGGTTGGGCAACAGGTTCGCGATCAGGTACGAGCTGGTGCCCGTGCCCACGTAGACCGCGGCGCGGCCCTGGAAGCGGCCGGGGTCGCACCCCGCGTCCTCCAGCGCCTCCCAGGCGCACTCGAGGAGGAGGCGGTGCTGCGGGTCCATCAGCTCGGCCTCCCGCGGCGTGTAGCCGAAGAAGGCGGGCTCGAACATCTCGACGCCGTCGATCACCCCCTTCGCCCGTACGTAGGCCGGGTGCCGCGCCAGGGCGGGATCGATCCCCTCTTCGATCAGCTCCTCCTCGGTGAAGGAGGAGACGGATTCAACGCCGTCGCGGAGGTTCCGCCAGAACTCCGCGAGCGACCGGGCGCCGGGGAACCGGCCGGCCATGCCGACGATGGCGATACCCTGGGCCGGGGTGATCTCTTCGGGTTCACTCATCGGGAACGCTTCCTTTTCGATCACTCCGCCCTGCCGCGGCGGCCTACCCGGGCTTGGCGGAGCTGGCGCAGCGAGCCCTGGCGGGAGCGCGCCCGCTCGCGGATCTGCTCCGCCTTCTGCAACGCCTCTTCGGCGGGCGCCTCCTCGGCGAGGACCCGGGCCAGGGCTTCGATCGTGGTATGGCGGAACAGCTCCATCACCGGAACGTCCCGCCCCAGGGCCTCCTTGAGACGGGTATGGAGTTTGACGATCAGCAGCGAGCTGCCGCCGGATTCAAAGAAGTTGTCGCGCACACCCGCGCGCTCCACCTGCAGCACCTCGCGCCAGACTCCGGCGATGGCTCTCTCCAGCTCGTTGCGCGGCGCGACGTACGCCTCTCTCGCGGGAGAAGGAACCGCGTCCGGCGCCGGCAGGGCCTGCCGGTCGAGCTTGCCGTTCGGCGTGACCGGCAGGCTCTCCAGCAGCACGTAGGACCAGGGCACCATGTACTCCGGCAGGGTCTGCTGGAGGGCGGTCCGCAGCTCCTCGGCCGCCGGGCCCGGCGGCCGCGAGGGGACCACATAGGCCACCAGCCGCTTCTCCCCGGCCGCGTCCTCCTGGACCAGGACCACCGCCTCGCGGATGTCCGGATGGCGCGCCAGCGCCGCCTCGATCTCCCCCAGCTCGATCCGGTAGCCACGGACCTTGATCTGGAAGTCGAGCCGCCCCAGGAACTCCAGGGTGCCGTCCGGCCAGTGCCGGGCACGGTCGCCTGTGGCGTACATGCGAGCCCCCGGCACGCCCGCGAAGAGATCGGGGAGGAACCGCTCCGCCGTCAGCGCCGGCAGGCCGGCATAACCCATCGCCAAGCAGTCGCCGCCGATGTAGTTGTCGCCGGCGACTCCCGGCGGACAGGGATTCAAGGTTGCATCGAGGACGTAATAGCGGGCATTTGCGAGCGGCCGGCCGTAGGGGATGCTCGCCCAGGCCGGATCGACCTCGCCGACGCGGTGCCAGTTCGACCAGACGCTGGTCTCGGTGGCACCGCCGAAGTTGCCGACGAGGGCCCCGGGGAAGGCCGTCCGCACCAGGTCCGGCAGGGAGAGGGGAATCCAGTCGCCGGCGAGGAGCACGCGCCGCAGGGTCCGCCCCTCCCCAGGCGGCGGGAAGAAGGGCACGAGCTGCTGCAGCGCGGCCGGCGCCGAGTTCCAGGTGGTGACCCCCTCCTCGCGCAGGATCCTCGCCAGCCGCTCGGGATCGCGCAGCTCCTCCTCGGTGGCGATCCGCACGGCCGCCCCGGCTCCGAGCATGCCCAGCATGTCGTAGATCGACAGGTCGAAGCAGATCGAGTTGACGAACAGGTGCCGGTCGTCCGGGCCGATCCTCAGGGTCTCGTTGTTCCAGCGCAGGGTGTTGGCCGCCGAGCGGTGGCGGACCACGATCCCCTTGGGCACGCCGGTCGAGCCCGAGGTGTGGATGAGGTAGGCGGCGTCCTCGGGTCCCGATACGGCTGCGGGCCGCTCTCCAGGGCAGCGGTCGAGGGCGGGATCGCTGGAGCAGACAACGTGGCGCAGCTCGGGCAGGCGCGCCTGGATCTCCGCGACCGCCGGCAGGAGGCCCGGGCCGGCGACCAGGACGCGGGCGCCCGTCCCGGCCAGGATCCTCTCCACCCGCTCGGCCGGCCAGGCGGCGTCCAGCGGCACGTAGGTGGCGCCGGACTTGAGGATGCCCAGCACGGCGGCGAGCAGGTCGAGCGAGCGGCCCGTCCACAGCCCCACCGGCTGCGAGCGGCGGACTCCCAGGCCGCGCAGGTAGTGGGCCAGGCGGTTCGCTCGGGCGTCCAGCTCGCCGTAGGCGATCGTCTCGCCCCCGCAGATCCCGGCCGGGGCCTCTGGCCGGAGGTCGGTCTGCCGCTCGAACAGCTCGTGAAGGGTGGGATCGCCGCTCCAGGCCCGGGCGGTGTCGTTCCACTCCTGGAGCACCTGGTGGCGCTGGCCCTCGGAGAGCAGCGGCAGCTCCTCGAGCCGGATTCCGGGCTCGGCCACGGCGGCGGCGAGGAGGTGGCGCCAGCTTTCCGCGATCCGCGCCACGGTCAGCCGGTCGAAGAGGTCCGTGGCGTACTCGACGGCCGCGGCCAGGGTGTCCCCCGCGTGGATCAGGCCCAGCGTCAGGTCGAACTTGGCGTTGCCGCCCGGCGGCTCCTCGGGAACCAGGGTCAGGCCCGCCAGCTCCGCGGGCGGCAGCGGCGCGTTCTGCAGGGCGAACATCACCTGGAAGAACGGCGTCCGCGACGGATCGCGCTCCGGCTGCAGCTGCTCGACGACCTTCTCGAAGGGGAGGTCCTGGTGGGCATAGGCGCCGAGCGTGGCCTCCCGCACCTGGCGCAGGAGGGCGAGAAAGCCGGGAACGCCCGCCAGCTCCCCCCGCAGGACCAGGGTATTGACGAAGAAGCCGATGAGCCCCTCGGTCTCAGTCCGGTTGCGGTTGGCGATGGGGGTGCCGATGGCGAGGTCGCGCTGGCCGCTCCAGCGGGAGAGCAGGGCGAGCAGCGACGCGGCCAGCACCATGAACGGGGTCGCTCCCTCGTGCCAGGCCAGGGCGGTCAGCCGCCCGGTCAGCCCGGCGTCCAGGGTGAACCGGTGCTCGGCGCCGCGGGACGAACGCACGGTCGGTCGCGGCCGGTCGGTGGGCAGCTCGATCTCCGCCGGCAGGCTGCGCAGCCGCTCGCGCCAGTAGCCCACGTGGCGCTCCAGCACCTCGCCGGCAAGCCAGCGGCGCTGCCAGACGGCGAAGTCGGCGTACTGGATTGGCAGCTCCGGCAGCGGCGAGGGCCGGCCCGCCAGGAACGCGGCGTAGTGCGCCTCCAACTCGCGCACCAGCACACCCATGGACCAGCCGTCCGAGACGATGTGGTGCATACCGAGGAGCAGCCGGTGCTCGCGCCCGCCGAGCCGCAGCAGGGTGGTGCGCAGCAGCGGGCCACGGGCGAGATCGAAGGGCCGGGCCGCCGCGGCCGCGGCGAGGCGCGCGGCCTCGCGCTCCCGCTCCGCCACTGGCAAGCCGCCGAGATCGATCACCGGCAGGCGCCAGACTGACGCCGGCAGCACGACCTGCGCGGGCTCGCCGCCACGGTCGGCGAAGACCGTGCGCAGCGTCTCGTGCCGGCGCACGATCTCGGCGAAGGCCGCAGACAGGACGGGGATCTCCAGCTCGCCTGCGAGGCGCAGCGCGAGCGGCAGGCTGTACACCGTGCTCCCCGGCTGCAGACGGTCCAGGAACCACAGCCGTTCCTGGGCATGGGAGAGCGGCAGGTCCTCGTCCCGCGGCGCCCGCGGGATCGGGCCTTCCGGCGGCGGTAGGCCGGCGGCGAGCGCCTCCTCGACGGCGCGGGCGAGGGCGGCGACCGTGGGCTCCTCGAACAGCCGGCGCAGGGGCAGCTCGACGCCGAACGCCTCGCGCAGGCGCGACATGACCTGGGTGGCGAGCAGCGAGTGCCCCCCCAGGTCGAAGAAGCCGTCCTGGACGCCGACCCGCGCGATGCCGAGGACCTCGGCGAAGATCCCGGCCAGCAGCTCCTCTGTAGGAGTGTGCGGGGCCGCGGAGGCGTCCTCGCCCCCGATTCCGGAAGCAGGCAGGGAGCGGCGGTCCACCTTGCCGCTGGGGGTGAGGGGCAGGGTGTCCAGGCTCACCCACGCCGAAGGCACCATGGCGTCCGGCAGCGTCTCGGCCAGGAACGCCTTCAGCTCGGCGAACGACGACCGCTCCTCCTCACGGAAGACCACGTAGGCCACGAGGCACCGCGCGCCCGCGCCGGCACCTCGGACGGCGACCGCCGCCTGCCGCACGGCCGGGTGGCGGGCCAGGGCCATCTCGACCTCCCCTAGCTCGACGCGCTGGCCGCGGACCTTGACCTGGTGGTCGCCGCGGCCGAGGTACTCGATCTGCCCCTCCGGCAGCCAGCGGGCGAGGTCGCCCGTGCGGTACAGGCGCGCGCCCGGCTGCCAGCCCTCGACCTCGGAGAACGGATCGGGCAGGAAGCGCTCCGCCGTGAGGCGGGGCCGGTCGAAATAGCCCCGGGCCAGGCCCGCGCCGCCCACCCAGACCTCCCCCGGAATGCCCAACGGCACCGGCCGCATCTCGCGGTCGAGGAGAAAGATCCGGGCGTGGTCCACGGACCGGCCTACCGTTGGCCGCTCGGGCCAGGTCCCGGGCGGGCCTTCCAGGGCCAGCCAGGCGGCGGCGTGGGTCTCGGAAGGGCCGTAGTGGTTGTAGAGCGCCGAGCCGGGAAGGGCGGCGAACAGGGCCGCCACCTGCGGGGTGACATAGAGCTGCTCGCCGGCGCTCATCACCTCCCTGAGGCTCGCGGGCACCTCCTCGGGCCGCGCCGCCAGGGCGAGTTGCTGGAGCGCCACAAAGGGGAGGAACAGCCGCTCCACGCGCTGCTCCGCGAGAAGTCGCAGCAGGGCCGGCGGATCGCGCCGCACGTCCTCGGACACCAGCACCACGGCGCCGCCCGCGCACCAGGCCGAGAAGATCTCCTGGAAGGAGACGTCGAAGCAGAGAGCGGCGAACTGCAGGGTCCGGCCGCCGCCCGCCGCCGAGGTGCGGAGCTGCCACTCCAGCATGGCCGAGACGGCCCCGTGGGTCATGGCGACCCCCTTGGGCCGGCCCGTCGAGCCGGAGGTGTAGACGAGGTAGACCAGGTTGTCCGGATCGACGGCGGCCAGCAGGCCATCCGGCGCGGGTCCCGGCTCCCCGGCTTCTCCATCGACGAGGAGCACCCGGCTGGCGCCGGACGGCAGCGCGCCTGCGAGCGCACCATGGGTGAGGACCACGGGCGCATGAGCATCCTCCAGCATCAGGCGCAGCCGCTCCCGCGGGTAGCCCGGATCGAGCGGCAGGTAGGCGCCGCCCGCCTCCAGAACGCCCAGGATGGCCACCGGCAGGTCGAGCGAACGCTCCAGGAAGATGCCCACCGGCACGTCCGGCCCGACGCCGAGGCCTCGCAGGCGGGCGGCCAGACGGCGGGCCCGGCGCAGCAGCTCGCCATAGCTGAGCCGCTCCTCGCCGAAGACCACGGCCTCGGCCTCGGGGTGGAGCGCCGCCCGCTCGGCCACCCTTTCATGGACGCACCAGGGCCGGGGCCGGGGACACGGTGGCCGGCCCCAGGCCGCGAGCTGCCCGCGCTCGGTCACGGTGAGCATGGACAGGCCGGAGAGACGGGCTTCCGGCGCGGCCACAGCGGCTTGCACCAGGGTGCGGAAGTGGCCCAGCAGGCGGTCCACCGTGGACGGATCGAATAGGTCGCGGTCGTACTCCATGCCGCCGCCCAGCCGGCCGCCCGTCTCTACCAAGGCCAGGACGAGATCGAACTTGGCCGTGGCGCTCTCCCGCTCCAGCAGCTCGATGCCGAGCCCCGGCAGCTCCAGGCGCAGGGGAGCGTTCTGGAGGACCAGCATGACCTGGAACAGCGGCGTCCGTCCGGCCTCACGCTGCGGCGCCAGATCCTCTACGAGCTTTTCGAACGGCAGGTCCTGGTGGGCGTAGGCCTCCAGGGTCACCGCCCGGGCGCGATCGGCCAGCTCCGCGAAGGTGGGATCGCTCCCGAGGTTCAGGCGCAGCACCAGGGTGTTGGCGAAGAAGCCGATGAGCCGCTCGGTCTCCATGCGGTTGCGGTTGGCGATGGGCGAGCCCACCACCACGTCGCGCTGGTGGCTGTAGCGGGCGAGCAGCTCCTCGAAGGCGGCGAGGAGGACCATGAACGGCGTCCAGCCCCGGCGCCGGGCGAGGGCCCCGAGATCCGCCCACGTATCCGGCGGCAGATGGAAAGGCCGGCTGCCGCCGCGGGGCGTTCCCCCGGCGCGGCGCGGCCGGTCCGTGGGGAGGTCCAGCGCCTCGGGCGCGCCGTCCAGGACCCCACGCCAGTGGTCCAGCTCCCGCCCGAGCCGCTCGCCGGCGAACCATTCCCGCTGCCAGAGAGCGAAGTCGGCGTACTGCACGGGCAGCTCGGGCTGCGGCAAGGGCCGCCCTGCCAGGGCCGCCTCGCAGAGGGCCGAGAGCTCGGAGAGGAGCACGCCCATGGACCAGCCGTCCGCCGCGATATGGTGCAAGGTGAGGAGGAGGACGTGCTCCCCAGCCGCGAGCCGCAGCAGCGCCGAGCGCAGCGGCCGGCCCGCGGCAAGGTCGAAAGGCCGGAGGGCCTCGACATCCGCCGCCTCCCGGACGGCGGCCTCACGCCGCTCTTCCGGCAGCCCCGCAAGGTCGATCAGCGGCAGCCGTCGTGCGCCCTCGGGAAGCCACGGCAGGACCTCCTGCATGGGCCGGCGGTCCCGCTCGGCGAAGCAGGTGCGCAGTGTCTCGTGCCGGCGCACGATCTCGTCCAGCGCCGCGGCCAGAGCTGGCGCATGCAGGAGTCCGCTCAACCGCGCGGCCACAGGGATGTTGTAGAGCGGGCCGGGCTCCAGGCGGTCCAGGAACCACAGCCGCTCCTGGGCAAAGGAGAGCGGCAGCGGTCCGGGATGCGGCCGCGACTCGATGGGCGGCGCCGTCTCCGTGTCGCCGCGCAGGGCGGCTTCCACCCTGGGTGCCAGCTCGGCCACGGTGGGATCATCAAACAGGGCGGCCAGGGGCAACTCGACGCCCAGGTCCCGCCGCAGCCGTGACATCAACTGGGTGGCGAGCAGTGAATGGCCGCCGAGATCGAAGAAGCCATCATGAACGCCGACCCGCTCGACCCCGAGCACCTCGGCCCACAGCGCGCAGAGCACCTCCTCCACGGGAGTTCGGGGCGGCGTGGCCTCCCGCGGGCGCTCTTCCGCCGGGTCGGGCAGGGCCTGACGGTCCACCTTGCCGTGGGGGGTCAGCGGCAGGGCCGGAAGCGCCATCCAGGCGGACGGGACCATGTAGCCCGGCAGGCGCTCGGCCAGGGCGGCGCGCAGGTCCGCGAAGGACGGCGGCTCGCCGTCCGTCACCACGTACACCGCCAGCCGGCGGTCGCCACCCTGCTCCAAGGCCACGACGACCGCGTCCCGCACGCCCGCCTGGGCGCGGAGCACGGCCTCGATCTCTCCCGGCTCGACGCGGAAGCCGCGGACCTTGACCTGATGGTCGAGCCGGCCGAGGAACTCGACGCGGCCGTCCGGCAGCCGGCGGGCCAGATCGCCCGTCCGGTAGAGCCTCATCCCATCGGGCCCTGGGACATACCGCTCGGCCGTGAGGCCCGGCCGGTCCAGATAGCCGCGGGTCACCCCTGGCCCGCCCGCCAGCAGCTCGCCGGGGATGCCGATGGGCGCCGGATTGCCGTCCCGGTCGAGGACCAGCAGCGCGCAGCCCGGCAGGGGACGGCCGAGGACCGCCCTTTCCTCCACCACGTCCCCGGCCACCGGCTCCGCTGAGCAGAGGATCGCCGCTTCGGTAGGACCGTAGAGCACCACGACATCCGACCCGGGGAGGGTCCGCCGCAGGTCGCGCAGCAGGCCGGGCGGTACGCGGTCGCCGCCGGTGAAAACTGTCCGCGGTCCAGACTGCCCCCCTCCCAGAGGGTCGACGATCTGCCGCATCAGACTGGGCACGGCGTGGACCCGCGTCGCTCCAGAGACTCGCCGGGCGAGCCCCGGCAGGTCCAGGATCTCGGCCCGGGTCAGCAGCTCCACCGTGCCGCCCGCGAGGAGCGGCGTGAGCAGCTCGAACAGCGAGATGTCGAAGGAGAAGGACGCCAGGTGCAGCATCCGGTCGCCGGCGTGGAAGCCGAACCGCCGCTGGCCGGCATGGAGCGTAGCGGCGAGGCTGCCGTGCTCCACCAGCACGGCCTTGGGCCGCCCCGTGGTTCCCGAGGTGTAGATCAGGTAGGCGAGGTCGGCCAGCGACGGCGCATCCGGAAGATCGACCTCGGCCTCAGCATCGTCCCTGTCCAGCCGAACCACCGGCACGCCCCAGGCGGGCTCGCAGCCGGCGTCCATCACCACGGCAGCGAGGCCGGCGTCGGTCGCCATCCAGGCCAGCCGCTCCTCTGGCAGGTCCGGAGAGAGCGGCACGTAGGCGCCACCGGCCTTCCAGACAGCCAGGATTGCAGCCGGCACCGCCGCCGAGCGCTCCAACAGCAGGCCTACCCGATCCTCGCGGTCCACCCCGAGCCGGCGCAGGCGCCGGGCCAGGTGGTCCGCTCGACGGCCTATCTCGGCGTAGGTCAGACGCTCGCCGGCAGCTTCCAAGGCCACGGCATCCGGCGTGCGCGCCGCCTGCGCCTCGAACATCTGGATCGCCGTGGGCTCCGTGACGGCGTCCCAGAGCACCTCGTTCCATTCCACGAGGAGCTGGTGGCGCTCGCCTTCCCCGAGCGGCTCGAGGTCCATCAGCCGCCGGTCCGGCGTCGCGGCGGCCGCCTCCAGGAGGGCCGTGAAGTGGGCCAGCAGGCGGGCCGCGGTGGGTGCCTCGAAGAGATCGGTCCGGTACTCCAGCCAGCCGAAGAGGCGGCCGTCCCGCTCGTGGGCCGAAACGGTGAGGTCGAACTTGGCGGTGCCGCGTCCACCTCCTCCAGGCTCAGCGTCAGA
>DASWME010000128.1:0-1663 GCA_036399915.1 Thermoanaerobaculia bacterium
TCACGCAACCCGCGCAGATGAACGCGACGACGGGCCACACCGCTCCGTCGAACCACAGGACGAGTGAGCTGGCGATCAAGGGCGTCAGGCCGCCCAACGTCACGGACGCGATCTGGTAGCCGATCGACATCCCGCTGTAGCGGATGCGCACCGGGAAGAACTCGGCGAAGAAGGACGCGATCGGGCCGTACACGGCGCCGTGCCCGATGCCGAGGACGGCGACGAGCGCCAAGCCCAGAACCAGAGGACGGCCGGTGTCCGCGGCCATGAAGAACGGGTAGGTGCTGGCCGCCATGAACAGGGCGCCGAAGATGATGACGGGCCGGCGGCCGGCGCGGTCGGACAGAGCGCCCCAAAAGGGGATCGAGACGACATTGGCCAAAGCGCCGACCATCACGCAGAGAAGGACGTCCGTGCGGCTCATCCCGGCGTGATCCACGGCGTAGGCGAGGATGAAGACCGTGAAGATGTAGTAGTTGCCCGCCTCGGCGAACCGCGAGCCGACGGCCCGCAGCAGCTCCCTGGGATGGGAGCGGATCACTTCGGCCAGCGGGCTCTTGGCTTCCGAATGGGTGCCGTGGACCTTGGCGAAGACCGGCGATTCGTTGATGTTGAGCCGGATGTACAGGCCGAGGCCGGCCAGCAGGATGCTGATCAGGAACGGGATGCGCCAGCCCCAGGCGAGGAAGCTCTCTTCCGGCATGAACGACGACATCAGGGCGAAGGCGGCCGTCCCGAGCACGATGCCGCCCGAGACGCCGGTCTGGGGAAGGGCGCCGTACAGGCCGCGCTTGCCGGGCGGCGCGTATTCGACCGCCATGAGCACCGCTCCGGCCCACTCGCCGCCCACGGCGAAGCCTTGTATCAGGCGCATGAGGATGAGGAGCGCAGGCGCCCATAGGCCGATGGTGTCGTAGGTCGGCAGCAGCCCGATCGCCGTCGTGGCGAGCCCCATCGTCACGAGGGTGAGGACGAGCGTCGATTTGCGTCCGATGCGGTCGCCGTAATAGCCGGCGACGAGCCCGCCGACCGGACGCGCGATGAAGCCCACCGCGAAGGTGCCGAAGGTGGCGACGGTGCCGGCGGCCGGGCTGAAGGACGGGAAGAACATCCGGCTGAAGACGAGCGCCGCGGCCGTGCCGTACAGCGCGTAGTCGTACCATTCGATGAGGCTGCCCATGATGCTCGACACGAGCGCTTTGTGCCTCATCGCCTGGGTCGGCGCCGACATCTCTGCTTCGTCGCTCACGAGGTTCCCCCCTTCTGAAACGCAGGAATGTCAATCCGGCCTGTTGGATTGTGGCCGGTCGGTTCAGCCGCCCAGCCAGCGAGGTCGTCGCTCCGGACGCGCGCGCGTGGACCTGCCCTGAAACCACCGCCCCTCATGCATGACGCACCCTTCCGCCGAGGCGTCGCAAGGCTGCTTGGTCCAGGTGAACGGGAACTACGCCCCACCTCCACCCGCCACAAGGCCCCCCGGTGGCTTCCGGTCCGGCGTGGGCGCCGTCCCCTTTGCCGCCGTGCGGTCCGTCATCCAGTGGGATCCGCCACCGGAACCGCCGCACATGGTCGCATCGTTGCGTACCCGGCCCTCCAATGTGCGCCATGCGGGAGCCACGTACCTGCGCGCGGGGCGTGACCAGACACGGCGCCGAGCGGTTGT
>DASWME010000129.1:0-2349 GCA_036399915.1 Thermoanaerobaculia bacterium
TCGGTGGCGACGCGGTCCCCCCCGGTCTCCTGGCCGACATGGCGGAGGACTTCCCCCAGGCGCAGGTCCAGGTGCTCTACGGCCCGACCGAGGCCACCATCATCTGCTGCCGCCAGGGGGCGCGAGGCGGCTGGTCCGGTAGCCCCGGAGCGACGCCCCTCGGCCGTCCGCTGGACAACGCTGCGGTCCTGCTGCTGGATCGTTGGGGCGACCCGGTCCCGATTGGGGTGCCGGGCGAGATCTGTATCGCCGGCGCAGGGGTCACGCGCGGCTATCTCGGCCTCCCGGAGCTCACCGCCGAGAAATTCCCTGAGATCGGAGGCCGCCGCCTCTACCGCAGCGGCGACCTGGCGCGCCACCTGCCGGACGGGCACCTGGAGTTCCTCGGCCGCATCGACCACCAGGTGAAGGTCCGCGGCTTCCGCATCGAGCCAGGGGAGATCGAGGCTGCGCTGGCAGCGCATCCCGGGGTCCGCGAGGCCGTGGTCATGGCACGGGACGAGCCGAGCGGGCAGCAGCTCGTGGCCTATGTGGTGCCAAGGGACGGAGCCACGCCCGCGCCCGAGGAGCTGCGGGCCTCCTTGGCTGCGCGGCTCCCCGAGTACATGGTGCCGGCGTTCGTCGTTATCCTCGAGACCCTGACGCTCACCCCTCACGGCAAGGTGGACCGCCGCACCCTGCCCGCTCCGGAGCGCACCACCGTCGGCACGGGCGCGGCTCCGCGCACACCGGTCGAGGAGCTGCTGGCTGGGATCTGGGAGGCCGTGCTCGGGCTGCCGGCTAGGACCGTCGGGCTTCATGACAACTTCTTCACCCTGGGCGGCCAATCCCTGCTCGCCACCCAGGTCGTTTCCCGCATACGACGTCTGACCGGCGCTGAGATCCCGGTGCGGACCCTCTTCGAGCAGCCGACCGTTGCCGGCACGGCACGCTCGATCGAGACGGCGCTACGCGCCGACCCGGCCGGCGAGGAGCCCTTGGGACCGGCGCCGTGCGACGAGCCCGTCCCCCTCTCCTTCGCCCAGGAGAGGCTTTGGTTCCTGGCCCGCTTGGAGCCGGAGAGCAGCGCCTACAACATGACCTTTCAGGTGCGCCTGCAGGGCGCTCTGGACGCCGGCGCCCTCGCCCGCAGCCTCACCGAGGTGGTTCGCCGTCATGAGGTCCTGCGCACCACCTTCTCCAGCGCGTCTGGTCGGCCGGTGCAGGTCGTGGCGCCACCCGCCCCTGTCCCCCTGTCGGTAGCCGACCTCACGGGCCTGCCCGCGGTGGCGCGGGAACCCGAGGTGCGTCGCCTCACCGCACGCGAGGCGGACCGGCCCTTCGACCTCGAGCGGGGGCCGTTGCTGCGAGTCCTGCTGGCGCGCCTCGGAGCCGGCGACCATCGGCTGATCCTCGGCACCCACCACATCGCCTCGGATGCTTGGTCCACCGGCGTGCTCTTCCGCGAGCTGGCCGCGATCTATCCTGCGTTCCGCAAGGGCCGCCCCTCGCCCCTGCCGGAGTTGCCGGTGCAGTACGCGGACTTCGCGGCCTGGCAGCGGCGACACTTCAGCGGAGAGCGCCTGGCGGCGCATCTCGCGTGGTGGCGCGAGCACCTGGGCGGCGGCGAGCTCTCGCCCCTGGAGCTGCCCACCGACCGGCCCCGTCCGCCGGTCCAGGACCACCGCGGGGCCAGCCGCGCTCTGACCCTGACGCCCGAGCTGTCGCGCTCTATCGCCGCACTCGGCCTGCGCGAGGGAGCCAGCGTCTTCATGACCCTTCTCGCCGCGTTCCAGCTACTCCTCGGCCGCTTGTCGGGCCAAGAGGACGTGGTGGTGGGCACGCCCGTGGCCAGCCGCGACCGGCAGGAGATCGAAGGACTCATCGGGCTTTTCGTCAACACGCTGGCCCTGCGCACCCGGCTGGCGAGCAACCCGACCTTCCGGGAGCTCCTGGGCCGGGTACGGGAGACGGCCCTGGGCGCGTACGCCCACCATGGGCTACCGTTCGAGAAGCTCGTCGAGGAGCTGCATCCGCGCCGTGACCTGTCGCGGCACCCGCTGTTCGACGTGATGCTCAACCTGGTGAGCACGCCCCGGGAGCCCGTCGAGATCCCCGGCCTGCGGCTGGCCTTCGAGGAGCCCTCGGGCACGGGCTCGAAGTTCGTCTTCACCCTCTACGTCAGTGACCTCGGTGACCGCCTCCACCTCAATCTGGTCTACCAGAGGGCTCTATTCACCGCCGAGCGGGCGGCAGGGCTCCTCGACCAGCTCGCCTTCCTCCTGGAGCAGGCCGTGGCCGATCCGGCGCGCCCGGTCTTCGCCTATTCGCTGGTGACGCCGGCGGCCCGTGCCCTGTTCCCCGATCCTT
>DASWME010000130.1:0-4151 GCA_036399915.1 Thermoanaerobaculia bacterium
ATCCAAGGCGACAGCTACCGGCTGCGCCAGAAGAAACGGGCCGGATTGCTCTCCGGCACCAACACCAAGGCCCAATGAACAACCCAGCCAGGGGGGCCAGTTTTACTGTCGTTCGGGGGTCAATTCTCCTGTCGCTTGACAAACGAGACCGGCCGCTGGACTTACATCAGTGCCGGAACGTTCCGCTGGCACCTGTCCGGGCACCTGTCCGGTGCTCTGAGGGGCTCGCGCTTTGAGGCGCCGCCTGAGGCTGAGGGCTTTTTCAGCTTCCTCCTGAGGGGATTTCCTCATTACCCCCCAGCGCGGGGTTCTCCTAGGATGAACTTGTGATGCGCCAGCACGAACTGCCAGGTGCAGGCACCGGCACCGCAAGGAGAGCGCCATGACCCAGAGCCAAGCAAGCGGCCACTCCCCCGCCACGCGAAAGAAGGTCGCGATGGATCGATTCCTTCCACTCGCCGTGGCTTCCCTCGCCATGGTCATGACGGCGGTGGCCCCCGCCGTTGCCTCCGTACCGCCCTCCGGGGCCTTGAGCGTGTCCAGCACCAACGGTGTGACGGTCACGCACACGTGGACGGGGACCATCCTCCCCGGCGCCAACGCCACCAGCAACTGCGCTTCGCTGCCGGCAGCCCTCTCGGACGTGCACACGGTCGCGGTCAGCGTGCCCGCCGGTCTCTACGGCTCGCTGGGCGCGGACTTCACCTTCCGGATCACTTGGGACAGCGCCGACAACGACGAGGTCCTCACCGTGGTCGCGCCGAACGGCGCCGTGCTCGGTTCGAGCGACGGCGGCTCGAACGTCGAGGCTGTCGGCGGCGACAACCTGCCGGGCGGCACCTACAAGGTGCAGGCCTGCGCGTTCGCCGCCCCGCTCCCGGCGAGCTACACGGGCGAGCTCACGGTGACCACGCGCGCGTCCGACGAGCAAGGCTCGGCGCCCCTGGACGGCTTCGCCTTCTCGGCCGCCGTAGCGGCCGAGAACCAGCGCGACGAGTCGGAGCCGCTGGTCGAGATCGACCGCGCGGGCAACATCTACTCCTGCGGCCCCTCGGGCTCGTCGCAGCTCGCCGAGTACGCGCAGGTCTCGACCGACGGCGGCGAGTCGTTCCACCTGCTGGGCGTGGCCCCACGCGGCCAAATGGCGGCCGGCGGGGGCGGCGATTGCGCCCTCGCTTTCGGCCTCCAGCCCAACGCGCTCGGCTCCCACGACCTTGCCTACACCGGCCTGGGGCCGCTCACCGGGTTCGCCACCGCCATCTCGCCGGACAGCGGGCACAGCATCGCCACGGCGGGCTTCGAGTTCACCGGCGGCGTCACCAACCGCGGCGCGGTTGCGGACCGCCAGTGGCTGACCTTCGTGAGCGAGAGCGACGTGCTCCTGACCTACAACCAGCAGCAACCCCGCAACACCGTGGTCCTGCGCTCGAGCGACAAGGGTCTCACCTACAACGTCGCCGGCGCCGCGGTCGGCGCCGCCAGCCCCCGCTTCCCCGGCCCCATCCGTTACGACGATGCGCACAACCTGGCGTACTTCGCCTGGGACGACAACCCGGCCTCGGGCAATTTCGTGGCCCTCTCGGTATCGAAGGACCGCGGCCAGACCTGGACCGTCTGCAAGGTCGATCAGCTCCCGGGGACGACCACGCTGTTCGCCAGCGCCGACCACGACAGCGCCGGCAACATCTACGTGGCCTACGGCGAGAACGCGACCTTCCACACCTACGTCCGGGTACTCCCTCAGGGTGGCGCCGACAAGTGCAACCAGCCGGCTTCGCAGGCGATCTCGGCCACGTCGCCGGACCCGGGCTTTCTGCCGCGGGTTCGCATGGACCGGGACGCGGTGCGCAGCACGGTGTTCCCCTGGGTCACCGCCGGCGGCGCGGCCGGCAACGTGGCGGTGGCCTTCCTCGGCACGGAGACGAACGGCAACCCGAACCTGGGCACCTTCAAGGCCTCCTGGGACCTCTACGTCTCGATGGGCAGCAACATGTTGTCCACCGACCCGGTCGTGCGCCAGGTGAAGGCGACCACGCACCCGATGCACTACGACTCGGTCTGCCTCAACGGCCTCGGGTGCGACATCTCGGTCCCGCCCGGGGACCGCTCGATGGCCGACTTCATCGCCGTCGATTACAACCCGGTCACCGAGAAGCTGACGGCGGTGTTCAATCGCACCAACAAGAAACCGGAGGAGGCCGGCGGCCATATCGCGACCACCATGGCCGTCACCCAGGCCGGCGGCCCGACGCTCGGCGATTCGACGCTGACGCCGACGAAGTCGGTCGTCCGCAGCGCGGACGTCGACCCGGCCGGCGACGCCCTGTCGGCGTACTCCAACGTCGCCCCGCTGGTGGTGCCACCGCCTCCGGCGACCGCCAACGAGCCGCCCGCTGACTTCACCGCCGTGGCCGTGGGACCGGAGAAGGACCTGGTCGACGGCTCCGACATGGAGGACGGTGGCTTTACCGTGACCCTGAAGGTGGCCGATCTCTCGGACGCGGCGCTCCAAGACACCGCCCTCGGCACCGGCTCGCAGTCGCTGCTCTGGGTATTCCGCTTCACCAACGGCTACCAGGATGCCGCCGCCAGCGCGCGCTGGAACCTCGTCCAGGGCTTCACCTTCGGTTACAACGACTACAAAGTCGCCGACACGCCGTGCGCCGCCTCGGCGGGCGCGTCGGAGAAGTGCCTGGTCTACCCCGGCGACACACCCATCCAGGGCGCCGTCGATCAGGCCTCGGGTACCATCCGCCTGAGCGTGCCGCGGTATCTCCTGAGGGCGCTCAGTGGCGCGACCGGCCACGAGCAGCGGCCGACCGAGGTGCCGGCCACCGTCGGCTCTCGCTTCTACGATGCCACCGGCTGGTCGTTGGGCAACGTGGTCTCGCCCGTTCAGGACGTGCAGTCGTTCCTCCAGCCCTTCGACAGCACCCCCGCCTTCGACTTCCTGCTGCCAGCGGGAGGCGGCGGTGGTGGCGGCGGCTGCAAGGTCACCGGCGGCGGGTCCATCGGCAGCGGCGCCCAAGAGGGCAAGTTCACGATCAACGCGCACGCCAGCCTGGCCGGCAACTTCGCCTACCGCGACCGCGCGGCCGGTGTGGACTTCCGCTCCACGAGCCTGACAGCGGTGACCTGCACCGGCTCCTCGGCCACCGTCACGGGCGTGGGATACGACGGTGACGACGAGACGACGTTCACGGCGGAGGTCAGCGACGGCGGCGCCAGCGACAGCCTGTCGGTCACCCTGGGCAGCGGCTACACGCGCGGTGGCCCGCTGACCAAGGGGAACCTGAAGGTGCACAATTGATCCACCGCCTCGTCCTCGTGGCGGCGGCGCTGGCCAGCGTCGCTGCCACTTGTTCCCGGGGGGAGGTCCCGCGTCTCTCCCAGCCGGAGTACGAGCATCAGGTCAAGACGCTCTACGCCGGGATCCAGTCGGCCTTCCAGGGCACGCGGGGGGTGTCGGGCGTGGAGCTGGCGAACAAGGTGGCGCTGGCGCAGGCCGCGCTGCGGGAGGCGGCCGACGCGCTCGAGACGACTCGGCCACCCCTGGAGGTGGAGAGCGACAACCGCGCGCTGGCCGCGGCCATGCGTGAATACGCGGATGCCCTCGACCAGGCCCGACAGGCGGCGGCCACCGGCGACCGTGCGGGCTTGGCGCCCTTCGAGAACGCCGCTGCCCTGAAAGCGGTGCAAGACATGGCCGAGGCGGCCGAGCGCATGAAGCACAAGGGCTATGACCTCGGTCCGCTCACCAAGGACTGACGCGCCCCGAAGTAGGTTCCAGCAGAGCATAGAAGAGAATCCCAGGAATCTGGCCTCCGCCGTTGCCCGGACCCATGCCGCAGCGTCTCCCAGCCGCCTATTGGCCAACCTGCGGCGCAGAGCCATCCAACAGTGCCTTTCAGGTGCAAAATTTCCTATGGATTGGACTTGCAGAAGGGCGGATTTATAAAATTATCACGCTAGTTACGGCGAGCGTGGTACCGCTAGCTGTTGTCACGGGCGAGGTATGACCAGAAGTTGTGTTTGAGATCGAGAGAAGGCGGCGTACCCTGGGTGTGCTTGACGCACCCAATCCGCCCCGAGGGGCAAGGAGGTACGCCACCATGGCAGAGCGTAGCGGAAAGCTGGTCGCATTCCCACAA
>DASWME010000131.1:0-11934 GCA_036399915.1 Thermoanaerobaculia bacterium
GCCGGACGCCTTCGAACGGCAACAGCACCGCGACATTCCCGATCCCGAATGGGCCCGGGTGGTCGTCTATCCTGCCCGCGAGAGCGAAGTCTACCGCGTGCTCGAAGAGGCCCGCGGGGCCGACGTGGTCGTCAAGGCAAGCGGCGTGGGGGTCTTCGACGAGCTGCTCGAAGCCGCCGTCCTCGACATTCGGCGGCCGGATGGGCTCGTCATCTTCTGGGACGTGGACGCCCCCGCCACCCTCGACCGCCTGGCGAGCGACCCTGGCGACCCGTTCCGGCCGCTCGTGCCGCGCTACGACCTCGTCTTCACCTACGGCGGCGGCGACCCGGTCGTCGAGGCCTACCGCCGCTTCGGCGCCCGCGAGTGCGTGCCCATCTACAATGCCCTCGACCCCACGACCCATCACCCCGTCGAGCCCGACCCGCGGTTCGCGGGCGATCTGGGCTTCCTCGGCAACCGCCTGCCGGACCGCGAGGCCCGGGTCGAGGAGTTCTTCCTCAAGGCGGCGGCCCTGTGCCCCGAGCGCAGCTTCCTCTTGGGCGGCAACGGCTGGGGTGACAAGTCCATGCCTGCCAACGTGAAGGTCCTGGGGCACGTCTACACGCGCGATCACAACGCGTTCAACTGCACTCCGCTGGCGGTGCTCAACGTCAGCCGCGAGAGCATGGCCCGCTACGGCTACTCGCCGGCCACCCGGGTCTTCGAGGCCGCTGGCGCCGGCGCCTGCCTGATCACCGACGCATGGTTGGGGATCGAGCTGTTCCTGGAGCCGGACTGGGAAGTGATCGTCGCGGATGACGGCGAAGAAGTGGCGGAGCGGCTCCGGTGCCTCACCCCCCGGGACGCCCGCCAGTTGGGTGAGGCGGCGCAGCGGAGGATCCTCGCCGAGCACACGTACGCCCACCGGGCGGCGCAGGTCGAATCCATCCTCGGGGTCCATTCCCCCACGGGCGCTGGCGCCTGCGTCGCCGCCGGAGTGGAGGCACTGCCGTGAGGCGCGAGCCGCTCGACATCGTCATCCTGGGCCTGTCGATCACCTCCTCCTGGGGCAACGGCCACGCCACCACCTACCGGGGCCTTGTCCGCGAGCTCGCGGCGCGTGGCCACCGCGTCCTCTTCCTGGAGCGCGACCAGCCCTGGTACGCGGACAACCGCGACCTGCCCGAGCCCCCTTACGGCAGGACTGGGCTCTACTCGAACCTCGAGGAGCTGAAGGACCGCTTCGGCCCAGCCGTGCGGAGCGCCGACTTCGTCGTCGTGGGCTCCTACGTGCCCGAGGGCGTCCAGGTCGGCCAGTGGGTGACCGAGACCGCCAGCGGCGTGACTGCCTTCTACGACATCGACACTCCGGTGACCCTGGCCAAGCTCGCCCGCGGCGACTATGAGTACCTCACCCCGGAGCTGATCCCGCGCTACCAGGCTTATCTCTCCTTCACGGGCGGGCCGACCCTGAAGCTGCTCGAACGGCGCTACGGCTCGCCCATGGCGCGGGCGCTCTACTGCTCGTTCGATCCCAATCTCTACGGGCCGGAGGAGGTCAAGCCGCGCTGGGACTTAGGGTACATGGGCACCTACAGCGACGACCGGCAGCCGACCCTGGAACGGCTGCTCATCGAGCCTGCCCGCCGCTGGGGGAAGGGCCGCTTCGCCGTGGCCGGCCCGCAGTACCCCAAAGAGATCCGCTGGCCGAAAAACGTCAAGCGCTTCGAGCACCTGGAACCCAGGAAGCACCGCCGCTTCTATAACCAGCAGCGTTTCACGCTGAACATCACCCGCGCCGACATGATCGCGGCTGGCTTCTCGCCCAGCGTGCGCCTGTTCGAGGCTGCGGCCTGCGCCACGCCGATCATCAGCGACGACTGGCCGGGGCTCGGCACCTTCTTCAAGATCGGCGAAGAGATCCTCACGGCCAAGACGGCCGGCGAGGTGCTGCAATACCTGCGGGACATCCCCGAGCACGAGCGACGCGCCCTGGGCGAGAGGGCCCGAGCCCGCGTGCTGCGTGAGCACACCGCCGCCCACCGCGCCGAGGAGCTGGAGGACCATGCCCTGCGCCTCCTCGCCCGCAAGGCCGCTTGAAAAGGAAAGGAGAACAACATGGCTTCCAAGCGTGAGCTGATCGACACCGGCAAGGACAAGCGCTACGTCCGCCGCGACGAGAAGGGACGGTTCAAGGAAGTCGTCGATGTCGGCAAGTCGCTCTCTCAGGACCGCAAGAAGAAGGCGAAGACCGTCGCGCCCAAGGGCCAGGGGGATCGCGGCGACCAGAAGCGGTAGGCGGCGAGCAGCGCGGAATCGCTCGTCAGGCGTACAGGAGAGGTCCATGCTCCGCGTCCTCGCACTCCTCGCCCTGTTCGCCCAGCCGGCGCCCGCCGTCCAGCGGGACATCCCCTACGTCCCCGGCGGAGACCACCAGCAGCAGCTCGACATCTATGTCCCCGCCGTGAAGGGCTTCCCGACCTTAATTTTAGTTCATGGCGGGAGCCTGACCTCGGAGGACAAGAACGATCCTCCCTATGAGCGGCTCTGCCCGGCGTTCCAGGCGGCGGGGGTCGGCTGCGCCAACGTCAACTACCGGCTGGCCCGGCACGCCAAGTGGCCCGCCATGCCGAAGGACGTGGCGGCGGCGTTCGCATGGGTAAAGCGGAACGTGCCGGGGCGGGGCGGGGATCCCAAGCGAATCTTCCTCCTCGGCCACAGCTCCGGGTGCCACCTGGTGTCGCTGATCTCGGCTGATCCCCGCTACCTCAAGGAGCACGGGTTCGCGACGTCCGAGATCGCCGGGGTCGTGGCCATGGGATGCCGGCTCAACGACTGGAATCTCAAGGACCGCTGCATGACGATCGAGCAGGCCCGGCCCTACTTTGAGCGCGATCGGGACGAGAAGGTGGTCTTCGACACTATTGAGGACCGGGTGGCGGCCAACCCCACGCTCTACATTGGGAGCCACGTGCCGCCGTTCCTGGCGCTGGTGGCGGAGACCGAGCGTTTCCAGCCGCCCATCCTGGAGGAGGCCGCCGCCTTCGCCCGCAAGCTGCAGGAGGCCGGCGTCGAGGCGGACGTGCGCGTCTTGGAGGACCGCAAGCACATGTCGGCCGTCGAGAAGATGCCGGAACCAGACGATCCGACGTTTCGGATCGTCCTCGACTTCATCCGGCGGCACTGAACCGACCCGGTCTTGGCGCAGGCGGTCAGCGGGGGTTCTCGAAGGCTTCGGAGCCTGTCCGTGCCGATAATTTTCAGGGCTTTGTATATACAACGGGGAGCCGATGAGGCTCCAGGGAATGCTATGTATATAATTTCGCGCACTTTGTATATACAGCCGGGCCCCTCTAACCTCAGCGGGAACCCTTTGTATATAAAATCACGGCCTTTGCATATACAACGGAGCCTCGCTGACCCTTCGGCCGCGAGCTTGTATATACAAAATCGTCCTTTTCATATACAAGGAAGCCCTCGTCATATACAATGTCGAGGAATTTATGTGCGAAGGACCTCTCCGGACCTTCCGGGGAACGCATCGCTGGAGCGGCGCAGGGAACCGAGGCGGCGGCAGGGCAGCCGCGGGCTTCCCGATCCTGCCAATTTCCGGAGCGGGAGAAGAGTTCCGGCCAGCGGGCTTGGACGGAACCGGCCGCCGGGCGAGACTGCGGAGGGCGGACCACCCCCTCCGGCAAAAGGGGTGTAGAAGAGACAGGTTCACGGTCTAGGATAGGGGGCCATGGACAATCAACCCTTCTTCGGCCTGCGGACGGCGATCTACCACGTGGACGACCTGGAGAGGGCGAAGGCCTGGTACAGCCAGGTCCTGGAGACCGAGCCCTACTTCGACGAGCCCTTCTACGTGGGCTTTAACGTAGGCGGCTACGAGTTCGGCCTCAATCCGGACATCTCCAGGGTTCAGCCCGGTGCGGGAGGCGTGACGACCTACTGGGGCGTGGCGGACGCCGACGCCGCCTTGGCCCGTCTCCTCGCCCTTGGAGCGCGGGAGCACGAGGGCGTGCAGGACGTGGGTGGCGGCATCCGGGTGGCGACCGTGCTCGATCCGTTCGGCAACGTGTTCGGGATCATCGAGAACCCGCATTTCAAGCTCGAGGGCCCGGGACCGGTGCCGGCCTAACTCTCGCCCTCTGGCAGGCGATTTGCTGTCCCTGCCGATAACCGCACGCAGGTTTGGCGGCCGATTTTCCCGTTACCGGAGAGATATGACCGAGATCTCGAAGGCTTCCCTCGCCGACGAAATCACTGCACTGGGACCCTGGTTCCACAACCTCCACCTGCCGGACGGCACGCAGACCGTTCCCGACCACTTCCTCGGCGATTTCCCCACCTTCAAGTGGGCGCAGATCCGGGACCACCTCCCCGCCGACCTGTCGGGGTGGACGGCGCTCGACATCGGCTGCAACGCCGGCTTCTACTCCTTCGAGCTGGCGCGCCGGGGAGCGACCGTCACCGGCATCGACCACGACCCCCACTACCTGCGGCAGGCGCGTTGGGCGGCCGGACAGTTCGGCCTGGGGACCCGGGTGCGCTTCCTGGAGATGCAGGTCTACGACCTGGCCGCGAACGCCGAGACCTACGACCTCGTCCTCTTCATGGGGGTGCTCTACCACCTGCGCTACCCCCTCCTGGGGCTCGACATCGTGGCGCGCAGGGTGCGCAAGCGGATGATCTTCCAGACCCTCACCATGCCCGGCGAGGAGGTCTGCGAGGCGCCGGCGGACCTGCCGATCGACGAGCGGGACGCCCTGCTGGAGCCGGGCTGGCCCAAGATGGCCTTCATCGAGTACCGGCTGGCCAACGATCCCACCAACTGGTGGGCCCCCAATCACGCCGCCGTGGAGGCGATGCTGCGCTCGGCCGGCCTCAGAGTGCTGGAGCGGCCGGGGCATGAGATCTACGTCTGCGAGCCCGGCGAGCCCCGCGAGGAGACGGCCTGGATCGAGGACGAGATGCGAGCCGCCACCGGCCGGACGGCTCCCCGGAGCAACGGCTAGGTCATGACCGACGAGCTCGACGACCCTCAGGCTCGCCAGAAGCGTCACCGGGAAGAGGAGAAGGGCGAGGAGCCCCAGAAGGGCTACGAGACCATCCTCGAACAGGAGATCCTCGCCGGGGTCACGGAGCTGGAGCGTCCGGCTAGGGGCCTGTTCCTCTCGGGGCTCTCGGCGGGGCTCGACGTCAGCTTCAGCCTGCTGATGATCGCCATCATGGAGCACCTGGTGGAGGGGCGCCTCCCGGAGCCTGTCGCGCGGATCCTCGTCGCCAACATGTACGCGGTTGGATTCCTGTTCGTGGTGCTCGGCCGCTCGGAGCTGTTCACGGAGCACACCACGCTGGCGGTCCTGCCGGTGCTCGACCGCCGGGCCTCTCTGGCCCGGCTCGGACGCCTGTGGACCATCGTCTACGCCGCCAACCTCGCGGGTGCCGCCGCGTTCGCCGCCTTCGTCGCGTTCCTCGCCCCGCCGCTCAGGGTGGCCGAGCCGCGGACGTTCGGCAGGATCGCCGGGGAGCTGGTCTCCCACCCCTGGTGGGTGATCCTGCTGAGCGGCGTGCTGGCCGGATGGCTGATGGGCCTGCTCTCCTGGCTGGTGGCGGCTGCGCGGGACACCATCAGCCAGGTCTTCGTGGTCTGGCTGGTGACGGCCGCCATCGGCTTCGCCCACCTCCATCACTGCATCGTCGGCACGGCCGAGGTGCTGGCCGGGGTCTTCTCCGGCCTGGGGGCGACGGCCGGCGACTACCTCTACTTCCTCGCGTTCTCCACCGCCGGCAACGCGCTCGGCGGCATCGTCTTCGTGGCGCTGATCAAGTACGGCCACGCCCGCTCACAGGACGGGTAGGGGTCCGATCAGTTTTCATCGGCACGGATCTTGCGGTTTTCCTTTTCTTGAGCTCCAGGGGGCCGCAGGCGCAGCCGGGCCCGGAATGCAACCAGGACTGACAGCGAGGAGGAACTCATGAAGTTGGAATCCCTCAAAGACCTATACCTCGAACAGCTCAAAGACCTCTACAGCGCCGAGACGCAGCTCGTCGACGCGCTTCCGAAGATGTCCGGGGCGGCCAGCTCGCCCGACCTCCGCAAGGCCTTCAACGACCACCTGCGCCAGACCGAGGAGCAGGTCCGCCGGCTGGAGCGGATCTTCCAGGACCTCCAGGAGAGCCCGAAGGGGCACACCTGCGAGGGGATGAAGGGGCTCATCAAGGAGGGCGAGCAGATGCTCGGGATGAAGGGCGAGTCCTCGGTGCTCGACGCCGGGCTGATCGCCGCCGCGCAGCGGGTGGAGCACTACGAGATCGCCGGCTATGGCACGGTGCGCACCTACGCCGAGCTGCTGGGCAGGGATGAGCACGTCTCCCTGCTCGAGCGGACGCTCCAGGAGGAGGAGGAGACGGACGAGCGGCTGACCGAGCTCGCCGAGAGCCACGTCAACGAGGAGGCGCTGGTCCGCTAGCAGCGCTCCTGCGTCCAGAGACGAGAGCGCTCCCTCGGGAGCGCTCTCCCATCTGAAGCCGACGAGGAGGGGAGATGCCGAAGGAGAAGGACGCGAGAGGAGCTAAAAAGGCCGCCAAGCCCGCCCGGAAGGCGGCGAAGGGTAAGGGTGGCAAGCTCCCACCCCAGAAGCAGGACCGCCAGCCGGGGATCGAGGCGGAGATGAAACCGCGGCCCCAGGCCGAGAAGGAGTCCCATCGCGGCAGCGGCAAGCTGGAGGGCCGGGTGGCGATCATCACCGGTGGCGACAGCGGCATCGGCCGGGCGGTGGCGATCGCCTTTGCCAAGGAGGGGGCCGATGTCACGGTCGTCTACCTCAACGAGCACCGGGACGCCGAGGAGACCCGGCGCCTGGTCGAGGAGAAGGGGGGGCGCTGCCTGCTGATCGCCGGCGACGTGGGCGACGAGGGGTTCTGCCACGAGGCCGTCGAGCGGACCGTGCGGGAGCTGGGGAGGCTGGACGTGGTGGTCAACAACGCGGCCGAGCAGCACGAGCAGGAGAAGCTCGAGGACATCAGCGGCGAGCAGCTCGAACGGACGTTCCGCACCAACATCTTCGGCTATTTCTTCATCACCAAGGCGGCGCTTCCCCACCTGGGCGAGGGGAGCGCCATCGTCAACACGACCTCGGTCACCGCCTACCGCGGGAGCGGCCACCTGATCGACTATGCCTCGACCAAGGGAGCCATCGTGGCCTTCACCCGGTCGCTGGCGCAGAACTTGGCACCCCGGATCCGCGTCAACGCCGTGGCGCCGGGGCCGATCTGGACGCCGCTCATCCCGGCTTCCTTCCCACCCGACAAGGTGGCGAGCTTCGGCAAGGACGTTCCCCTGGGGCGGCCGGGGCAGCCGGAGGAGGTGGCTCCCTGCTTCGTCTTCCTGGCCTCGGACGATGCTTCGTACATGACGGGCCAGGTCCTGCACCCCAACGGAGGTGAAATCGTCAACGGGTAACACAGCACGGAGGGGTAACCATGTCATCCACCAAGACCACGACCGACCACGAGGAGATCCGCCGCTGGGCCGAGGAGCGGGGCGGGCGCCCGGCGGCGGTCGTCGGCCCCATGAAGCACAAGATCGCGGGCGGCCTGCGGATCGACTTCCCCGGCTTCGATAGCGACGAGGAGCTGGAGGAGATCACCTGGGCGGAGTTCTTCGACAAGTTCGAGGAGCAGAACTTGGTGTTCATGTACCAGGAAGAGATGGTCTGCTGAGCCTCCCTTCCCTGGCGGCCGGACGGCCGCCAGGGCCCCTCACCCCCCGTTCCCGTTCTTCTTTCCCTTGAGCAACGCCAGCACCTGGGCTTCCAGGCGGCGCAGGCCGGTGCGGTCGTCCCTGTCCGGCGAGTCCTCGACGACCTCTGCCAGCGTCTGTGAGAGGGAGCCCTCCAGGAAGGTCTGGATCACCACCGGGTGGATGTAGTACTTGCGGCAGATGGCGGGCCGGTTGCCCAACTGACCGGCCACCCGTTTGATCGCCTCCACCACCGTCTTGTTGGCTTCCTTCTCGGTCTCACAAGAGCCCACCTCCAGCAGGGCCGAGAGGGCGAGCACCGTGCCGCCCCAGGTGCGGAAGTCCTTGGCGGTGAAGTCCTCGCCCGTGACCTCCCGCAGGTAGGCGTTGACGTCCTCGGAGCTGACGCTCTGGCGCTCGCCGTTCTCGTCCAGGTACTGGAAGAGCTTCTGCCCCGGCAGGTCGCGGCACTGCTGGACGATGCGCGCGAGCCGCCGGTCCTGGACCTCCACCGAGTGCTCCTTGCCGCTCTTGCCGCGGAACTCGAAGCGCAGCTTCGAGCCCTCGACGTCCACGTGCTGGTCGCGCAGGGTGGTCAGGCCGAAGGAGTTGTTCTGCTTCGCGTACTCCTTGTTGCCGACGCGGATCAGCGTCGTCTCCAGGAGCTTGACCACCGTGGCGAGCACCTTCTCGCGTGGCAGGCTCCGGAGCGACATGTCCTGGTCGATCCGCTCGCGGATCCTGGGCAGGCACTCGCCAAAGGCGATCATGCGCCCGAACTTGGTTTCGTCGCGGACCTCCCGCCAGTCGGGGTGATACCGGTACTGCTTGCGCCCCCGGGCGTCGCGCCCCGTGGCCTGCAGGTGGCCGTTGGCCCGCGGGCAGATCCACACGTCCGTCCACGCCGGCGGGATGGCCAGCTTCCTGATGCGTTCCAGCTCCTTGGGGTCCTTGATCGTCCGGCCCTGGGGATCGACGTAGGTGAACCCCTTGCCGCGCTTTAGACGGCGGATGCCGGGCTCGTCGTCGGTGATGTAGCGCAGGCCTGCGGCCTTTGCGCTCTCGATGGGATCGACGAAGACGGCGATGGTCAGGCCGGTGTCGAGCTTTTCGGTCTCCTCGGTGGCGATCGCGGTTGGCATGGTCACCTTTGCCGGGCTGCCGGCGCTCCGTTGCAAGAATTACCCGAATGACGCGCCCTTCCAGGCTTCCGCTTTGCCGTCCCTCCTGGGGGACGGCTCCCCCCTCTGCATCGGCCGTGCCCAGCGAGATCGGGCAAGCAGCGGTCTTTCAATCGTTTCCGGATTCCGCCGCCGTGGCATGCAACCTGCACCTCAGGCGTTCACGCGTCCGGCGGCGGATCTCCGCGTCCTGCAGCAACGACCGGCTCTCGACGCGAGGGTCCCACGCCCATCATCTCTGACCTCTGGATTCATCTCGAAGGGCTCATGAGCGCCAGCATCTCCGCCGCCGCCGATCTCCGGCTCCCCGAGCCACCTCCCGCGGGCCGTCCGGCGCCGCGTTGCGTGGTCGTCTCCGACCGCCTTCCCATCGAGCTGACCCGCGAGGGCGGAAAGGGCTGGCGCGTGTCGCCGGCCCACAGCGCGCTGATCTCCGCTCTGACGCCGGTGCTGCGCGAGCGCCGGGGGATCTGGATCGGCTGGCCGGGAGTGGCCGAGGAGGAAGTCGCCGGGCTGCGCAAGGTGCTGACCGGATTCATCCAGGAGGGCGGCTTCTCGCTGCGTCCCGTCCTGCTCAACGCCCAGGAGGAGCGCCTCTGCTATGGCGGCTTCTCGGGCGAGGTCGTCTGGCCGCTGTTCCACGACCTGCCGCTCGAATGCGGTTTCAACCCGTCCCACTGGCAGGCCTTCCTCAAGGTGAACCGCAAGTTCGCCCGGGCCACGGCCAGGACGCTGGCGCGGGGAGCGGCCGGCGATCTCGTCTGGGTGCACGACCACCTGCTGATGAACCTGGCCGTCGAGCTGCGGCGGCTGGACGTCTCGAGCCGCAAGGCGTTCTTCCTCCACCTGCCGTTCCCCACGCCCGACCTCTTCCGTAAGCTCCCCTGGCGGGAGCGGCTGCTCGCGGGTCTTCTCGCCTTCGACCAGGTGGGCTTCCAGACCGAGCGCGACCTCGGGAACTTCCTGGCCTGCGTCCAGGAGATCCTGCCCTCGGCCCGAGAGGCGCGGATCGGCGGCGGGCTGTGGTCGGTGCGGGGCTCGATCGGGGGCGCGACCTTCGACCTGCGGACCGGCGCGTTCCCTATCGGAGTCGACGCCCGGCAGATCGGAGAGCGGGCCGCGCGGCCGGAGGTGGAGGCGCGGGCCGCGGCTCTGCGGGATTCGCTACGGGACCGCCAGCTGGTGTTCGGGGTGGACGGCATGGACCGCGCCAAGGGGATCGTCGAGAAGCTACGGGCCTTCGCCGAGACGCTCACCCGCTATCCCGAGTTGCAGGAGCGGGTGACGCTCGTCCAAGTGGCGGTCCCCAGCCGGGAGGGCCTCCCCCGGCATGCCTCGTTGCGGGCGGAGATCGAGCGGCTGGTCGGCGAGATCAACGGCTGCTTCGGCCGGCCGGGCTGGGTGCCTGTTCACTACCTGTACCGCGCCCTCCATCCCGAGGAGCTGCTCGCCTACTACCGGGTGGCGGACGTGGCCATGCTCACTCCTCTCAAGGCCGGGATGCACCTGGGAGCCAAGGAGTTCTGCGCCGCCAACCTCGAGGAGCAGGGGGTCCTCGTCCTCTCCGAGTTCGCCGGCGCGGCCTCGCAGCTCGCCGCCGGCGCGCTGCTCGTCAATCCTTTCGACGCGCAGGGAGTCGCGCGGACACTGTGCCGGGCCCTGCGGATGAAGGAGCGGGAGCGGAAGGCACGCATGCGCAGGATGCGCGAAGAGGTACGGCGCCACGACATCTCCTGGTGGGCCGGCTCCTTCCTCGCGGCGTTGGCCGAACGGCCGGGGGACGCACCCGCTGCCGGTGGTTCAACCCGGATCCCTGGAATTTCATGAAAGGTCCTCTGCGCTCTCCCCCGGGCGGGATCGCACGCCGTCGGCTTGCGCATCGCCCACCGACCTTCTATAAATACCCGCCGCGCCGGCGGGGCCGAGCCTTCGGCCCGGCGCGATCGATGGAGAACGAGCCATGGACGCCACCACCACCGAGAACCTGCCGACCCTTTCGCGGCCTGGCTCGGCGAGCGACGACCTCGCGGGGCTCCTCGGCCCCGGCGTGGTGAGCCTGGACCCGGGCGGCAGCGTACGCTTCGCCGACCAGCGGGCGCTCGAGCTGCTGGGCTGCGCCGACGGCTTCGAGCTGGAGCGCCTCTGGAGGCAGCTCAAGCCCCGTCTCGAGAGCGCGGGCCTGAGCTGGAACGGCGCCGGCGGGGGCGTCCACCAGGCCGTGCTCGAGCTGCCCGTGGCGGAGACCTCGGATCCCGCGGACGCCAGGGAGGTCGGGACCGACGGCGGCGCGGGAGGGACGGCGCGGAGGCGCCTGTCCTTCGACCTGCGCCGCGACCCCCAGAGCGGCGGCGTCCTGCTCGTCCAGGACCAGGGGACCCTAACCGGGTTGGAGACGGACCTCCGCCTCACCTCGCAGATGCGGTCGGTGGCGCAGATCTCGCCGGCGGTGGCCCACGACCTGCGGGCGCCGATCAACGCGATGGTCTTCACCATCGAGATCCTTCGGGAGATGATCGCCTCCGGCCGCGCCGCCGATCCCGCCCAGCGGGATAAGCTGCTGCACCGCGTCGCCGTGCTCAACGAGGAGCTCCAGCGCCTGCACCGCGGACTCGAGACCTTCCTGGCCTACGTCTCGCCGCGGAGCGACCGGCACGAGACGATGGACCTGCGCGAGCTGGCCGAGGAGCTGGCCTCGCTGCTGGTGGCCCCAGCCCGCAAGCAGCAGGTGCAGGTCAGGCCCGAGCTGCCGGAGGGGCCGGTGCTGGCCGAGGGCAACCGGTACCTGCTGCGTCAGGCGCTCCTCCACCTCTCCCTCGCCGCCCTGGCCGGGGTGCCGAAGCAGGGCACGCTCCACGTACGCTTGGAGCGGCTGGATGGGCGCGCCCGAATCCGCATCTACGGAATGGCGGACGAGGGGAGCCCGGCAGAGCCCGAGACGCCGACGGAGCCGGCACCCGGCTTCGGCCTGCGCTTCTCCCCGGGCGGCGCCCAGGCCCAGCTCTGGGTGGCGCACGCGATCCTCGC